>JAEYRK010000001.1 GCA_023435645.1 Bacillota bacterium
GCAGCTGTCATACCCTGGGTTGCCACCTCCACCTCCTCATCATAATAATCAGCGATCTTCGTCAGCATCTGCTCCAGATTACCCGTCTCCTCACCGATCTTGGTCATATGATATACCATTGGCGGAAATAAGCCGGAAGTCTGTAAGGGTAGGGATAAGGGCACTCCTCTTGCTACCTCTTCCCTGGAATCCAAGAGCATCTTCTTGATGATGATATTATCCATCGTCCTTGCGGTGATATCAATCGCTTCCATTAGGGGTATGCCGGCTGCCAGTAAGGTACCTAAGGTTCTGCTAAATCTTGCACTGGCAGTTTTCACCTTCAATTTACCGATCAGTGGTGTCTTCAGTGCCAGCCTCGCAAAGAACACTTCCCCCTTGTAGGTATTTTTGAAAGCCGTGATACCGCCTATCACAGCAGCTATGGCTCCCAAAAGGATATACCACCTGCTGGTGATAAATTTGCTGACAGATAGAATTCCCAATGTGATTGCAGGCATCTTCATATCCATCGATTCAAACATCCGCATGAAGCTGGGTATGACGAATACTACCATAAGCACTAATACTGCAAAAGAAATTATCCCCAGAGCTGCCGGGTATACCATGGCCTTCTTAATCAGGGCTTTTAGCTTGGCTTCCTTCTCGAAATGAGTCGCCATACGTTCCAGTGAGGTCTCCAGATTACCGGAGGCTTCCCCGGCTTCCACCATATTAATGAGAATTGGCGGGAAGATCCTTCCCTGATTGCGCATCGAATCAGCGAGACGCTCCCCCTTCTCAACCATCATCAGCGTGTTGCTGACGGCTTTTCGAAGGACCTTATTCTCAGTCTGCTCCACCAGCATATCCAGTGCTGCGACAATCGGCACACCGGCATGAAGGATACTGACAAACTGTCTGGTGAATACGCTTAGGTCCCTGGGCTTGATCGGATTTGACAGCTGAATGTTAATGTCCTTCTGCAGGATACCCAGCTGCTTGATTGTGACAGGGAACATCCCCTCTGCCTTCAGCGTATGGTATACACGGTCCTGATCCGGAGCTTCCATCTTACCCTTTATTTCTTTCCCATAGGCATCTATGGCGACATATGAATAACCGGCCAAAGGTATCTCCCCCCCCAACTAATTTCATCCTTACCTGTACCCTAGTATTCCTTATGTAAAATCATCGCTAAGACCGTTCATAAGCTTACTGATCCTGACAAAGCATGTGCCGTTCTATGATGCTGAAATTAAGTGCTGCAAGGTAAATCACGTATCTATGATATAAACCTGAACTCCGTAAACACTATATCATCTTTCGTTCCATGGTCAAGATATCCTGTGAAAAGGACAGTGCATGCTCCTTACTGATGGCTCCCTTCAGATAGAGGTCAAAGATTGCATCATCCATGGTCTGCATTCCCAGCTTCTTATTGGTCTGAATAAAGGAAGAAATCTGATGGTTCTTCCCCTCACGAATTAGGTTCCGGATGGCAGGTGTCGATAGCATGATCTCAAAGGCAGCCACCCTTCCCGTATCATCAATCGTGGGAATCAGCTGCTGGGAAATCACGCCCTCCAGTACGGAGGCCAGCTGCACTCGAATCTGCTGCTGCTGATGTGGCGGAAATACGTCAATGATACGATCAATCGTACTGACCGCGCCGATGGTATGTAGGGTGGAGAATACCAGATGGCCTGTCTCAGCTGCAGTTATCGCAATTTCGATGGTTTCAAAGTCTCTCATCTCACCGACCAGTATGACATCCGGATCTTCACGGAGCACCACTCGGAGTGCATTGCCAAAGGACAGAGAATCGGTGCCGATCTCTCTCTGATTTACCACGGACTTCTTATGAGAATGCAAATACTCGATCGGGTCCTCCAGGGTGATGATATGGCAGTTATAGTAGCTATTAATGATATCCAGCAAGGAGGCCAGTGTCGTTGATTTACCGCTTCCGGTAGGACCGGTGACCAGTACAAGACCCCTCTTCTTCTTCGTTAGTTCAACTACGGAATATGGTAATCCCAATAGCTCAGGCTTTGGGATGGTCGTATTGATGATACGAATTACCAGTGCCAGTGAGCCTCTCTGTCGGAATACATTCACACGGTATCTGCCCCTGGCAGGAATGGAATAGGAGAAATCAATCTCACCCTTGGCTGCAAGGACATCCCGCAGTCGTTCCGGAATAATCGGCATGATGATTCTAGTCGTATCGTCCGGCGTCAAGGATGGATACCCCATGTCTACCAGTTCCCCATGAATTCTGCATTTCGGAGATACTCCAACCGTCAGATGCAAATCGGATGCTTTCCGGTTCTGTGCGTCTATGAGCAGGTCATCTATCGTAAGCATCTGTTAACCCTCCACTATTCTTCACTAATCTGTACTTCCCTTGTTCCATGTTTCATCTTTTTGTTTAACCGTTTTACTTAAAAGCAACAATATTTCATCGGTTCTATTAGTCCTCATCAATTGAAATTCTCATCAGCTCATCCACAGAGGTGATTCCTTTGAAAACCAGCTCGACTGCTCTGATCCGTAAGGGCTTCATCCCTTCGGATTCAGCAATCTCAGCGACGGCATCGGTTGGCCATTTCTTACGGATGGCCTCTCTGATTCTTGCTGAGGTCTGAAGTATCTCGTATACACCGATTCGGCCAATATAGCCGGTTTCATTGCATTTCACACAGCCAGGGGCCTCATAAACCTGCAAAGGCTTTGTGACCGGATAGCCGAGCACATGCTTCTCCAGTTCATTTGCTTCTCTCTTTCGTTTGCATTCCGGACAGAGCTTACGGACCAGACGCTGGGAAATAATTCCCGCCAAGGCCTCCGATAGCAGATAGGGCTCCACACCCATATCCGTCATTCGGGTAATTGTACTGGCTGCCGAATTCGTATGGATCGTACTGGCTACAAGATGACCGGTGATAGAAGCCTTTACTGCTATCTCTGCGGTCTCATGGTCACGGATCTCACCCACCATGATGATATCCGGGTCCTGTCTTAGGATAGAGCGAAGTGCTGTTGCAAAGGTGAGATTCACCCGCTCATTCACCTGTATCTGGTTCACTCCGGGAATATGAGCTTCCACCGGATCCTCTATTGTAATTAGATTAAGACCCTCCTTATTCAAGGAGGTAAGCATCGTATATAAGGTCGTTGATTTACCGCTACCGGTTGGTCCGGTGATCAGAATGATACCATGGGGTTGTGCAATGATCTTGTCATAACGCTCCAGCTCCTCCTCGGTAAAGCCCAGTTCCCGCTTGTCCCTGGTAAAACCGTTCTTGGAAGCGATACGGAGCACCGCTTTCTCACCATAGACTGTGGGGAGTACGGAGGAACGGATATCATATTCACCTCTGCCCACCGTCATGGAAATACGACCATCCTGAGGTCTTCTCTTCTCGGAGATATCCATTCCGGATAATATCTTAATTCTGGCAATAATGGCGGCCATCAGCGTAAGGCTGTATCTTCTGCCCTTACTCATTACGCCGTCGATACGATATCTTACTCTGAGATCATCCTCCAGAGGTTCAATATGGATATCGCTGGCACGCTGCCTGATACCCTGTTCAATGATAGAACGGACCAGCACTACAATCGGTGCATTCTCTACCTCATCAGAAATATTCTCCTGCTCCTGCTGTTCCGCCTTAATCAGGCTATCCCTCTCCTGGGTATAGCGCTGAGCCACCTTAAGAGCTTCAATATTACCGTAATATTTGTCTATGGCCGCGGCGATATCCTGAGAGGTTGCAACCGCCGGTTCAACCTGAAAATTGGTAATAATCGCAATGTCATCAATGGCCAGATAATCCAGAGGATTTGACATCGCCACTCTTAAGATGTTCGGATATCCCTGCTTGAACTCAAAGGGCATCACCGAATTCTTCCTTAATATCTCCTCTCCGACCAGCTTCGTAATCTCTGGCTCAATTCTACGGTCGGATAGGATCACAAAATCATAATTTAATTGTCTATGTAAAGCATTGGCAATCTCAACCTCCGTCGTAAAGCCGAGATCTATCAGTGTCTCGCCAAGCTTTTGTCCTTTTTCTCTCTGTGCAGCCAGAGCTTCCTTCAGCTGCTGTTCGTCAATAACACCCGCATCGATTAGTATGTCGCCCAGTCGTTTCTTCCTATTATTGAACTCCATAGCTCTCTCCCTTGACTTACTTACAGCCCTATTATATACCAATATTTTAAAAATTACAACATTTTATTAGCAATTTGGCTAGATTCTATTCATTTTTTGACAATTTAGGAATTAGTCCCCATTAATACGCTTAAATTGTGTAGTAAATATTGCTAAAATCACCAACTTTTTCAACATAGCTCATAGCGAATTCATTATATCATCCATTCCTTAAAACTTTTCACACAATTTACATTATAATTCATATTTCAGCATTAGTCCATACCTTTTTTTATAAATATTACCAATATGATGCATTTTTCTACAATATTTCTTGCTTCTCTCCCTGTCCAGAAGCAAGCGCAAAACCCCTATCCTGTGATTTCGCTTCATCCCTTGGAACGCTAAGCATTTCGACGGATTTTCCCTTCCTTCGCCTCAGTAAATTCAGATTGACCGTTGCCTGCTTATCGTGTAAAATGATACTCCGTGGTGCATTCTCTGTAATGCATAAAAATTAAGCTCAAATGATGTGGTTTTACTTTATGATGATAAAACGGATGTATTATAGCAAAGCCTACTGGAAAAAGGAGTCAAAGATGAGTATTCTGAATGTAACTAATCTCAGCCATGGTTTCGGAGACCGTGCCATATTCAAAGATGTCAATTTCCGCCTACTAAAGGGTGAGCATATCGGTCTGATTGGAGCCAACGGGGAAGGAAAATCCACCTTCATGAATATCGTGACCGGTAAGCTGATGCCGGATGAGGGTAAGGTAGAATGGGCGAAGCATGTCCATACCGGCTATTTGGATCAGCATACGATCCTCGAGAGTGGTATGACCTTACGAAGTGTTCTTCAGTCCGCATTTTCCTATCTGTTCGAGCTGGAGGAGAAGATGAATCGGATCTGTGATACCATGGGAGAAGCCACAGAGGAGGAGCTCCCTGAGATGATTGAGGAGCTGGGTATCATTCAGGAACTATTGATGATGCATGATTTTTATATCATCGACTCCAAGGTAGAGGAAATCGCCCGTGCCCTGGGGCTGGATGAGGTCGGACTTGACAGGGATGTGAATGACTTAAGTGGGGGCCAACGGACGAAGCTTCTACTGGGTAAGCTCTTACTGGAGAAGCCGGATATTCTTCTGCTGGATGAGCCCACGAACTATCTGGATGTACAGCATATCGAGTGGCTGAAGCGCTACCTCAATGAATATGAGAATGCCTTCATTCTCATTTCCCATGATATCCCCTTTCTGAACAGTGTGGTGAATATCATTTACCATATGGAGAATCAGGAGTTGAACCGTTATGTCGGGAATTATGATAAATTCCTGGAGATCTATGAGATGAAAAAAGCACAGCTGGAGTCCGCCTACAAGCGCCAGCAGAAGGAGATCGAGGAGCTGGAGGATTTCGTTGCCCGTAATAAGGCAAGGGTATCCACCCGTAACATGGCGATGTCCCGCCAGAAGAAGCTGGACAAGATGGAGGTAATCGAGCTGGCGAAGGAAAAGCCGAAGCCGGAATTTAATTTCAAGGAATCCAGAGCAGCCGGCAGATATATCTTCCAAACCGAGGAGCTGATCATTGGCTATGACGAGCCGCTTTCCTCTCCTCTGACCCTTGCCATGGAGCGTGGGGATAAGATTGCTCTGACTGGCGCAAACGGAATAGGGAAGACCACACTGCTTAAGAGTATTCTTGGCTTGATTCCTCCCTTGTCCGGAAAGGTTACCCTTGGAGATTACCTCAGCATCGGTTATTTTGAGCAAGAGATGGCCCCGGGAAATACGACCACCTGTATCGAAGAGCTCTGGAAGGAATTCCCCGGCTTCACGCAGTATGAGGTCCGTTCCGCACTGGCAAAATGTGGCCTGACCACAAAGCATATTGAGAGCCAGGTCCGGGTCCTCAGCGGTGGAGAACAGGCGAAGGTAAGATTGTGTAAGCTCATTAACCGTGAAACGAATATTCTGCTGCTGGATGAGCCCACGAATCATTTGGATGTGGAGGCAAAGGCAGAGCTTAAACGGGCGTTGAAGGCCTATAAGGGAAGTGTCCTGATCATCTGCCATGAGCCTGACTTTTATGAGGAGCTTGTAACGAAGGTCTGGGACTGCTCCCAGTGGACTACCAAGAGATAGTCTCCTGACTCGATCTAGGCAGGGATATAATTTGCCCCCATACCGGAAGGTAAGCGGCATTTTATATCCCTGTTTTGTGATTACCCTATATTACCGTATTGAACTATATCCCCTTAACAAGGATAAACTGCTGCCTAAGTTGAATAAAGACCGAAGGTGGTCATCTTCCTTCTGTCTTTCCAGCCTAGGCAGCAGCCCAATCCGATATTTCTATTCCCTATCCTTCTGCTTTGAGCAATTTCCCTTCAGAGCATCACATCTCTTAGGAATGGTGCATATCTTAATTATTGTTCAAAGCATTCTCTCAATTTCTTTAAGGCTTTCTTCTCTATGCGGCTGACATAGCTCCTGGAGATTCCCAGCTTGGTAGCAATTTCCCGTTGCGTAACTTCCTTCCTGTTACTCAGTCCATAGCGTAAGCATATGATTTCACGTTCTCTATCAGTTAATACCTTGCCTATGATATGATACAGTTTTTTAATGTCATCCTCCAGAACGATATTTTCTACAATATCAATTTCCGGTTCCTCGATGATATCCAACAGATTGATTTCATTGCCCTCCCTGTCAGATCCAATCGGATCATACAGATATACTTCCTTGGACAGACGCTTGCCGCTGCGAAGCATCATCAGCAGTTCATTTGCTATCCTCACATAAGGGATTAGAGATATAGTTGAAGCCTCTCCCCATCCCATACTGCGCGCTTTATGATGCTCCTTAGGGCTGCCCGTCTCTGCTCAACTGATGCTATTTCAAGTATATAGTCAAAACGCAGCAGCTCCCTGCTCATTTTATTAAGCTCCTCCTCTGACAGCTCTTCACAGCCCTTACTGTCTTCTGCTTTGGCAAGGCTTGCTCTGATCCCTTCCACCCTCTTATGATACTCATTAATACGCTGAAGGATATAGGGCTCAGCCGCCGTTCCGGAAGCCTTTGCTAATGAGCTGACCAGAGAAGCGATCTCTTTCTCGGCATCCCTTTGCTGTCTCATCAGACGCTCTGACTCCTCCTTCCTGTCTCCCTGCTGACTCAGTAATCGATGACTTAGCTCCTCCAGTCTTGGCAGGAACATACTCTCCTCAGGCTGCAATGCCTTCAGCTCCTCTACCAAGGCATGATCCAGCTGATTACCTCTGGGGTTTTTCATATTGCAGCATTTACTTCCGCTCTTTTCCTTCCTGGAGCATAGGTACTCATAGATTCTTTCACCATCCTCACCGTATCTTCTCGTCAGCTTTGGCCGCATATAGCTGCCACAGCTTCCGCAGAACAGTAAGCCGGACAACAGTGCCGTATTACTTCTGGGTTTTCTGTAGGCTTTTGATTGGTTCAGCTCCAGCAGCTCCTGCACCCTGATCCATTGATATCCGCTCACCAATCCCTCATGCTTCCCCACCGATACGATCCATTCCTCCCTGCTGAGCGCTTTATGGGAAGTCCCCTCTTGCTGAAGGGTCCGACGATAGGCCATGATTCCATGGACGCCGTCAAATTCTCCCTCCTGTGAGTAAAGTCTCATATGATTTGCTATGATATATTGATATGCCGCTTGATCCGCAATCATATAGACCGGATTGGATAGTATGCTCCTGATTGAAAATCTGGTAAAGTACAGCTGATTCTTCGTGGTATAATGGTTCTGCATTAAATACGCTTCCGTCTTTGTCAGTGACCCTGTCTCCAGATATTTATCAAAAATAAGTGCTATCAGCTGTGCTTCCTCTCGGACTATCTTTAGTCTGCAGGTCCTATGAAGCTTATTGTCAACGGAAACTTTCTCCACACTTTCACTGCTGAACCCGGTGGGTGTCGTCCCTCCCAGCCAGCGCCCTGTTTTTGATAGCTCATACATGTTATCCCTGATCCGCTCTGCTATCGTTTCCCGCTCCAGCTGTGCAAATACGCAGGCGATGTACATCATGGCACGACCCATGGGAGTTGAGGTATCAAAATTCTCCCGGATGGATACAAAGGCAATCTCCATCCGGTTCAGCTCATCAATCATTTTAGCGAAGTCACCGACATTCCGACTGATTCGATCCAGCCGATAACACACGATCAAGGAAAACTTCTTCTTCCGTGCATCTTGAAGCATGTGCATGAACTGGGGACGGGCGGTATTCTTACCCGAAAAGCCCTCGTCCTCATAGATCTGAAGCTCCAGCGCTTCCTCCCTCCCATAGCTATGCTCGATATACTGACGGCAGAGCTCAATCTGATTCTCAATGCTCTCACCCACACCGGTAAACTTTGATTTCCTGGAATAAATCGCAATGCTTTTTGCCATAACCGACATCCTAACAGCTTTTATTTATACATATAGCAGCAAGGCTCAGGTTATGACTCTCTCAGGAAAAAGTCTCATCAGCCGTGGGAAAAGGTCTCCAGCTTTCTCTCACCATATAGTCTGTAGGACAAATCCTCCTTACCGATAATACCGCAGGCATCGGCTCTGCAATGCATGCAATGCCGAAATTGCGGCAGATATTGCCCCGCGATTTGACGGGCCTGATTGATCTGTCCGCAGGTCGGTGCCGGAATATCCTTCATCTCATGCTGTGGAATCAGCGGAATCATATTATGGATGGAGGCTCCGGCTGCTTTGACCTCCCTGGCTATTTCTCCGATATGAAAATCATTAATTCCGGGAATGAGTACCGTATTGACCTTTACTATGATCCCCTGCTCACTGGCCTCTCTGATCCCCTTCAGCTGCTGCTCCGACAGGATGGCTGCCGCTTCTGTACCGGTATATTTTTTACCCTCCCAGAAGATGTGAGCATATATTTTTTCACCTATTTCCGGATTAACAGCATTTACAGTAACGGTAATCGTTCTGACTCCTACCCGCTGAAGCTCCGCTATTCTTCCTGGCAGGGCCAGTCCATTGGTGCTAAGACATTTGATTAACTGCGGATATGCTTCATGGACCAGACGGAAGGCCTCCAGGCTATGGCTGGTGGCCAGGGTGTCTCCCGGCCCGGCGATTCCCACGACAGTGATCTCCGGGCACAGCTCCAATGCCCGCCGGACGGTATCCACTGCTTCCTCCGGCCTTAATATTCCATTTGCCACCCCCGGCCTCTGCTCCCCTCGATTGCAGGTCCGAAGGCAGTACTTGCACTGGATATTGCAGGAGGGGCTGATGGGAAGATGGAGCCTCCCTTTCTTTCCATGGGCACTGCCCTGAAAGCAGGGATGCTCCGTTAGTAATGTTTCCGAAGGGGATCTTGATTCCGAAGGAATCAATGCTTCCCCGGGATGCTCTTTTCTATTGATTTGGTATTCTATCTCTGCCGCATACTGATTCAACATATCGCTCCATTTCTATGCTCCGCTTTGAGCCAATCCATTACTGCCTGTTTGCTATCTTTTCAAAATATCGATGCTTCTTCAGATACAGGAGATAGCCTTCTGTTAGCTCCTGAATTAAGCCCTTGATTTCTATGAGCTGCAGCCCACGCTGCTGCAGATAGGAATGAACATAATTTCCTGCTTGAACGACAAAGACCGCATGACAATCCCCGATCAGGTCCACACTGGCATGGATCGAGCTGTCATCATGGACACCGCCATGGCAGGAGGGAGTATTTTCTCTTTTGCCGATGATATACCACTCTTTACTTTCCTCATTGATCTCTACAATCCAGAACGCAGGGGTATGGCCGAAGTGCTGATTCACTACAATTCCGTCCTTGGAGGCAAATGCCAATTTCATAACTCCCACCTCATTTCTTCTCTCTACCATCATAAATAGTAATCAACCGTTTCCTCCTTGGCAAAATCAAGAATCTCCAGAATTTCCTTACGGATATTAATAAAATCACTGCCGTTCCTGTTCCTCGGATATGTGTTGCTTACCTGAAAGATCTTTCGCACTCTACCCGGCTTAGGCGACATAATGATAATCCGGTTGGATAGATAGATTGCCTCATCCACATCATGGGTGATCATCACAATGGTCATATGCTTTTCCTGCCATATTCTGTATAGCTCCTCCTGCATATTCATCCTAGTGAAGGCATCCAAAGCACCGAAGGGTTCATCCAGAAATAATGCGTCTGGTTCACAGGCCAGGGCACGAACCAAGGATATCCGCTGAGCCATCCCTCCTGACAGCTGGTGTGGATAGGAGTGTTCAAATTCTGTTAAATCTACCAGCCTCAGCAATTCGTCCACGATATGCTTCTTTTTCTTATAGGTTCCCTGCGCCTTTAACCCAAAGGCGATATTTTCCCTAACGGTCAGCCAGGGGAATAGTGTTGGCTCCTGAAAAGCAAAGCCCCTTTTTTCACTGGGTCCTTCAATTTCAACCCCATCAAAATAGACCTTCCCCCTGGTTGGCTGCTCCAGGCCGGTAATCAGGCGCAGGAGGGTGGATTTACCGCAGCCGCTGGCTCCGACGATGGAGACAAACTCTCCCGGCTCAATTGCTATGCTTACCTTATCCAGAGCAGTAATTGTACTGTTTACATCATTTCTTGCGAATATCTTTGTAATCTCATCTACCTTGACATAGCCTCTCGCTTCCATCATCGTACTACCCCCTCCTGCCAGCGCAATACCCGTTTTTTAATCAAAGCAAAGACCAGATTTACTGCAGTGAAGGTGAGGCATATAATGATCACTGCGGAATACATTTTCGCAAATTCTGCCCAGCCTCTCTGCCAGTTGATATACCAGCCAAGTCCTGATTCAACCCCCATCATCTCAGCTACAATAAGTGCAGTACAGGCGACACTCATTCCCTGGGTCAGACCCTGGAAGATGTTTGGCATGGCAGCCGGTATAGCAACCTTAAATATCAGTCTGAATTCCTTCGCCCCCAGGGTTTTTGCCACTTCAAAAAAGGACTTCTTTACATTGGATACTCCGGAATAGGTGGTCATGGTAACCGGATACCATACCCCCAGAGCTATGATAAATACGCTTCCTCGAAATAAGGAGCTGGAGACGATCAGTATGATGGGAAGCCATGTAGTAGAGGGTATGGGCCCAATAATCTTCAGTAAGGGGGATACCCAGTAATTCACCCGCTTATACCATCCGGTTAATACACCGGTGATAAGACCGGCAATGGCACCTGTAAAAAATCCTGAAAATAAAAGGATGAGGGAATGGGAGATGCAATCCAGAAGTAAGAGGCGGTCATCCACGATGGCCTTCAGAATTCTGTCCGGCCAAGGAAAATACGGCATCATCAACCTTCCTGTCTTTAAGGTATTATAGTCATAAAGGATCAGCCCCAGGATTAGTACCGTATAGATGGGTGCATTCTTTAATAAAAATTTATAGGCCCTTTTACTGTTAAAGCCTGCGATAAAAACCCCCGACAATACCACTGTCACAAAACCGATTAAGGAAGGATAGAGATTGGTTTTCGTATTCATACCGAAGTCGGGTACATAAAAATATTGGAATAATAGAAGGGCTGCTGCCAAAATCGGTGAAGCACATAGGATGCGATTCAGTACTACACGCAGCCTTGTAATCGGCTTCTCCTCCAGCTCTATCAATTCTCCGACTGTTATATTGTCTATTTTACTCATGACTACCTCCCAGCTCCTTAATCTGCAAGCTTCTCTAAGGCGTAGGAATGCCATAGCTGTTGCTTTAGCTGATCCACATTAATATTCACATCAATTACTCCGAGATTTTGATATTCCTTGATGGAATCATTGATCGATTTATCCGTCTGTTCATTTGTCCGGACAAAATCATATAATTCCAGCAGGCTGGTGATATATGCTACTTCACCGCTCACATGTCCTTTATCAATCAGAATTTGAGCCGTCTCTTCCTTATTATCCTGTACCCATAGACTGGCTTTATAGATTGCACGGCTTATTTTCTCAGAGGTAATCGGATTCTCCTCCAGAAACTTACCGGACAGACCCAGTACACAGCAGGTTTCATCCGAAAAATCCTCATCCAGAGTGGTGGAGCGAATTCGTTTGACCAGTCCCTGCTGAACCCATTTTTCAGCCATCTGATCTCCGGCAATAGCCACCTCTATCTCACCGTTCTGCAGAAGGAGCAGCAGCTGGTCTGCGGGAAAATCACTCCAGGTAAAGTCCTCCGGCTTTAGGTTATCATGAGCAATCATACGATAGCCGATGTTATGATTGGTCCCTCCGATACCGCCGCTAATGCCGATCACACTGCCCTTCGCATCCTCAAAGGTATTAATCGCAGAATCTGCCAGAACGATCGCTGAAGTACATCCCGTATGAAGCCCCAGGGTAAACACCAGGTTCACTCCGTTTGTAATGGGCTTCAGCCATCCGGCAATCATACCTGCCGAGGTATCAATTTTTCCTCCGGAAATCGCATCTCTCGGACTCTCTGACTTCGTTAATTCCGTCGTCAGCCCCTCTGCAGCAAAGAATCCCTTTTCATGGGCAATCGCAATCGCCCCCTGGCATAAGCCGCCGTCATAGCCGATATGAATGATCCTGCTGGCAGCCGGCTCCTTTTGAAAAGCCGCTTCCTTCTCCTCCTCTGTAAGCTCCGCTCCGCTATCCTTCTGATCCGCCTTGTTTTGACCGCCGGTTTCTACCTTTTTCTTGCAGCCCACTGCTGCCAGAACTGCGATTAAGACCAATAGTATAAATAATATTCCTTTACTTCCTCTCACTTTCATAATAACCTCCATTCTGCTGCTTTACAGCCTCCCTATTCTATTGACAACAAGGAATTTTACCCGTCGCCACCCTTTGCTCGCTCCTTACAATCACCTATTTGATATAGCTGAAGGCATTCCTGTCATACCACTCCCGATGATAGGGCTGTTTCACATGCTCCCGAAGCCTTCTTTGATAAGAGGGATTTCTCATGGAAAACCCAATCCGTTTGGTAAGATCAAATAATCCTCTGTATCCAAAGAAGCATTTATCTACATGGAATAATTGAAGAGAGGGTATTCCAAGCTTAGCAACCAGACCGTTGGTACCGTTATGAATCACCGCCAAATCCGGTTTCAAGGCCAAGATCTGATTGACCAGCTCAAAAGCCTGATTACTGACGGAGACAGGTACCTCTGGCAGCTCCTCATTCAAGACCTCATATACAGGCTCTGCTCCATCGTCAAAATGATAAGCTCGGATGCTGATCACCTTCATACCCAGCTCCTTCAGTAGAATTGCTTCCGCAGCAACCCGGATCACGCCTCCTCCGATCAAGACCCGTTTATCCTTCAGGTTTTCCAGATAAGGCACGATTGCCTTCTGTACCCTTTCCTCCTCCTGATCTGCCAGCCGTGCTGCCCGCTCCTCCAGTCCGAAATGCTTTGCGATTGCCATCAACCATTCTCTTGTTGCTTTCAGACCGATGGGCATTCCCTGTATCACATAGGGTATCCCGTAGGTCTTTTCCAGGTACTTTAGTATGTAATCATCATGTACATTGCACATACTGACATTTAAGGCCGCCTGAGATATGTGTCTGATTTCCTCTGCCGAGGAATACTCTGCATAGATTTGAACCTCTAAGTCAAGGGCATTCAGCAGACGAATCAGCTCCTTCTCATCCTCCGGTCCGATGGAGGTAGCATTAAATAAGTTAACCGTATGCTTCTTTTTGTACTGGTATTTCTTGACCGCCAGCTCATAATTTGGATCCGTTGGTTCAAAGGGTATATAATCCTTGTAGGGGACCGGATCAAAGGGCAGGTGCTTCAATATCCCATGGTAGAAGGTATCATAGGCAGTAGCAACGACTCTGCTTCGAAAGCCCGGACAGTGAAGGGATACAATCCTGGCTGCGGTAGCTTCGCCGGCAGTCTTTACCACCTCCTCAATATCGTCACCGATAATATTGGGGGCACAGGTAGCAACAACAAAGATTATTTCCGGACGAAATTCCCGGTCCGCATATTCAATGGTTTCCCGAAGCTTCGCTTCTCCGCCTCCAATCACATCGGTCTCTCTTAGGTTTGTGCTTAGCCAGATGAGGGGCTTTGGCTGTTTCCCCCTGCTGACATTCCCCTTTCGGGCACCGGAATCCATCATATGCAGCTGGGCTCCGCATCCGATCGGGCCATGCATGATGATTACGGAGTTATCGATGGTGGTAGCCATCATCAGTGTCAGTGCCATTTGACAGGAATTTGCCTGCCAGAAGCTTCTCTTCTTCCCTAACAAGCATCCTTCTCTGGAGCATTGAAGCAGGTCACAGCCTTTTCCCTCAGGGAAGGCATCCCCTATCCTCAGCCGCAGATCCCGTATCGGAGGAATTTTTTGCTCATAATAACCCATATTGACTCCTTTCTGTATCCTTGCTCATTCATGTCGAACTGCCTCCACTACTTATTTGAAATTAAGGAATTCACGATGTCCTCCAGCAGATGCAGCCCACCCCGATATCCGGCATAGCCTCTGTCCACGATCAGACGATTTGCCAGAGGAAAGCTGACCGGTAGATAACTCAGTCCTCGATTTAATGCCAAATCCTTCTCTAATCTGCTTCCGATCAGAAACAGAGGAGTATTCCCATCATCGTAATATGCCTCACCGCCGTTTCTCTTGTGCCGCAGCGTTATGTCTTTGGCTATTCTGGAGGTGTCGGTCTCAAATAATAGTTCCCCGTTAAAGCCCTGTTCTGAGAATATCTGCTTAAGCTCCTCCTTCGCTTCCTCGGTGAGAATATTGGTTACATAGAGATCGCTTGTGATCCAACCCAGCTCCCTCTCCGCGAAGGAGGCGTAAGGTATCAGCTCATTGGCATTAGACACCAGGGAAAGATAGAATTTATATTCTCCGTCCGCAAACATATCCGCAGTTCGTTCAAAGTATCCGTAGTAAATATGATTCTCTTCCCGGATCACCTCTTCAATGAGCTCCGGATCCAGTTCCAGCTGCTCTCCCACCTCCCTAAGGAAGCGGTCCGTAGCCTCCGGTCCGATCGGAAGATCAGTGATATAATAGGGGATGCCATGCTTTTGCTCTGCATTCTTGGCAAATTCCACTCCGTAGATACGGGAGAAAACAATGTTTAGGGCTGCCCTAGGGAAGGCCCGTATATTTTCAAAGCTTTGATCCGGAGTGAAAAAGGTATTCACACGAAGACCGATCCTCTGAAGGATGCGCTTTAATTCCTCAAGATTCCCCCGAAAGAGCGGATCGTAGCCGGGGATTAATCCAAACAGGTTTACCAGCTTATCGTCCTTGGCATCGGAGCGTCTTAAAAATCGATTAAAGATACCCTCCAGTACAAGCTCATAACCCCGATAGGCATCTCCCTGAAAGCTTGGGGTACTGATGGCAATCACCGGAGTCTCAAGGTCCTGGCATTCACTGACGGCTCCCTGAACATCATCCCCAATCATTTCAGTCATACAACCGGTTACCACTACAAATAAACTCGCATCAATCAATTCTTCTGTATTTTTAATCTGTTCCACCAAGCGGTCAAAGCCCCCAAATACGATCTCAGACTCTGTAATACCGGAGGTCGGAGTGCTCTGCCCGGAGCAATAGCCTGCTCCAAGATATCCTGAGCCTGCCGATATCGCACCACTGAGATTACCGGCGCAACCTAATGCGGTATGAGAAATTGCAACTACCCGCGGCAGCGAGCCTATGGTTACCAGGGCTCCTCCCAAGGCACAGGAGGTCCGTGGTCTTTCAATAAAGCAACTCATAGTTGTCTCCCTTCTTTGATTTACTATCGCTTCCATCCAGCCGTTCCAACTTAGACTTGGTACAATCCGGTTGATAGGTAACGCTCCCCGGTATCCGGCAGTAGGGCGACAATTGTCTTCCCCCTGTTCTCCCTCCGCTTAGCAATCTGCTTTGCTGCATATGCACAGGCTCCGGAGGATATTCCTACCAGCAGACCTTCCAATCTTCCCAGCTGCCTGGAGGTATCAAAGGCTTCCTCATTGCGTACCTTGTAAATCTCATCAATGTATTCCCTCTCAAACACCTTGGGGACAAAGCCTGCTCCGATTCCCTGTATCCTGTGGGGCCCCGGCTGTCCTCCCGATAACACCGGAGAGTCAAAGGGTTCTACTGCTACAATCTGTATCTTGGGGTTCCTCTCCTTTAGCCCCTTAGCAACTCCCGTAACGGTTCCTCCCGTACCGACACCGGCGACAAAGATATCAACCTCCCCATCGGTATCCTTCCAGACCTCCTCTGCCGTAGTATACTGATGAATGCGGGAGTTTGCCGGATTCTCAAACTGCTGTAGTATGATACTGTTGGGTATTTGTATATTTAACTGCTCTGCTTTTCGTATTGCACCCCTCATTCCATCAGCACCCGGTGTCAGTTCAACATTTGCCCCCAGAGCCTTCAGCAGGGTTCTTCGCTCCACGCTCATGGTTTCCGGCATCGTAAGAATTATTTTATAACCCTTGGCTGCGGCTACAAAGGCTAAGCCGACTCCGGTATTACCGCTGGTTGGCTCAATAATTACCGTATCCTGATTCACTAAGCCCTTTTCCTCTGCGTCAGTAATCATAGCATAAGCGATTCTGTCCTTTACGCTGCCTGCCGGATTGAAATATTCCAGCTTAAAGTACAGCTCATAATCCAATTTCTCCTGCTTCAGGAATTGATTCGGCTTTAGTAGTGGAGTGTTTCCGATCAGGTCTGTAAGATTTTGTGCTACTCTTTTCATAATCCCCCTCCTTGATATATTTGAATGCATGATGAATTCATGAAATAAAGCCTGTTTAAGCCCATCCGTCAAATCCCTGCCGCCTTCCCACCGGGAACCACTCCGGTCTCCAGTGCCAGAAGCTGATCGGACCAGGACGCTGCCCATTCTCTCAGCTCGCTAATTTCCAGAGGTGAGGGTACCTTAGATTCTGTATGCTCGGAAATTTTCTTCGCCAATCTTAAGTAAACCTTCGCCTGTTCCGAGTCCGGAGCAGCTTCTATCGTTGTCTTACCCTGTAATTCACATTGGGTGACTGTAATTGACCGGGGTACGTATTCGACGATCTGTGTATGGGTCTTCTCTGCAAAGTCATCTACAATATCCCTGGAATAACCATAATTAATTGAATTGGCAATCACACCTCCCAAGAGGGCGCCGCCGGAATTGGAATACTTCTTGATTCCCTTGAACAAATTATTGGAGGCATAGATGCTCATAAAGTCCGCAGAGGATACCGTAAAGACATGCTCAGCTATTCCTTCTCTGATCGGTACCGCAAAGCCTCCGCAGACCACATCTCCCAGTACATCATAAATTACATAATCCAGATCCAGCTTCTCGAAAATCTGCTGCTGCTTAAATAACTCAACCGCTGTGATGATTCCCCTGCCTGCACAGCCAACTCCCGGTGCCGGACCCCCTGCCTCCACACAGTAAATTCCGTTAAAGCCTTCAAAAATAACATCTCCGGCATTGACATTGCTCTTTTCCCGGAGGGTATCCAATACTGTCGGAATGTATTTCCCCTCTCTTAAGGTGTTGGTGGAATCACTTTTTGGATCACAGCCAAATTGCATCACCTTATAACCTAGCCTTGATAAAGCGGCACTGAGGTTAGAGGTAGTGGTAGATTTCCCGATGCCTCCCTTCCCGTAAATCGCTATTTGTGTAACTTTTTTTGCCATATGAAATCTCCTTTTTTGTATGATGAACTTCTCTTGAAGCACAATGAGTACTTAACGGACCAGCAAAAAGATAAAAAGGCCAAAAACATCATGTGAGATGTTTTCGACCTTTAGTTTTCTAATCAATCGACCCTATTCAGTTATAATGACTACTTTGAGATTCTTACCTTCTCACTTCGTTCTACCTGAATGATCCTTCCATCCTGGATAATCAGTGTTACGGAGCCGTGAGCTGTTGTCGTAAGGAATTCAACTAATTTAGAATAAAGTTGGTTTGGTAATAAACTCTTCAAATCCTCCATATGCCCCTCCCTATGCATCAAATTGAAAGCCTTAGTCCTGTTAAAACATTATCATATGTATATCGAAATTCTATTCCCAGCTTCGGTTGTAAGTAGCTATTGCTTATTCATACTATTCATATCTATTCACTAGGTTTATATGTGTTTTTGTTAGGATACTACGATTTCTTTCAATTGTCAATAGTATTTTTTCAAATAATTCCAATTTGCTTGGACTTATTTTTTTTGATATAAAATTAACTATAAGCTCCACTTTATTGCCCCATAAAAAAAATCCGATATCAATATCGGACATGGTTAACTGCATATGATAATAATAATGCTCCAGCTACAGAAAAAAGGAGAAGCGTTTTATGGAGGTAATCCTGCATTTACCGGATACGGCGGAAGCCGTAGAGGAATTAAATCAATCGGTCGCAAAGGTTCATGCTGAGCTGGCTGTCGAAGGGATTCATCGTCTTCCCTGCCCCGATCAGCAAAAATACCAGCTCATTCAAGCGATGCTGGCAGAGGGCCATCAGAAGTACACTTCCTCAAAGGAGTGTCTAGCTCCATAGAAAGCAGATTGCACCGCTATGTTAGCATTCCATTATCTATACAACGGGAGGCATAGGTAGCCAGGCGGATCCCTTTCTTATCATCAAAGGTATCGATCGCCTTGATCAGCCCGATCGTACCGATCGATATCAAATCATCTGTCTCCTTATCTATCATATTGTACTTCTTGACAATGTGCGCAACCAGCCTCAGATTGTGCTCAATCAACTGATCCCTCGCTTCCTTGTCACCTTCCTTGCATCTTATAAGATAATCCGTTTCCTCCTTGGTGCTTAGCGGCTTAGGAAAAGACTTCACGAAGATAAGCACCCTCAATGCTTAAATGGTTCGTTATTATCATATGCGTATTAATGACATAAAGTGCCTATCCTTCTTAAAAAAGGACAGAAGGACTGCTTATTTTTCTCAGTTGTCCATAAAAGGACAGAAGGACTGCTTATTTTTCTCAACTGTCCATAAAAGGACAGAAGGTGCATCCGCTTTATTCCTTACGTCTCAGGATATCAAATACATTTAATTTCGCTTCCAGTCCCACATAGATGATCTGTCTCGGATGAGGACAGCTCTCCATAGGATTTCCCTCTTCATCCGTGATACGCTGTACCACTGCTTCAATGGTACTTCCATCCGGCTTGATGGCTTCTATGGATTCACCCACAGAGAATTTATTCTTCTGCTCCAGCTGATAGAGTCCGTCCCTTATTCCGGAGATGGTCCCAAGATAGGTATATGCCTTCTCATAGGTATTGTGATCATAGATCTGGTCCTCATGCTTTGGCTTGCCAAAGAAGAAGCCGGTGGTAAACTGACGGTTTACACCCTTTCTGACCTCCTCCAGATAGATCGCCTTATTTCTCTCATAGAGCTCAGGGTCCGCAAAATAATCATCAATCGCCTTCCGATAGGTCCGGGCTACGGTCGCCACATACAGAGCGGTTTTCATTCTGCCCTCAACCTTGAAGCTGTCGATACCGGCCTCCACCAGCTCAGGGATATACTCAATCATACACAAATCCTTGGAATTAAAAATATAGGTCCCCCGTTCGTCCTCCTCAATTGGAAGGTACTCTCCCGGTCTTGTCTCCTCTACGATATGATATCTCCAGCGGCAGGAATGGGTACATTCACCAAGATTAGCATCCCTGCCCGTAAAATAATTGCTTAAGAGGCATCTTCCTGAATAGGCGATACACATGGCACCATGAACAAAGGTCTCAATCTCCATCTGCCCAGGTATCCTGGTCCGAAGCTCCTTTAGCTCAGCCAGGGATAATTCTCTGGCCGACACTACTCTGGTAGCACCCAGCTTACCCCAGAAGCGGTAGGTCTCATAATTTGTGTTATTTGCTTGGGTGCTGATATGCTTCTCTATCTCTGGTGCTTCCTCCATCGCAATGGAGAATACCCCAGGGTCCGATATGATCAGGGCATCCGGCTTATGAGCACCAAACCCCATCAGCTCCTGAAAATACTGCCTTATCCCTTCCATATCACTGTTATGGGCTGTAATATTGGCTGTTACATAGACCTTCTTCCCCTGTTCATGGGCAAAGGATATCCCCTCCCTCATATCCTCCATGGAGAAGTTTTTTGCCTTGGCCCGTAATCCGTACAGATCACCGCCGATATAGACAGCATCTGCCCCATACATCACAGCAGTCTTTAAGGTCTCCAGGTTACCGGCAGGTATCAGAAGCTCCGGTTTCTTTCTATTTAAACTCATACGTATCCTTCTTTCTATTCATCAGGGGTTCTCCCCTGGTCACACCTCATTCAGGTCATATTTCTTTCAGGTCAGGCTTCTTATCCAATAATCTCATTTCTTGTGCTAACAGCTATCCCATCCCCTACGGGAAGCAGCATGGTCATAAGCTCTTCACAGTGGGTAATCGTATACAGATATTCCCTCATCCTCGTGTGTATGGTTCGGTCCCTTCTGCTAATGCTGTACCGGGAGTTTGTTACGGTTCCATCCTGCAGTACATTATCTGTCACCAGCATTCCCTTCCCACACAGAAGCCTTAACAGCTCCGGTAGAAAGCTCATATACTGAGCCTTCGCCGCATCTAGGAAGATAAAGTCATAGCTCTCCCCTTCCTTCACCAGCTCCTGCAATACCTTGAGTCCATCTCCCTTTCTCAGGGTTATCTTTTCTCTATGGGGAAAAGCCGGGTTCGCCAGATTTTTTTCAGCCTCCATCAGGCGCATCTGCACCTTCTCAATGGTGGTAATCCGGCAGTCCGGTTCCGTATATTCACTCATAAATAGGGCGGAAAAGCCGATGGCTGTTCCGACCTCCAGAATTCGTTTTGGTTGCTGATTGTTCAGTAAGAAGCGGAGAACCTCCTGGGTCTCCTTCTTGATAATCGGAACCTTAGTCCTTAATGCCTCTTTTTCCAGAGCAAGGAGCTCCGGTGGGAGCTCCTTCGCAAGGGAATTGATATATGCAGTAATTCTCTCATTTACGATCATAGCCTCTACTCCTCTGTCTTCTGCTTTGCATCCTGATCTGCGCCTGCAGCCTCCTCCTGGATATAGGAATTAGAATAGTCTGTGATAATGTCCAGTATCTCATCATAGGTCATAGAGGTATTGATTTCATAGGTACCTGCCATGATGTTATGATCCTGAAGCTTGGTTTTTAAGAGAAAGGAATATTTATTTACGATCGCCCGATTTAATTCTAATTTCTTTGCCACATCCATCGTGGAGTCACCCTTTTTAATCTCAATGCGGATCACTCTTCCCGGCGGCTCATCCACCGTTACCGGTCCATAGATCTGGTAGGTGAAGCGAAATGCCTGCTTACACACAAAGATAACCGCAATCACCACTAATCCATAAAACACGATATTTAAAAGTATTCGAAGTACAAAGCTTGATACCTTCAATGTGACCTTCATTGATGTTGACTTGTCTGCCATATGAACGCTCCTTACTTAGCCTCAGTATCCTGACAGGTACACCCCGGATGAAAACCACGGGATTATACTTCCATTATAATCGGCAGTATCATGGGATTCCTCTTTGTCTTCTTCCAGATGAAGTCACTGAGGGAATCCTTGATCTCCAGTTTCATCTTACCCCAATCAGAATTGTTTTTACTCATACATTTATCCAGAGCTTTGATGACAACCTCCCTGGCTTCATCCATCAAATTCTCAGACTCTCTGACATATACAAAGCCGCGGGATACAATATCCGGCCCTGCCATGATCTGATTACTGTATTTTTCAAGGGATACCACTACGATGATTAATCCGTTCTCAGACAACAGCTGTCTGTCGCGAAGAACGATATTGCCCACGTCTCCGATACCAAGCCCATCCACTAGGATACCCTGGGCGGTTACCTCTCCGGTGATGGCCGCCTTCTCCTCTGATAGGGTAAGAACGTCTCCGGAGGACAGCAGGAAGATATTTTCCTTCGGTATTCCCATCATCTGGGCAATTTCCGCATGACGGATCAGATGCCTGTACTCACCGTGAACCGGAACAGCATATTTCGGTTTGGTAAGGGAGTAGATCAGCTTGATCTCTTCCTGGCAGGCGTGTCCGGATACATGGGTGTCCTGATAGATCACCTTCGCACCCTTCATGGATAAGTCGTTAATCACCTTAGATACTGCCTTCTCATTTCCCGGAATCGGTGTGGAGCTTAAAATTACCACATCACCCGGCTGGATGGTTACCTTCTTATGAATGGAGGCTGCGATACGGGATAAGGCTGCCATGGTTTCTCCCTGGCTACCTGTTGTAATCATTACCAGCTGATCGTCCGTATAATTCTTCATCTGCTCTATGTCAATCAACATATTATCCGGCATTGTAATATAGCCATGCTCCGTAGCAGTGGTGATGATATTCACCATGCTGCGGCCTTCGATGACCACCTTCCTGCCGTATTTTGCAGCCGAATTGATGATTTGCTGCACCCGGTCCACATTGGAAGCAAAGGTCGCTACGATAATTCTTTGTCTGGAATAATCCGCAAAGATATTATCAAAGGTTTTTCCTACTGTTTTCTCTGACATCGTATATCCGGGCCGTTCTGCATTGGTACTGTCACATAGCAGTGCCAGCACACCCTTCTTACCAATCTCACCGATTCTTTGGAGATCAATCGGGCTACCGAATACCGGAGTGTAGTCTACCTTAAAGTCACCGGTATGGAAGATGATACCCGCCGGTGAGAAAATCGCTAATGCAGCAGCATCCGCAATACTGTGATTGGTCCGAACGAATTCAATTCGGAAGCATCCCAGGTTAATGGACTGTCCATACTTGATAATCTTTCTCTTTGTATTCTTTAACAGATTATGCTCCTTTAATTTGCTCTCAATAATTGCTATCGTTAGCCTAGTAGCATAAACCGGTACATTGACATCCTTTAATATATAGGGAAGGGATCCGATATGATCCTCATGTCCATGGGTAATTACAAAGCCCTTTACCTTATCAATATTATCCTTCAGATAGGTCACATCCGGTATCACCAGATCGATTCCCAGCATCTCATCCTCCGGGAAGGATAAGCCGCAGTCAATTACGATGATACTATCCTCATATTCAATTGCTGTGATATTCATACCGATCTTCTCTAAGCCGCCAAGCGGTATGATCTTCACACCCTGAAAATCCATTCCGAATTTTTTGCCGTTGGTGTCCTTCGGCAAATTCTTGCCGTTACTGTCCTTTGGTAAGCTCTTACCATTTGTCAATTCCTTACCATTTTTTACTGTTACCGGATCATTGTCTCTCATATATTTGATATTCAGGTTCTCTTTATTGCTTCCGGTCTTTGTTTTTGAAGCATCCTTACTTCTGTTTCTCTTGCTGCCGGTTGTGTTTTCATTTTTACTTGTCATATTTTCTGTTTCTGTCTTCTTCTTTCTTGTTCTTATACTATTACTACTGTTATTCTCTGTTGTTTCCATTTCTTTCAAAAATTGCACCTCCAATGGTATATTATGTACTTTCTATCCATTAACTAAGTGCATGATATGTGATTAGATTTCCTTTGGACCTCCGTATTATGGGTTTTCCTGTATCTGTCTATTCTGCCTTTCTGCAGTTGATACAATGTCCATAAAGCTTCACTTCATGGTCTACTACTTCAAATCCCAGGGTTTCCTTGATCCGTTCCTCCAAAATCTCTAACAGGTCATCCTGAAAAGCGTAAATAGTTCCACAATCAAGGCATATTAAATGATGATGATGGTGGCATGCTTCCTCACGGGTTTGTCTTCCGATTTCATACCTTACATATCCATCATCCAGATTAAGCTTATCAATCAGGTTCAGCTCTGACAACAGCTGTATCGTACGATATACTGTGGCAAGACCGATCTCAGGGTACTTCTTCTTGACACAGTCATAGATTTCCTCTGCTGTCATATGCTTACCCGGTCGGTTGCTTAATACCTCCAGGATCGCTATCCTTTGGGTCGTAACCTTAAGGCCGTTATGCTTCAATAACGACTTGAATTGTTCTTGATTGTTAGGCATATTTTCACCTTATTCCATCTAATTAGATATTCATGCAATTAAAATGTTTCAATATAATCAATATAAATCTATGTCATCCAGTAGCTCCTCAAAAATCTCGGCAACCATCTCAAGCTCACGGTCATCCTCTACGATATCATAAATTGCTTCCTCATCCGTAATCCTAGAGATATCCTTCAGGATGAGTGCTTCCTCATCCTCGCCGTCCTCATTGCCGGTGCTGACCAGAAGATAATCCACTCCTCCGAGCCTTGTCTGCTCCAGTACCTGGAATACAACTGTTTCACCATTCTCTGTAACCATTGTTATTTCATCCGGTCTATGCTCCATTCTCTATACCAAACCTTTCTATTCCTCCATTACATCCTGGCTGCTAGCAATCGCCTGCTCCTCAAGCTTGGCTTCATGATATAATCTGTCCAGATAGCCCTGTAGGATCAAAACAGCAGCGATTTTATCCACTACTGTCGCCTTCTTCCTATAATCCAATCCACCTTCATTCAGTACCTGATGGGCAGCGACTGTCGTCAACCGTTCATCCCAGAGGATTACCTCCAGCCCGGTTCTTCTTCTGAGGGAGTCGGCGAACTCCTCTGCCAAAAGAGCCCGTTCCCCAATGGTATTATTCATATTCTTAGGATAACCCAGGATGATCCTTGTCACCTGGTATTCCTGTATTAATTCTTCAATTCTGGCCAGTGTTTGCCTAAGCTTATTCTCCTGTTTCCTACGGATTACTTCTATTCCTTGGGCTGTAAGAAGCAGCTCATCGCTAATGGATACTCCGACTGTAACTGATCCATAGTCCAATCCCATGATTCTCATTTATCGTCTCCTAGCAGTCGGGTATTATTTCCGAGCTCCATTATCGATGTAGAAGCGTAACAGCTCCTCTATGATTTCGTCCCGCTCAACCTTCATAATCAAGCTTCGAGCACCCTTATGGCTCGTTATGTAGGTCGGGTCTCCCGACATAACATATCCGACGATCTGATTTACTGGATTATATCCCTTCTCGGTTAATGCGGAATATACGGAACGGATGACGTCACCGACGATTACCTCGGTATCCTTCTGTACCTTAAAATATTGTGTATTGTTAGCCTTCTGCATCGACTCACTTCCTTCCCATCCCATTCATTGATTCTCTATCATTTTCTATTATCTATTATATTAATATATTTAATAAAAAAATTCAATGTATTATTTCGCAAAGCAAAAGATCACTGTCCAGAGCCTTCAGCACCTTAGCCGAGACAATCCGATTTGTCAGGTCCTCCTCGCTTTGCAGGGCCAGCCTCAGATAACGTTCATTATGTCCGGTCTGATAGCTGATCCCGTCCACTGTGCTTTCCTCCTCCACCAGGATTTTCTCTATTCTACCCATAAATAATGCTTTATATTCCTCAGTCATCCTCTCACCAATGGCAATCAAACGGTTACTTCTCTGATGCTTTACCTCTTCCGGAAGCTGTCCAGCCATTGTTGCAGCCTTCGTCCCTTCCCTTTTGGAGTATTTGAACACATGGATATGGGAGAAGCCTATTTTCCTGACAAAATCACAGGTTTCTTCAAACTCCTCCTCCGTCTCTCCCGGAAATCCTACAATGACGTCCGTTGTAAAGGCCGGGTTCTCAAAGTATCGCTTAAGCAGCTCAACCTTCTCATAGTACTCCTCAGAGGTATATTTTCGGTTCATCCTTGAAAGCACTGTATCACTGCCACTTTGTAAGGACAGATGAAAATGGGGACAAAACTTTTCGATTCCTGCGATTAGCTCTACGAATTCCTCCGTGATAATTCTGGGTTCCAGAGATCCAATGCGGATTCTCTGTATTCCGGGAATATCAGCTACCCTTAGAATCAGCTCTGCCAAGGGGTTTTTCATTGTCTCCTCTGTCCCTGTCAGCCTGTCTGTTCCATAGGAGGAGATATGAATTCCTGTCAATACGATCTCCTGATACCCTTTTCTTGCCAAGCCCTCAATCTCCTGCAGGATATCCTGCTCCCCGCGGCTCCTTACTCTTCCCCTGACATAGGGAATGATGCAATAGGAACAAAAGCGGTTACAACCATCCTGAATTTTGATAAAGGCTCTGGTCTTCTCATAAGTTGAGTTTAACAATAGCTCCTCATAGCCCTTTTCCGATCCAATGTCCGTAATCAGCTCTGCCTTATTTCTGTGTTCAAAATATCGTTCCACCATGGCAACGATATCGGATTTTTTATTGTTTCCGATAATAAGGTCAACCGCACTATCCTTCAGAAGCTCCTCCTCCTTCGCCTGCACATAGCAGCCAGCTGCTGCTATTACGGCTTCTGGGTTCCGCTTCTTCGCCTGATGCAGCATCTGACGGGATTTGCGGTCCGCAATATTGGTAACGGTACAGGTATTGACCACATATACGTCAGCCATCTCCTTAAAGTCCACAATCTCATAGCCTGCCTGCTCGAACATCCCCCGCATTGCTTCTGTTTCATAGGAATTAACCTTACAGCCCAGATTTAAAAATGCTGCTGTTTTCTTCATTGATGTTACTTATCCTTTCCAATCCGTAAATCTATGTATTCTTCATCCCAGAATGACTTATACAAAATTAATAGAAGTTTCTCCCACCTATACAACTTTTCCCCTTTTTTTTAGATACTTTGTATATTGACTTTTATTTTGCTAAAATATAGTATATACATATATGAATAAAGGAGGAGTACGAGCCATGAAAACTGTTAAAATATCTTTAAATTCAATTGACAAGGTTAAGGCATTTGTGAATGATGTTACGAAATTTGATTCCGACTTCGATTTAGTTTCCGGAAGATACGTTATAGATGCAAAATCCATCATGGGTATCTTTAGTCTTGATTTATCCAAGGTAATCGATCTTAACATCCATAGTGAGGATAATATGGAGCACATCCTGAACATATTAAAGCCTTACATTGTTGAATAATTACCAGATACTTAATTGGAGTTGTCATCGGGGGTAGCCCTGATGGCAACTCCTTTTTTCTTTTCTGTAGCGCCTTCCTTCATCGATGAAAGCACAGGCACCTTCGATTAACGCTGTCTGATCTGAAGCACTTCTACCGTATTCAATGCTGCTTCTACCAATTCCCCGATCTTCTCCTCCAGGTTTTTCTCGGAATTGCGAATCACCTTCAGACTGGGCTTCGTCACCGGGTGCTTTGCCACAAAGATGGTGCAGCAATCCTCGAAGGGCTGTATGGAAATCTCAAAGGTATCTATTTTATTCGCGATCTCTACGATATCCTTCTTATCAAAGGCAATCAGAGGACGATGGACCGGCATGGTACATACCTCATTGGTGGCTGCCAGGCTGTGCATGGTCTGACTGGCTACCTGACCGATGCTCTCACCGGTCACCAGTCCCAGGCAGTTCTCCTGCTCCGCCAGCTTCTCCGCAATCCGCATCATATATCTGCGCATGATGATCGTAAGCTCCTCATGGGGGCACTTCTCATAGATATATAACTGGATATCTGTAAAATTCACCACAAACAGCTTCATTGGTCCCGTATATCTCGCCACCTTCTCAGCCAGCTCCACTACCTTCTGCTTCGCTCTGTCACTGGTATAGGGGGGAGCATGGAAGTAGGTTGCCGCCATTGATACACCTCTCTTGGAGATCATATAGCCGGCTACAGGACTGTCGATGCCGCCGGATAGGAGAAGCATTGCCTTTCCGTTCGTACCTACGGGCATTCCTCCGGGTCCCGGGATAATGACAGAGTATACATAGGCTTTGGTCCTGACTTCTACGGTAACTCTGACCATGGGCTCATGAACATCTACCTTCAGCTCCTGAAAGCGTCTCAGAAGATAGGCTCCCATTTCGATGCAAATCTCGGGAGAGGTCATGGGGTATTGCTTATCTGCCCGCTTCGCCTCCACCTTAAAGGTAAATTTCTTATCCGGGTACATGGAGTCCACATAATCCCCCACTCCTTGGGTAAGAGTCTCCCAGTCATTCCCGTCAATCACCACCACGGGGCAGATGGAGGAGATTCCAAATACCCTCTGCAGGGCTTCCACTGTTTCCTCGTAATCATATCCCTCCGGGCATTCAACGAAGATTCTGCCCTGCTCCTTACTAACATGATAATTCCCCAAGGGTCTGAGTGAATCATAAACTCTGTCCCTTAATGCATTCTCGAAGAGATAGCGGTTATTTCCCTTTAGGCCGATCTCTGCGTATTTTATTAAAAATGCCTTAAACATTTCATCCTCCTGTATCCGTATTCTTACCGGCCTCTATACCCCTTCCGGCAAATCCTACTATCGTCTTATCTATTGTGAAATGGATACGCCAGCTTTTTGAAGTGCTGGTGCTTTAGCTCCGGGTCTGTGATCTGAAATACCGGTCCTTCCGACCCCCACCCGATTTCTTATTTCCTTGTATATCTTCTGAGGACGGGCAGAAGCTCCTTGATTTGTTTGATGGCATAGTCTACCTCCTCTTCCGTCGTCTGATCCGACATGGAGATGCGGAGGGTGGAATCCATCAGGTTCTTCGGAAGATTAATCGCCGTCAGGGTCACACTGGGCTGAGGATGGTGGGAGCTGCAGGCCGAGCCGGCAGAGACATAGACGCCGCGGTCCTCCAGTGCATGGAGGAACACCTCACTCCTAACCCCGTCAAAGCTAACACTGACGATATGGGGAGCCGTGGTTTTTAATAGCTCCATTTCAAATTCGTCCGTGCACTCCTTTGGTAGCCCATGAAAATATACCCCTTCCAACTTCTGTAATTCTCTTAAGAATTTCTGCTTCAAGCCATACATCCTGGCGATTTTCTCTTCATGCCTCTCATAAAGCTCATCCACAGCCTGTCCAAGTCCGGCGATTGCCGGAACATTCTCTGTTCCTGAACGAATTCCCCTCTGATGACCGCCACCAAAGATAATGGGACTCACTCTGACCTTATCGCTGATATAGAGGGCACCGCTGCCCTTTGGTCCATGAATCTTATGACCGCTGAGGGTCAGAAGATCTATTCCTTCCCGTTTCGGGTAGATACGGTATTTTCCGAAGGCCTGAACAGCGTCTACGTGGAAGATGATATCCTTCTTCCTGTTCTTCAGCTCCGTGGCCAGTTCCTTAACCTCCTGGACTGCGCCGATTTCATTATTCACATACATGACGGACACCAATATGGTGTCCTCACGAATGAGTTCATATAGCTTGTCCTTGATTAGCTTGCCGGTCTCGTCCACCGGAGCAAAGCTGATAGTAAAGCCGTTTTCTTCGAGATATAGGAGGGGCTGATGTACGGAGGGATGCTCAATCCGGGTGCTTATGATATGTCTGCCCCTTCGTTTATTCGCCATCGCTGTTCCAATCAGAGCGAGATTATTGGACTCCGTACCA
This sequence comes from Bacillota bacterium, assembly GCA_023435645.1. GTDB lineage: Bacteria > Bacillota > Clostridia > Lachnospirales > Lachnospiraceae > Mobilitalea. Next base: position 29,624 of record JAEYRK010000001.1, read on the forward strand.
CCCGAGGTGAATACCAGCTCCTTCGGCTCTACCTTAAGGCAGTTTGCCAGACTCATGGCCGCTTCCTTCATATAAGTCTCTGCTTTACTACCAAGCCGGTGCATAGAGGAAGGATTTCCAAAATCCTCATCCAATACCTTCATCACCCGTTCTTTGACCTTCTCCGTTACTTTCGTTGTTGCCGAATTATCCAGATAAACTTCCATTCCTTTGTTACCTCTTAGCTGTTTTTCTATCATTATGTTGGCACTTTATAGCATGTATTATGCGAACAAGTATACCATATCTACCCTCAACAGGGAAAGTATTAATTCAAAAGCAGTAGAAATCTACAAGGAATTAATTTTAACCGATATCAAGTATCGCGAAATCACTCATAGGCATTAGGATAAACGACTTAGAAGCCTTCCCTGGAATACTGCGTTCTTTTCTCCTCAAGCATTTTCAAAATCCAATAGGGATTAATGCTCATATCCCCCTGCTTCGTTGGAACATAGATGCCAAGATGAAGATGTACATCGAACTGACCTGTCGTACCCTCCGGTCCATATCCGGAATCCCCCATAAACCCCAACAGCTGACCAGCGATAACCGTGTCACCCTTCTTCAGGTCCGGTGCATAGGAATCCAGATGCGCATAATAAAAATATCCCCCCGCGGCTCCTCTGATGCCGATCCGATAGCCACCCTTTTCCAACCACCCCATATTTTCGACGATACCGTCTGTCATGCTGATGATTGGAAAATAACCGGGCTCCTGATTGGAGTCCATCAGATCCGTCCCTTCATGTCTCCGGTTCCCACCATATCTACGGAGTCCATACCAGGTATCTGTATAGCTGATATCCGCTTCCCCTCCCAGGACATAGGGAACAGGAAAGCATCTTAAGTCAGCGAAGACAGCCTGATAATAGCCGAAGAGTTCCTTATAATCCTGGGTTTGAGATAGTCTTCCCATGCAACGGAGGAATACATCGCTTCCCATGGGAATCGCCTTCCCTGAATGAAACTCATTCGCCATCATGGAAAAGGTAAGATAGCCAATGGGATTCATATAGGCCCCATTCCTTAAGGCAGGATACTTTTTGATTGCCCCTTTGATCTTAAGCTCTCCCTGCTCCAGAAGCTTCTCCGAAACCCGCATTTCCCGGAAGGCATCATAATTAATCCCTGAAGCCATGATATCCTTGATCAATACCTGTATTCTTAGCAGTCTGGTCTCATAGGTTATGAGAGAGAGAACAATGATTATCAGGAGAATCAGACTACTATGCAGATGCTTCCTCATTCCATCACCCGTTGTCCTTCAGATTATCCATTCCCAGAGCTCCTTCTCATGAATTTGTCTGCTCACAAGCAGTACAAAGTCCTTTCCCTGGATTGGACATATCATTATATGACAGCCCGGTGGAAATTAGTACAAGGTCAGCTTTACATAGCCTTAATTCAGACTGCATAGCATGAAAAAGTGTATGCCTTACCATAGCTTAGTTGGTACGGCATACACTTTAGAAAATTCCGAATGAATATTGATCCGTTCAACGATGCTGTTATCTCTGCAAGGATGGATTAATTTGCAGCGGCAGCCTTATCATCTCCAAATACAAAGTCATGGAGAAGCTTAATATTCTTATCCCACTCAGGAATCAGTACATCCATACCGCGCACCTCTACGTTATCCGTAAAGGTTCCGTCTGCAGGAAGTCTTAGCTGGTCAATCTTGCTAGTACCCATTTCTACGAAGTTATTCAACAATAATTCAAAGTTTTTGCTGCTAATATCCGTAGTTATCATAGGCAGAAAGCTAAACATCATAGAGCCTAATTCCATTTTGCTCTTTGTCTTATACTTTTCAAAGATCGCATCCAGTATAATGCGGTGACGTTCTGTCCTACCATAATCATTGTTTACTCCATTGATATTCGCTCTCTTACGAATTCTGGAATACCCGAGCACCTGGTTCCCATTCATCAGCTGTTTCCCTGTGACCACAGTTCGATATTGAGGCTTGGAGATATAGTTGGTATTATTCAGGTATTTGGCTTCTGAAGCAGTTAAGGTAATTTCGATTCCTCCGAGCTTATCTATGATTTTCTCGAAGTTTTCAAAGTTTACCATAATACAGCCATCCAGCCTGATGTCAAAATTCATGGCAATGGTTTCATATAGGAGTTCTACCCCGCCCTTCTCATATGCGGAATTTAGTTTGTTTTCCTTATATCCCGGAATGCGAACCAAGGTATCCCGCATCAGAGAGGTCAGCTTCAGCTCCTTTGTAACGGTGTTCATCGTTGCAATGATGATCACATCTGTTCGTCCTCTGGAGGAACCTGAACCAATTGCTTCCTCTCCTAACAGAAGGATATTATATACTCCCTCCTCCTGACGTCCGTACCCCGGATGCTCTGGCCAATTAATCGTATTCGGATCAATGTCCTCTTCATCAGAGCTTAAATCCTCTTCATCCAGATGGTCCGTATCTTCTAACAGCTCAGGGGATTTGTCAAAATCCTTGGTCATGGTCGCCCATATTTTACCGCTGATATCAATTCCCATACGCAGCAGCAGCTTGTTTCCCGGCTTCGTAAATCCCAAAAAGGATCCGAACCCTACCAGACAGGCAAGAATGATCAATACAATACTGAGTGCCTTTCTGCCCCCGGACATTTTCTTCTTAATGGGATGGGTGTCCAGAAGATTTAATTCCTCACTGATTTGCTTCGCTAAGGAGGCATTAATATCACTCAGGGTATCATCCACCCTATGACTGATTTCTTCCTCAATTACCGATTCTTCGGAGGATTGTAGCATTGCTTCTGTATCATCGGCCTCCCTTGAAGCTACCTGGAATTCCTTTGTCACCAGCAGTTCATCAAGCGCCATAGCCTCAGTATCCGCCTTGACATTCTCAGTGTCCATGGGTTCCATTGCTTCCTCTGTACTTATGGCTACTTCTTCAGACCTAGCATCCTGTGTACCCTTAGCTTCCTGTGTACCCTTAACCTCCAGCATCCCTTCAGCCTCCTGTGTATCCTTAGGGTTCTCGCCTTCCCATTGCTCCAAGTAGGTATCACTTAATACCTTTTCGATGTTATTATAAAAATTCTTATCAAAATCCGGATCAGTATCTATATTATACTTATCTTCCTTATCCATCCCATCTCTCCTACATAACCCTTTTCATGCATTGCTATTCCTTACGAACATTAATACCAATATGTGTCAAATTAATGGTACTTAGCTTATTTTTTCCTTAATCACTCGCTCAAGGAATTGGTAAACCCTGATGGTTGAGGATATACTTACCTTTTCCTCTATCGTGTGTACACGGAAGATATCGGGTCCGATGGAAACAATGTCAATGCCGGGCATTTTCTCAAAAATCAGCCCACATTCCAGACCTGCATGGATCGCCTCAACCTTCATGTCTTTCTCGGTCATGTCCTTATAAATTCTCTTCAGATGTTCTCTCAGAGGTGATTCCTTCCGATATTCCCAAGCGGGATAATCAGCCCGGACCTCATACTCACCACCCAGAAAGCTGACCAGATAATTTAATTGGTCACTGATAAAATTCTTGTAGCTTCCAAAGCTGCTTCTGACAGCGTCTGTAAATTCTGCCTTATCCTCAAGAATATGGAAGATACCTAGATTCAAGGAGCTTTCTACTAAGCCCTCGATGTTCGAACTCATTACCTGAATTCCATTCGGAATGTTCATCAATAGGAAGAGAATTTTCTCAAAGGATACCGGATGTAGCGGCTCTTGTTCCCCATTCCCCAGATCCTCAATCATATAATCCAGTTCCGGTTCACTGGCAGCCAGCTCCCTCTGATAAATCGTCATGATTTCCTTAATGACTTCACTGATGCTGTTATATTCCTCCAACAGCCTCTGCTCCATTTCCTTACTCTCATTCTCCAGCTGCTCGTCTATCGTGAGCAAAAGCTCTACATTGGCTTCTCTAGGGATTACATTATCCTTGAAGCCTCCTAAGGCAGTGATGACGCTGTAAGGCTGCCTTTCCCTCAGATCATATAACAGACGTCCCAGAAGCTTAGTGGCATTGGTCCGGTTGTGTATGATATCTATTCCGGAATGGCCACCTCTTAAGCCGCCGATGCTGACTTTTATCCTTTTCCCATATTGCTTTGTTCTCTTCACCGGGAGCGTACAGGTGGTTCTTAAGCCTCCGGCACAGCTGGCCAGAAGATAACCCTCCTCCTCAGAATCCAGATTAATCATGTACTTTGCCCGAAGCTGAGAGCAATCCAAGGCATGAGCGCCATGCATTCCTACTTCCTCATCCGTTGTAAAGACTGCTTCCAGTCTGGGATGGGTTAAGGTAGGATCGGACAGAAGTGCCATGATATAAGCAACCGCTATTCCGTTATCCGCTCCCAGGGTGGTACCGTCCGCTCTCAGGAAGTCCCCCTCTTGAATCAGCTTAATTCCATCCTTCAGAAAATCATGGGTTGAATCCTTTTTCTTTTCACAGACCATATCAACATGGCCCTGAAGTAGAATTGCAGGTTCGTTCTCATAGCCTTCTGAGGCTTCCTTGATGATAATCACATTATTTGAACTGTCCTTAGTATACTCTAGCTTATGCTCTTTTGCAAATGCTACCAAGAATTCACTAATTTCTCCTTCGTTACCCGAGCCCCTGGGTATCCTTGATATTTCACTAAAATACTTAAATATTCCTTTATAATCTAATTGTTCCAAGCTATTCTCCATCATAACCCTGGCCTTTCCTCTAATATTCATACTTTAACGTTGTCCTTAACCTCATACTTTAGACGATAGAATATCCGGTTAAGGTCATTATAATTTCTGCTAATTCCTTTAGTTCTTAAAGCTGTGAATTGGTGCGGGAATCCTTCCACCACGGTTAATAAACCTATCACAGGCAAAGCTATTTACCGGCATAATCGGTGCGTAGCCCAGCAGACCTCCGAATTCTGCGCTGTCCCCTACCTTCTTCCCAATAACGGGTATGATCCTTACTGCAGTGGTTTTCTGGTTAATCATACCGATGGCCATCTCATCAGCGATGATACCGGATATCGTAGTAGCCTTCGTATCCCCCGGAATGGCGATCATATCAAGACCAACGGAGCAGACACAGGTCATGGCTTCCAGCTTCTCCAGCGTCAAAGCTCCAGCCTCCACTGCATTGATCATACCCTGATCCTCACTGACCGGTATGAAGGCTCCGCTTAATCCCCCCACGAAGGAGGATGCCATGACACCACCCTTCTTTACCTGATCATTTAACAAAGCAAGCGCTGCAGTAGTTCCCGGAGCACCTGCATATTCAAGACCGATTTCCTCTAGAATTTCTGCTACACTATCCCCGATTGCGGGTGTCGGCGCCAAAGATAAATCCACGATTCCGAAGGGAATATCCATCAGCTTCGAGGCCTCCTGTGCAACCAGCTGGCCAACACGGGTAATTTTAAAGGCTGTCTTCTTAATTGTCTCGCATAGAGTTTCAAAATCTGCATCGCGGACACTCTCCAGAGCCTTCTTCACAACGCCTGGACCACTGACACCAACGTGAATGACTGCATCCCCCTCCGTGACTCCATGGAAGGCTCCTGCCATAAACGGATTATCATCCGGAGCATTGCAAAATACCACCAGCTTGGCACAGCCGATGGAATCCTTCTCCTTTGTAAGCTCAGCAGTCTTAAGGATTATCTCTCCCAAAAGCTTAACCGCATTCATATCGATCCCAGTCTTGGTGGAGCCGACATTGACGGAGCTGCATACCCTTACCGTGGAGCTTAATGCCTGCGGTATGGAGCGAATTAAAAGCTCATCACTTGTGGTCATTGCTTTGGAAACCAGCGCTGAATATCCTCCGATGAAATTAACTCCAACCTCATCAGCAGCCCGATCCAGAGTCTTTGCTATGGTTACATAATCCTCCGGAGTTTTGCAGGCCGCGGCTCCGATCAGAGAGATCGGTGTTACCGAAATTCTCTTATTCACGATGGGAATCCCAAATTCTCTTTGGATCTTATTACCGGTAGCCACCAGATTCTTCGCTATCGTTGTAATCTTGTCATAAATCCTCTGGTTAACCTGCGCCAGATCAGGGCCGGCACAATCCAGGAGACTGATACCGAGCGTAATGGTCCTGACATCAAGATTTTCCTGCTCAATCATCTTATTGGTTTCGATGACTTCATATATATTGATCATGGTTTCGTCTCCCATCTATATTCTGTGCATTTTATCAAAAATATCCTCATGCTGGGCACGGATCGTTACTCCGATTTCAGATCCAATCCTCTCCAGCTCCTCCGCTATTACCTCAAAATTCTTCGGAGCTTCTGTCGCATCCACGATCATCATCATATGAAAGAAGCCCTGAACGATGGTCTGAGAAATATCCAGTATGTTGATGCCATTATCCGCCAGATAAGTACATACCCGGGCGATAATGCCTACCTTATCCTTACCTACTACTGTAATCACTGTCCTCTTCATAATGCTACCTTGCCTTTCCATTTTTTATATATCCTATGGTCAATGCTGCGTACCTTCTTCTCTGTCCCAATCACCTGACCCTGATATTTTAAATCACTAACCCTGATGAGCGTAGGCTAACAGCCGTTCCCATCCATCGAAGGCTATAGCAGTACCATAGGGGAAGGGTTATCCCTATGTGCTACGGTCAATTGTAGGGTAGAGAAATTACAGCCCCTGTTTGTAAGCTCACAACAAACCGTTTCATAAGCCAGCTCCTCGTAATTATTCTCCTTGCTCAGATGGGCCAATTGTATATATCGTAATTTAGGGCCTAGGAGCTTGCTGATCAAATCCGCAGAGCTGTCATTGGAAAGGTGTCCCCGATTCCCCAGTATTCTCTGCTTTAAATAATATGGATAACGCCCTACCATCAGCATATTGACATCGTGATTTGCCTCAATCATCAGCAGATCAGAGTCCTGAAGGCAGGCTATGATGTGATCGTCATACATTCCCAGATCCGTTGCCACTCCTACCTTATGTCCCTCGGAGGACATGGTATAACAGACCGGATTCGAGGCATCATGGGAGGTTGCGAAGGGTTCCACCAGGATGTCATTGATCTGGAAGGCCTCCTTCGGTTTCACAGGATGGAATAGGGACTCGTCAATCTCTCCAATCGCCTTAATCCTCCTGATTGCTCCAATGGTCTCAGAGGTTGCATAAATAGGTATATGATATCTTCTCGCGAGAATTCCCAGTCCTGAGATATGGTCGGAATGCTCATGGGTAATCAAAATTCCCTCTAGACTTTCCGGATGGATGTCGATCCCATTTAAACCATTCTCAATCTTCTTGGCACTGACACCGGCATCCACCAGAAGATTCGTCCGGCTGCTTCCGACGAAGATACAATTCCCGCTGCTGCCGCTTGCTATACTGCATAATTTCATGTTAGTCTACCAATCCTTTATGATGCCGCTGTCGGGCATCTCAATATTCTAACTGAGTATCCCTCATTCGTTCTGTTTTGTCAAGATTGTCGAATGAATTTAATAATAAGTTTATATCTCAGCTTTATGACTTTCTTCTATCTCCGTTCTTATCTTCGCTTACTATCCCTCTTGATCTTTCCGGCTTGTTTGGACTGTATGAAATAAGGAATCACGTGTTCTTTTTTATGAAATGACTGATTTGCTCCTCCAGGTCTGAGCGGTCACCGTTATTGGTGATTACCTTGGAATAATGACGGAGGAAGTCCTCGTCCTTACTCTGGCTCAGGAAGATCGCATCTATTTTCTCATCAGAGTAGCCACGGCTTAATTTCAATCGTTCCCGACGGGCCTCCTGTGAAGCCTGTACATACCATACCTCATCACAGGCAGACCCATAGCCTGATTCGATCATGAGAGCTGTCTCAATGATAAAGTAGGGATGAACTCCATTGCTCCTGACAGCCTCCTTCTCCTGCTCTACTGCCAGAAGTACATTTGGATGAGTAAGCTGATTAATCATCGCCCTCTTGTCCTTATCCTCAAATACAATCCGGGAGAGCTTGCTACGGTTGATGGTGCCATCCTCATTCAGGATGTCCGCGCCGAAATATGCTATGACCCCGGGGTAGCTGATACCCCCGGGTTCCATCTGTTCCTTTGCTATCTTATCCGTATTGACGATATATGCATTATGCTTTTCCTTCAGAATATTGGCTACCAATGATTTACCGCTGCCAATTCCCCCTGTAATTCCTATTACCTTCATCCGATCACCAATCCAATGCCTTTTCCTATTTATCTGCTCGTCCTATCCGTCTTTTCATCCCAGCGCCTGCCATAGCAATTATTTTGCTTCGAACCAGTTTGCCCCTACCTTGACCTCAGCCTCCAGGGGAACAGAAAGCGCAGCTGCCCCTTGCATTTCCTCCAGCATGATATTGGTTACCTCGGGAATCTCATCCCTATGGGTCTCTACCAATAATTCATCGTGAATCTGTAGCAATAGTCTGGAGCGCAGCCCCTTCTCCTTTAACCTTTGGTTTACCCGAAGCATCGCTATCTTAATGATATCAGCCGCAGTGCCCTGAATCGGTGAATTCATCGCAACCCGTTCTCCGAAGGAACGCTGCATAAAATTACTGGAGGTCAGCTCTGGTATGGGCCTGCGTCTGCCGAATAAGGTCTTGGAATATCCTTCCTCCTTCGCCAGCGCTACCAAGCGGTCCAAATACTGCTTAATCTTTGGATAGGTTTCAAAGTACTTCTCTATATAACGCTCCGCCTCTTTTCTGGTGATATTTAAGTCCTGACCCAGTCCGAAGGAGCTGATGCCATAGACAATCCCAAAGTTCACGGCCTTCGCACTGCTGCGCTGTGCGGGGGTTACCTCATCAAAGGGGGTATGGAATACCTCGGAGGCAGTAATCCGGTGAATATCCTTTGCTTCCCGATACGCATTAATCAGCCTCTCGTCCCCGGACATATGGGCAAGTACTCTGAGCTCAATCTGGGAGTAATCCGCATCCAAAAACACATAGCCCTCTTCCGGTATAAATACCTTACGAATCTGTCTGCCCAGCTCCATACGGATCGGAATATTCTGCAAATTCGGATCCGTACTGCTAATTCTTCCAGTCGCTGCAATGGTCTGATGGAAGCGCCCATGGATTCGTCCATCCTCCCGGATATAGCCTGCGAGTCCGTCCGCATAGGTGGATTTCAGCTTCGTTAGCTGACGGTATTCTAATATCTTCGCAATCACGGGATGCTCCCCCTGCAGCTTCTCCAGGATATCGGCTGAGGTGGAATAACCGGTCTTAGTCTTTTTCCCAAAGGGTAGTCTCAGCTGTTCGAACAGAATAAGGCCCAGCTGCTTCGGAGAATTGATATTAAATTTCTCCCCTACCATGGAATATATCTCCTTCTCCAGGGACAGGATGCCTACCTCCAGTCTATCCCCATATTCCTTCAGGGCTTCCTTGTTCACGCGAACTCCCCTGGTCTCCATATCATAAAGCGTATAAATGAGCGGCATTTCCACAGCTTCAAACAGCTGGAGCATCTCCGCACGAAGTAATAACTCCTTGAGTCTTTCGGCTGCCCGGAAGGCTACATAGGCTGAGTAGCAGGCATAAGCCAAGAACCCTCCCGGGTTCTGATCCATTGCCCCTGTTAAGGAGGACTTACCCAGTAGGTCCTCCCTGGACGGCACCGTCAGCTCAAGATAGTCCCTTGCGATATCATCATAATGATAGGTATCCGTCAGTGGATTTAGCAAATAAGCAGCAATTGCTGCATCAAATACCCTGTCCTTCTCCGTCACTGGAAGGAAGGGCAGCTGCTCCTTCAACCCAATCACGGACAATAGGCTTCCCTCACCTGCCTTCTTCGCCTTCTCCATCAGATAATCCTGTGTCAAAAAGCCTGTACTGCGAAGGAAGAAGATTTCCTCCTCGCTCAGGCATAGGGATACGCCCAGAAGCCTGTCACCCTCGGTAATCATCTGCATTCCGATGGGTCGGTCCGTGTTCTCCCCAAGGCGGGAAAAAAGCTTGTCCGCCTCCGTCAGATCCTCTATGAGTACAAAACGCTCCTCAATACCGGTGCTGTGCTTCACCTCTTCGGTCTGGAATCTGGAGAGCAGGCTCTTGAGCTCCAGCTTCTTAAACCAGAGGTATACCTCTTCATTATACAGGTTATTTAAAACGGCATCCTCCATCTGAAAACCAAGATCGCAGTCCGTGCAGATGGTAGCCAGCTTTTTGGACAGAAATGCCAGCTCACGGTTTTCCTTCAGCGCAGTGGTTATCTTACCGGGTGCCATTTCCTCCAGGTGCTCATAAATGTTTTCTATCGAATGATAGGCCTCGATCAGCTTCCCGGCTGTCTTCTCCCCAATCCCGGGAACTCCGGGAATATTATCGGAGGCATCTCCCATGAGACCCTTGAGGTCAATGAATTGCTCCGGGGTAACATGATACTGCGCTATGACATTTTCCTCCAGGTAATCCTCTATCTCCGTTCCGGTTCTCTTTGTCTTGGGAATACGAATCTTTATTTTCTTGCTGGCGAGCTGAAGTAAATCCCGATCACCGGATACCAAGGCCACCCGGTTTCCTTCCCTCTCAGCCGTCTTCGCCAATGTTCCCAGGACATCATCCGCCTCATACCCCGGCTTCTCAATCACCGTGATCTTCATTGCCTTCAGAACTTCCTTCATAACAGGAACCTGCTCCCTAAGTTCCTCCGGCATGCCCTTTCTGGTTCCCTTATATTCGGTGAACATCTCATGACGGAAGGTCGGATGGTGGGTATCAAAGGCCACTGCCAGATAATCCGGCTTCTCCTCCTCCAAAATTCGAAGCATGATATTTAAAAAGCCCAGTATCGCATTTGTGTGCTCCCCCTGTGAGGTAGTCATATCGGGCAGTCCGTAAAATGCCCGGTTTAAGATACTGTGGCCATCAATTAAGACGATCTTTTTATTCATCCATTGTTTCCGTAAGCGGTGTTTTTCCTTCCCTACGGAATCCTCCTTTCTTGCGGTTACTAAGCTCTTACATGAACATCATTCCAGCTTATGCTTTCGGACATCGCTGCAAGTCTGTGATCCTCACTGTGATTTTACGTACCCAAAATGATTTTCATCACCCAAAATGATTTTACTGCATCCAAAATGACTTTACTGCACTCCAATCATCATCATCCTAGGCAACTCCTTACTGTCCATTGGAATTCTGCGGGAGGGTCTGAGGAGAGGGTACTGCACTGATCCCTTCTACAGGCTTCTGTTTGAGCTCCTCCAGGCGCCGGGAAAACTCCGGCTTTAGCCCTTCATAATATTTCTCACGGAAGGAGGTTCGAAGCCGGAATTCACTCTCCGTAACAGGTTCCACCTTGTCCCTCTGAAGGAGATAATGCTGCAGGCTGAAGAAGGAGGTCAGCAGTAATATGATTAGGATCATAATGCCCTTTTTCCTATAATAGAGAAACTTCTTATGGACAATCCTCTCCTGTTCTCTTTCCAGCTTCTCGGTAAGCTCTAAGCTAAAATCAACGGATAGGTTCTTATCCTCATCCAGCTGTTTCATCGCTGTCAGAAGGGCATAATATACCTCAAGCTCCTCCCTGCATTCCTTACAGGTATGGACATGACCGATAAATTCCTCTAATACCTTCAACTCCAATTGATCATTGATGAAGGGAGTGATCAGGCTCTGTGCCTTACTACATGTCATAACGGTTACACCTCAACAATCCATATAGCCCATATAGCCACCTTCCGTGCCCCATTGATGATTGCATCGAATATCATGGCTTGAACCGGCAAATTAATGCCCTTTTACTTCCGTCAGTTTTTCATTTTCGTACTTGAATAATAAAACCAATTGTGATAGAATAAACCTCGTCACTGATGCGGATGTGGCGGAATGGCAGACGCAGCAGACTCAAAATCTGCCGAGGGCGACTTCGTGAGGGTTCGAGTCCCTCTATCCGCAGTAAGATGGAAAGTTTCTGAAAACCTTGAACATAAAGGGCTTCGGAAACTTTTTTATTATTATTTTAGTAGCTAACCACATCACAATATTGGTGTCATTTAGACTCCTTCCTTGAGCCTACTGCCAAAATTGTTATAAGCATTATAACATATAATCCACCGTATTATAACTATTTTGACAGATATTCTATAACAAATTTTTAAGGTATTCTATATTCCCTTCCAATCTTTCGATGCTTTATCGCTTGATCCTGTTGTATTCCACCTGACTACTCAATCCTTTATTCCTCTCGCTAGCTCTTGATACGGAATAGATAGATCCTGGGAGCTTTGACTATCCGTGCTTGATTACGGGAACCCTATCTATTGTAAATAGTAATATCCTAATGTAAAATAAGGAATATAAGAGTTAATCTACTTAGGGGGTATCATGATGTCAGTAAAAGAAAAAATGCTAAACGGTGAATATTATATCAGTTGGGACGAGGATTTAACAAGGGATAGAGAAAGGGCAAAGGATTTACTGTTTGAATTTAACCAAACCAAGCCCTCCTTAAGAGCAGAACGGGAAAGAATCATTCAAGAGCTGTTCGGAAGTAAGGGGAAAAACTGTTGGATCGAATCACCCTTCAATTGTGATTATGGATACAATATAACGGTTGGTGATAATTTTTATACCAACACCAATGTATGTATATTGGATTGTGCAAGGGTGACAATTGGAAATAATGTGTGGATTGGCCCAAATGTCGGAATATATACCCCGGAGCATGCCTTTGATCATGAAGAACGGACCATGGGCTATGAGCATGCCCTCCCTGTGGAGATTGGTGATCATGTATGGCTATGTGGGGGAGTTACCATTACAGGAGGAGTAAAAATCGGTGCGAATTCTATCATCGGTGCCGGAAGTGTTGTCATAAGAGATATACCGGATAATGTTCTGGCAGCGGGAAATCCTGCCCGTATCATTAGAGAAATCACAGAAAAGGATAAAATCTGCTACAGTCACAGACTAAAGTAAACGAACCGCCCGGTCCATAAAAAACCGGGCGGAGCTTTTCTTCTCAGCATTGTACGGCGTACGCACTTTGGCCTGATCGGAACGTTCCCTCATGCACATTATGCACATATCGCCGGAGTAGCGATAACCGGCGTATTTTATTCAAAACAAATCCTCCAGCTTCGTTTTATATAACTCATCATCCCAACGGGTCTCCTCGGATATTTGAGCATAGCCAGCCTCAGGCTCTCTCAAGGAATACTCATCCCGCAGTCTGGATTGCAGCTGTTTGTCATAGCCCGAACGGATTGCTCTGGAGAAACGCTCCAGGCAGGTCTCGCTCAGATAATCCAGATCACCGAAGCATATTTCTTCAAATTGTTGCCGCATAAATTCCAGTAGTTCGTCATCGGTTAATTCATCCTGGGTTTCGTTTTTGTATTGGTAGAAGATCTCCTGCAGCTGATCCAGGGTGTCGGCATAGGTGTCCTGATTGATATACTGTGAATTGCAAAAATAATAGATAATCTTTGGCAATATCCCCTCTCCGAATTCCACTCTCTGGCTATTTACCAGAGAAGCCTTGCGGCTTAACATCAGATTGTTAGCCTCTTCCTCCGATAATACAAGTCCGTATTGTTCCGTCTTCTTATTGCATTCCAGTACTCTGGCCAGTTCCTGCTTCTGCTGCTGTGCAATCATGATTTCAAACATATTGTGATCCATCGCAATCCCTCCCTAGATGATATTGCTTAAACAATTGTTGATTGCTCCATTCCATAATTCTGCTGCTATATTCGGAACCTCATTTGCAAGATAGCGATATAGGTCAAGGTCGTCGGTATAGATATGCTTGATCAGACTCTGTAAATGAGATAATAACTCAGCCTTCAATTCCTCCTTCTTCATGCTTTTTATCAGATCTGATAGTGTCTCATAATCTTCTTTTACATATTTTATCTGCTCCGGTTTCACTCCGATTAACAAATTCACCAGTATGCTCTTCAGAGCTACTCCACAGACATTCATAATTAGTTCTTCATAATCGGAATGGTACTGAAGTAGTAGCTTTCTGATATGCATCTCAGGAAACTCTTTTAAAAACCTCTGTTCCAACTGTATACAAACTAAATAACAATAAATCAGATCAATTCCTTCCAGCTCCTGCAGGGGCTCAAGGACAGGATAGTCCAATGTGAGGATGTGGTTCATCGGATTCAACCTTGGATCATACCACTTAAAGAATTCCGGCATCCCCTCAGCTACTGTTTCATAGTATGCCCGATTCCCGTAATCCATAAAATCCGATATAACATCGTTATATATTTCATTGGCCATTCTTGTCTTTTCTACAACTAATCTATAACCATGATCATAGGCTTCTTTGGCTGTAGGGAATTTCCCCTGAAGAATAACTCCGGTTTCCGTATGCTCCTGCTTCCTCATGGGTAGATCATTTTCCCGTATGCAATACAGAGCTGCGCCCATGAGCTGCTGTGCCGCTTCATAGGTAATGGAAGTACTCTCTTTGCTGGTATAGCTGTCTGCCAGCTCCTTCACCAGAAGAAGCAGCTCCTCAACCTTATATTCCATTCACATACCTCCCGTACACGTCTATTAGTGAAATTATTTTATAATTGTAGCTTTCACTTTACAAGTCTTGTAAAATACGAAATTTTGTGGTATGATGGAATCACAAAAGGAATGACAAATATGTACTACAAATAAATAGATGAACCGTCCACTGATTTGGTCAGTGACGGTTTAATTTTATGTTTCATAACTCTATGGAGCGTTGATTGAATCTTGCTTCATAATCGATTCTATTATTTTCAGGAGGTGAACATCATGGATTGCAGTAAAATCTTTTGCCTTCTAAAAAAGGACTGCTCCATCCGGAACAGTCCTTTTTACGTCTTTTGTCAAAAATACTTCTTACTTCCCCACAGATTACTTTTCTTGAGGTCAATATATTCGTTGTATGCTCTCTCGAGAATTTGCTTTTCATTGGCAAATTTCAGCATATGGAATGCCTCGTGATATTTGTAATAACCGGAGTCCATAAAATATTCTTCCCTTTGTGGTTTGCTGTAATAACTTTCAGACATCATTAAATACCAATGAACATCCTTTAATACTGTATTTTGAGGTGTGCTGAAGGAATATTGGCTTTTACCGATATATTTTATGATGGAAGCATTCGTCCCCGCTTCCTCCCTGACTTCCCGGATTGCCGTTTCCTTATATTCTTCTCCTTCTTCCACAGTTCCCTTAGGTAGCACCCACCCCTCATATTTGTTTTTATAATTTTTATACAGTAATAAAATCTTTCCTCTGAATATAACTACACCACCACAGCTCGTTGCTTCTACCATCGCAATTCCTCCTGCTTTTGGTGTGCCGTCTTTACTAACCTAAAGTATACATCAATATGCACAATTTTTCAACTTAATTTTATTAATAATCTACATATTACCTTAGGTAATAGGTATCAAGTACTCCAAAAGCAGTCTAAGCTAATCGCTTCTCACTTATTAAAATATGCATCAAAGATCTTACTTGCGATAGGAACAGCATAATCACTTCCTGTTCCCACACTTTCCACGATGATACTGACAGCAATCTGAGGGTCCTTGGCCGGAGCAAATCCAATAAACCAGGCATGGGCCGGCTTATCTCCATCCTGATCCGCCGAGCCTGTCTTTCCGGCTGCTTCAACCCCCAATTTTTCTAAGTCCTTCGCCGTTCCGTCAGTAACCGCACTCCTCATCAGCTCCGTTAGATAATCAGCTTCATGAATTGACATCAGTTTCCCATAGGACCCCGGCTGAAAGCCTTTTACCTTAGCTCCGTCAGCATTTTCGATATGATCCACCACATAAGGCCTCATCAGAATTCCCCCATTTGCTACCGTGGAGGCAATCATGGCATTATGGAGGGGTGTCACCAGGGTTCTTCCCTGGCCAATTGCTGTCTGCATCGCTTCCTTTACACCGGAACTCCCCACCTTCAGCTCAAATCGGCTGATGCTGCTCGCCATATTCACCGGTAGTGGCTGATTAAAGAGGAACTCCTCACAAAGCCCCCTGTAGCTATTGATATCCAGTTCCTTCCCAATCGTGGTAAAGGAGGTATTACAGGATTTTGCAAAGGATTTCTTAAGATCTACCTTCCCATGGGCATGGGAGTTATAGCAATGGACGATCATACCATCCTCTTCCGTACTCCCCTTACAATTGTATTGATAGTCCTTATAATCGTAGTTCTCCCTGATAAACTCCAGAGCTGTCAATATCTTAAAGGTGGATCCGGGCGGATACAAGCCCTGGGCAGCTCGGTTAAGAAGCGGAGATTCTGCCCCCTCATCTGCCAGCAGCTCGTCCCACAGCTCATTGATTTTATTGGGATCATAGGAGGGCTTCGATACCATGGCTAGAAGCTTCCCTGTGGAGGGCTCCATCACCACGACTGCTCCCCTGCTGTCCCCCAAAGCCTCATAAGCCAGCTGCTGGAGTCCTACATCCAGGGTGGTCACGATATTATCTCCAATGTTCTTTTCTCCGACCAGATCATGATATATATTATCAAAGGAATTCACATTGGAGGTAAGTAATCTGATATTCTCACTCTCCTCCAGACCACTGGTGCCCTTCTGAGATCGTCCCACAACATGGGCAAACATCTCACCGTAAGGATAGTTCCTAAGCTCCTTTCCGTTCTCATCCAGGATGGTCTCAGCCAGCACGCTGTCATCAGAAGCCAGGATTTTCCCCCGAATCACCCGATCCGACAGGATCTCCTCTCTCCGGTTATAGGTACTGTTGATAATATCCTTACTTCGAAACAGCAGAAAGAAGGAGAAATACCCCACCACAAGAACAAATAAGCCAATAAAAATATAAATAACAGAGAATAGGGTCTTTCGTTCCTTCTTTTTTTTATCCTTCTCCTGTGTCATTGCTCTCTTTGCCCTCCCTTTCTGTGCTCTCTATTTCCATCTTCTCCACAACTTCCTTCCTGATTGCATAGCCCTTCAGATATACTCCCTGAATGATCATGAACATCAGTATGGTTGCAAAAACAGAGCTGCCCCCGGCACTGATCAAGGGCAGAGTAACCCCGGTGGAAGGGATCATCTTTATGACTCCTCCGACTGATAGGAACACCTGGAAGCCAAACATAATGGAAAAGCCTGCTGTCACCAGTCGGTAAAACATATCCTCCAGCTTCAGGGATATATTGACCATCAAAATAAAGCAATTCATATAAACCAGTAGAAGGCAAATGGCAAACAAGCCTCCCAGCTCCTCGGCAATTGCAGCAAACACAAAGTCGCTGTCCACAACTGGGATACTGGTGGGCAGCCCTCGTTTGATTCCCATGCCAAACCATCCTCCGGTACCGATGGCAAATAGGGACTGGGAAATCTGATAGCCCTCCTTATCAATATAAGTGAAGGGACTACGCCAAGCCATCACTCTCACTCTGACATGATCAAAGAGCTGATAGGCTACCATGGAAGCCAGGCTTCCCCCTGCCAGACCTGCCAGCAGATAAAAGGGTTTCGCAGTAGCAATATAGAGCATAAATAGATAGGTGACAAAGAAAATCAATGCACCACCCAGATCCTTCTGGAGGACCAGAATCAAAACAATGGCACCAGCCATCACAGTAACCGTAATCACCCTGCGAAAGTCTGTTCCTTTGATAAACATAGAGGCGATGCACAACACGAACAAGAGCTTCACCAGCTCGGAGGGTTGGAAGCTGATACCGGCGATATTCAACCAGTTGGTAGCACCGTACTTCGTCGTGCCGATCAATAGAACCACAAGCATCATTAGAATTCCGACAACACCGTAAACCCAGCCGAATTTTCTTAGGTATCCAACCCGTCGTATGATGAGGGGTACAAGAATACAGATTGCTGCTGCGCCCGCTACAAATGCCACCTGCCGGACCGCCTTATCGAAGGAGAGTCTGGCGAGAACGATAAAACCGATGGCCAATAGAAGCAGCATATTTCTCAATAGAAGCTTCGAGAGCTTTCGGTAGAAGGCCTGATAAAACCCAAGAATTAAAATAAACAGCAGTAGCTCTACACCATATAACACCAGTATCTTATCAGAGAAGCTCTGAATATATAATGCGAAATATCCGGTAAAATGAATCGCAAAGAGGAACAAGGTGAGCATCCTGTAATCATGCTCCTGCTGCTCCTTACTCCTGCTGCGAAAAGTCCTGTAGCTGTAAAAGACATAGGCGCTCATCATCAGAATTAGGAGATATTTGATTAGTTGAATAATCAGATACAAGCAAAGCACCTGCCCTTCCAAAGCGATCGGCTATTCTACCCCACGCTTAAAATGTCCTGCTGTTAGGTTTTGTGTTAACAGCTCTGTATTCCTATCATTAAGATACCCCGAAATGAAGGCAGAAATTACATCACCGGTCTCTTTTGCAGTTTCTATGGTAAAATCAAGTCGTACATTTCTTGGCTTCAGTGCCTTAATTTCCCTTGCATATCGTAGCAAGGACAGGCATTGTCCATTTAAAATGACATGATAGCAGCCATTACAATTGCTTTGCACATAAAACTTCTTCCCCATACGGTCTATCAAATAATCCTTCCCTTGCTCTCCGACCTTATTTCTCGTACAGCCTCCTGTACTCTCATGAAGGCATTGAGCAGAGACCATCAGGGGCATATAACCATAGACCATCATATCACAATCAAATATACCAAGGGCTTTTAACTCCTTTGCATTTAATTCAAGGGGAGCGGTAAAATGGTTTATTCCCATCTCCTGATAGAATTCCTTTGCCTCTTTATTGAAGACATATACATTATGATTTAGGATGATTTCCTTCGCCCCGTAGCCCTCCCTCTGTAACGACAGAAGCAGGGCAATCTCTTCAAGGTTTTTTACGAGGTATCCCCTGAGCCCTGCGCTATCCCAAAGATTCCTGAGCCCTTTGGTCAGGCCTTGATAGGTACTCTGCCGGCAAATATGCGGAAGCATCAGATAAAACCCTTTCCCTGTGGCCTCACAGGACTGAGCCATTCTCTGAATCTCCTCCCTTTCAAAGCCCTCATAATCCCCATAGATAGAGGTAACCTCACGATACCTCAGGGCTTCCCAAAATTGCTCCCTGGTTCTTACAGATATGCAGATGCCGGGGTCAGAATTTACTGAATTCCCGAAAGTGATTTCTTCCGTGTTAGTATTCACCTGTACAGCAGAAGCTATGTTAAGCTCTGCCTGATGAAAATCTCTTCCTTCCTCCATCCGGTCAGTTATAGGGTTTGCCTCCGCAGGGGTTACCTTCCGCCTTTGATAGGAAGCATGAATGGCACTCTGCAGCTTCTCCACTGCTTCCCTACGCAGCTCATTCAGCCAGGCCACCGGAACGAAGATATTCTCATCCGCCTGGACCTTAAGCTCCTGAAGATAGAATAATGTGTCACCCAGCTTTTCAATCGGAGCTGTTAGCTTCTCCCTGGTCATAGGCTGCTTTCGTGCCTCCTGGACAAGCTCCTTTGCTACCGTCACAGAGATCTCCTGATCACTTAGGGTCAGAGTAAGCTCCTCTCCCAGCCTGGCGGTAAGCCGACCGGTGATTCCTCTTTTTCTATCCTTCGCCAGGTAGGCTTCCGTGATCCGGTTTAATAGCTCATTGTTCTTCGTTCGGTATACCGCTGCTCCCTTATCAATCGCTCTGAGATCCGCTTTCCCCTTATTCCGTTCTGTAGGTATTCTTCCGACATTGGTCGTAAGAGCTTCTCCCTTTCGTCTTCCATCCTTAAGGGTAAATTCATACCCTGCTTCTTCCTCTCCTCCTCTGATCTCCAGAATATCCTGCGCATTCACGGACTCCTTCAGGGAAATGGTTACCAGATTGCCCTTGACTAAGGTTACCTCTCCGACATAGACTCCGCTGTGGTTCGGACGGGCCAAAGACATCATCTGCTTCCCATGATAATTCCTACCATAGCCCTCTGAGAAGCCTCCTCTGTTGTATAGATCCATCAGCTCCATAAGGTCCCTCTGATAATCAGGACTCTTTAGATAATCCTGATACCGTTTCGCTCCATACTCCAGATATAGGTCCGTACATTTGCGGTAAATCGCAGCTACACCGGCGGAATACTCCGGCCTTTTCATTCTGCCCTCAATCTTAAAGGAATCAATTCCCGCTTCCACCAGATCGGGGATTAATCCAATTGTTTGGATATCCTTAGGGCTTAACAGATATTTCTCCTGATCGGAGGACATCCTATTGTCTCCTGAATAAAATTGATAGGGCATCCTACAGGGCTGTGCACATCTTCCTCTATTTCCGCTTCGTCCTCCGAGGATGCTGCTCATCAGGCACTGCCCGGAATAGCAGTAGCATAAAGCTCCATGGACAAAGGTCTCCAGCTCCAGATCAGTGCTTTCTTTGATGGCCTTGATTTCCTGTAAGGAGAGCTCCCTAGCTGTTACAAGCCGGGTAACTCCCAGATTCTTTAACAGATTTGCACCCTGCCCCATCGTAATCGTAGTCTGGGTACTGGCGTGAATCGGAAGCTCAGGAAAATTCCTATGAATAAAATGCATGACTCCGGGATCCTGAACTATCACTGCATCCAATCCTTCCAGATAAAAGTGCTCCAGAAAGCGATATAGGCGGTCAATCAGCTCCTCCTCCTTAATCAGGGTATTCACTGTAAGGTAGAGCCTCTTATTTCTGATATGGGCTTCCTCTATGGCTCGGAGCAGTGCATCCTCATCCAGATTATTGGCATAGGCTCTGGCACCGAAGCTTCCTCCACCAATATAGACCGCATCGCAGCCTGCATTCATCGCAGCCCTCATACTCTCATAAGAGCCTGCCGGGGCAAGTATCTCTATTCTTCTATTCATCCTATTACCCTTTCCTTCTATCAGCTTCTCTACTCATCCTATGCCCTGTCAATCGTCTGCCTGATATTGCAACCTTCCTGGTTGATGCCCGCCCGGTTGATATCCGTTCGATGATGCCCCTTCGATTGCT
The DNA here is from genome assembly GCA_023435645.1 of Bacillota bacterium. Lineage (GTDB taxonomy): Bacteria > Bacillota > Clostridia > Lachnospirales > Lachnospiraceae > Mobilitalea. The sequence continues at coordinate 50,640 of JAEYRK010000001.1, forward strand.
CCTCTATCAATTATTTCCCCATTGATAAAAAAAGGCCGTCCCCGGATGCGCAATACGGCCTATCAATACACCGCACTCTTTCCTTCTGGACAGCCTCAATCATCTATACTATCTTCTCTTTTCATCATTCAGTTCTGTTTCCAAGCGGACGATTTTCTTCTGGGTTTCATTAATTTCCTTCTTCAGATCCTCAATTTCCTTCTGGGCAGAACCAAGCTTCGTCTGGTGAGAGATTAATTCATGCTTCAAATCAAATATTTCATTACTCTTTGCGTCATTCTCTGCTTCGATTTCTCGTACCTTCTGCAGGGCTTTATGATAATCATCCGCAATATTAATTTGGAGCAGTATATTTTTCAAGTCAGAATCCAAAAAGCGATAAGCATCCCTGTTTCGAAATTCATTATGCTTATTATTGATATAGGAAGCGATCTTCTGTAGATATTCTTCGCTTTCATATCCACTTAACGTATATCTTTTGTTATTAATGATAACCTCAATATCGTTAAACTTATTCATTCCATTAGCCCCCCATTTATCATTGGAAATCAGGAAGATGCCTTGCTCCATGATTCATATTATAACTGATGTCCTACCGATATACAAGCAGTCATCTTAAAGTCTTTTACCAACACCGAACGACTTCTCCCTCTTTTTACTCCTTATAGCTACCTTAACCCGGTAGCAATCCGATATGCTTATATGCTAGCTCCGATGCCACCCTGCCTCTCGGTGTCCTGAGAATTAAGCCGTTCTGAACCAGGTAGGGTTCATAGACCTCCTCAATGGTACCGACATCCTCCCCAATGGTGGTTGCCACAGCTTCTATTCCTACGGGGCCGCCGTTAAACTTCTCAATCATCGTAACAAGGATCTCCCGATCGATGTGATCCAGGCCCAGCTTGTCCACCTCCAACAGATCCAGGGCAAATCTTGCTACCTCCTTTGTAATTCTTCCGTCATATTTTACCTGGGCAAAGTCCCTTACCCTCTTCAGCAAGCGATTTGCCAATCGGGGTGTTCCTCTGGATCTTCTCGCCAGCTCCGTAGCACCCTCCTCGTCGATGCCCACCTGAAAAACCTCCGCAGAACGGAGTATGATATGCTTTAATTCCTCGATCGTATAAAATTCCAAACGGTTTACGACTCCGAAACGGTCCCTTAAGGGCGGTGTCAGCATACCGGCTCTTGTGGTTGCACCAACCAGCGTAAATTTCGGTAGCTCCAGGCGGATGGATTTCGCGGAAGCTCCCTTCCCTATGACAATATCAATCGCATAATCCTCCATCGCAGGATAAAGAAGCTCCTCCACCTGGCGATTCAATCGGTGAATCTCATCTACAAATAAGACATCCCCCTCCTGAAGATTATTCAGTATTGCAGCCATTTCACCAGGCTTTTCTATGGCTGGCCCGGAGGTAATCTTAATATTTACTCCCATTTCATTGGCAATAATTCCTGCCAGGGTTGTCTTTCCCAATCCCGGAGGACCGAAGAAAAGCACATGATCCAGGGATTCCTTCCTTTGCTTCGCTGCTTCTATATAGACCTTTAAATTATCCTTAACCTTAGCCTGACCAATGTAATCATCAAGCAGCTGTGGTCTCAGCGTACCCTCCAGCTTTCTGTCCTCATCTAAGATTTCCGTTGTTATCATCCGCTTCGCCATGCCATTCTCCATTTATCAGTAAACTGTAATTATAGTATTACATTTTCCTTAAGCAGAGCTTCAAAATCTGCTCTGAGGTCATATCCTCTGTGATGTCCACCTGATTTACAATCCTCATGGCATCCGATCCGGAGTATCCCAGAACAGTCAGGGCCTGGATTGCTTCCTCCTTCTTACCGAAGATACCGGCTCCCTCCCTCTGTTCGGACTGGTTCATCAGCTTCTGTTCAAAGGCAGTTTCCAGCTTGAATTTATCCTTCAGCTCCAATATCATTTTGCTCGCTGTCTTGCTTCCTATCCCCGGTGCCTTAGCAATGGTCTTCGCATCCTCTGCCAGAACCGCAAAGCGGATATCGTCCGCGGAAATAGAGGATAGAATTCCCAGGGCACCCTTTGGACCAATCCCATTGACTGTAATCAGGAGCTTAAACATCTCCAGATCATCCTTGGTTAAGAAGCCAAACAGGCTGATGGCATCCTCCCTTACATGGAGGTAAGTATAAAGCTTCACAGCAGTGCCTCTGGAGGGCAGCTCCATGATCGAGGAGGAGGGTAAATAAACCTCATAACCAATATTACCCGTCTCAAGAACCACATAATTTTCTTTGATTTCTGCCAGTTCCCCCTTCAGATATCCAATCATCCTGTCACCTCATTCTTTCCGGCTTCACCGGAAGCTTCTCATTCTCTTATCTACAACATCTTTCATACCGATTTGTTCCCTGATTCTATCACCTAATAGTATACTTACTCACTCTCTGATCCTTCTCTTCACCCTTGTTACCTATTATTCGGGCAGCCTCTCAAAATGTCCCCTTGAGATATTCAGCCTGCCCTCCTTCAGATAATTCAAAACCTCAAAGGCGGTAATCCCAAGCGCCTCCGATATTTGCAGAGCATTGCTGTTCGGATATTCCTTAAGATAAGCCTCGATATCATCAAAATGGTCATCATCCACCTTCCTGCAGGTCTCACAGGTATAGGCCTTTAAACGGGACCGAAATACCTTATGGCAGTGCTTACATACATTTGTATACATGGCTGGCTGACTCCTTTCTGATTACCCATCCCTGCTATCCTTCAATATCCCCTGATTCACTCCTTACAAGTAATACCTGAATCATCACCTAAAACATCCCTTAGGAAGCATCACCTGATGCTGCACCTGAGAAATTCCAATTCTCATCCTCGGGCCCCTCCATAGGACAGGCTATACTTACATCAAGGTTGAAAATAAATTCAATACCATCTGGTACAGCTTCATCAGTAAGGGCCTATTTCTCCATTCCTCATAGGTTACCTCCTGGCATTCCTCCATTGTTTTCAATAAATCCATGCGAATGGTATTGGTTACCTCCCGGTTACAGATCCATACACCGCATTCATACTGGAGGTGGAAGCTTCGATAATCCATGTTAATGGTTCCTACGATGGCAGAATCCTCACTGATGATTGTCTTGGCATGGATAAAGCCCGGTTTGTATTCAAAGATACGGACCCCTGACTTTAACAGCCGACCATAGTTATAATTCGTCAGCAGCTTCACATTCTTCTTATCCGGGATGTAGGGTGTAATGATTCGGACATCAATTCCACTGACGGCAGCCGTAACCAGTGCATCCCTCATATCATCTTCAATTATAAGATAAGGTGTTGTAATGTACAATACCTTCTTCGCGTAATATATCATCTGCTTATAGATATTCTCAACCGGATTCTTCGGGTTATTTGCAGGTCCATCCACGAGGATATGGCAGAAGACCTCATTCTCCTCGAAGACCTTCGTTGGCCGGAAGGCCTCATAATCGATTGCTTCCACACCATCGGAGGATGCCTCCCACATCTGAAGGAAGGCTACGGTTAGTCCCCATACTGCATCCCCTGTCACCTTCACTGCATTGTCCTTCCAGACCCCGAACCGCTGAACCAGATTTACATATTCATCAGCAAGATTCATACCACCGGTGAAGCCGATATTTCCATCAATAACAATTATTTTCTGATGGGAACGGTAATTCATATAAAGCTTATCGGTATACTTATGGATCGGATTAAATACCCGGATTTCAAAGCCTTCGCTTTCGAGGCTTTTTTTGAAATTCCTCGGTGTCCTAAGCATTGCTCCGAAATCATCATAGAGAAACATGACCCTGACCTTCTGGGATATTTTCTTAAGAAGCAATGCATGCATTCTGTCCCATAACGCTCCTTCCCCTACGATATAGAAGTTCATCAGGATAAAATGCTCTGCCTTCTCCATCTCTTCAAAAATGGCTTCAAAGGTATCCTCTGCCATCGGGTAATATTCGATTTTATTATTCTTATATAAGGGTAGGTGATTGGCATCCAGGTATCTGGTCATCCGGCTCTTAGTCGGGTATTTTGCTTCAAACTCCCTCATAACCTCAGGCTGGCGCTGCAGAAATTGATTACCCCTCGATAGCTTCTGAAGAATCGATCGGTGAATTTTCTTCCCCCTTCGATTGCCCCAAAGTATGAACATAAGAAAACCCGTTATCGGCAGGATGGCAATGATGCAGATCCAACTAATCTTATAGGAAACATTCCGGTCATCATTGACCAGTGCAATAATAATAATGATACTAAGGACCTGTAATGTATAATACAGATATACGGAAAAGCCTCTTAAGCTATAGGTAAAATAAAAAATTAATACAAACTGTAATAATACAAAAAGCCCCACGATCGTAGCACGGAGAAAGCCACTTAAATAGCCCTTGATTCTTCCGGTCATCTCTTCTCTTGTATCAATTCTCAACATCTTTACCCCTTTCATGAACAGCCTTTCTTTTAGATCATATAGCGCTGTTTCCCGCTTGCCTGCCTTCATGCTAGGAAAGGCTTTTAGGATACGGATATATATCTTTTTCATGGACAGCGACTGATAGCGATGCAATAATTCCTTCATTCCTGCTACCGCTTCCTGTCCTGTACCCTTATTCTCCTGCTTCCTGTGACCGGCGATATGATGGAGCTTTGAATCCAAGGAGGTCTTCAGCTCCGTGAATATCCCTGACAGATGGAGGCCGGTTAGCTTCTCTCTGATCTCTTCCTTCGTGTCGTATAGTCTGGCAATGAAGGCATACTCTAGGAGCTCCTCCCTTAATACGGTAAGCCTCTTCAGAAGGAGATCAAACTTCACGGTGTAGATGGTCGTAATTATAATATCGACAAGAAACAGAACGAATATAACATATCCTGTGATTTCTCCGATTCTCCTGGGTATCAGGCGAATCATCCAATGTATCCCCGGTTGAAATAGCTGAAGCATCAATACGGAATAGAAACCCCATAGAAGGGATACCGAAAGACAGATCCTCCCCTGCAAATGAAAGCGGTAGCTAGAATAATCCCACCAGCGGGTATGAAACAGCAGCTCCATCATCACAGAGGTAACATACTCCAGCACTGTCGCCAGGATGCAGCTACCTATGAATAAGAGAAGCAGCTGATCACGGTAGTCCCAGAAGATCAGATAGATCATAACTCCTCCGCTACCATAGATCGGTAGAATCGGCCCATTGAGGAAGCCTCGGTTTACAAAGCTTCTTTTTCTTATAGATACCAATAGACTTTCATAGCACCAGCCTATGAAGCTGTAGATCATGAATATGTAGAACATCTGATAAAATTCTTCTCCGAAAAAGTTAATCTCCCACATCCGTCGATTCCTTCTCCCTTCTGCAATTATCCCATGTTCAAGCCATGATACCCTATGGATAATTTTATCATACCAGAACATTTAGTAAAGCATATAATTCTAAAATTTTTATCAAATTTCATTTCCTACATCCATTACCAAAATACTCCTTCCATTATTCTTTGACTTGGTGTTTACCGCAGCTTATGGTAAAATAACTGTAATCACGAATATTTATTTGAGTTTCTTCATCACTTGCTATTCGATTCGAGCTTTTTTATAATTACTTTAGATAATTGTGAGGCCTTAGACATGTATGTTCGGTACATACACCAGAGCCATGTTCAAAAGCCGAGGTTAAGCGAATATTTACTTGCCGGAAAGGAGATATCAATATGATCATCAGAGATTTCCCTGTGGAGCTGACTCTGCAATATCCGCTGGACATCAAATACGACCTTGAAAAGACTGTATTTTTTGATATTGAAACCACCGGGTTTGCTGCTGAAACTACTTATCTGTATCTGATCGGATGTGTCTACCATAAGGCAGGCAGCTTTCATATGCTCCAATGGTTTTCCGAGGAGCTGAAGGAGGAAGTGAAAATCATTTCCCTCTTCTTCGAATTTCTGAAGAATTATGAGGTGTTCATTCATTACAATGGCTCCGGCTTTGATATCCCCTATCTACAGAAGAAAATTGCGCATTATCAGCTTCCCTATTCCTTTGATGCTCTGACAAGCATTGATCTGTATCAAAGAATTACTCCGATCAAGAAGCTGTTAAAACTTAGTAATTACAAGCAAAAATCCATAGAAGCCTTTCTTCAGGTAGCCAGAGAGGATAGCTCGGACGGCGGAGATCTGATCCAGGTTTATCAGGGATATCTGGGGAAGAGGCAAATCGAGAAGCTGCGAAGGGTTAGAAATGCTCCCAAGGAATCCACTGCTGTGACAGATGCAGAGGAGCTATTACATACCCTGCTGCTTCATAATGAGGATGATGTCAAGGGACTGGTACAGATCCTGCCGATCCTTTTTTATACGGATCTCTTCCATAAGCCCTTCCGTATTCTTCAGGCCGGCATTACAGGGGATAAGCTCTCCATACGATTGGAGCTCTCCTTCTCCCTGCCGGCTCAGGTTAGCTATGGGAATGACCTGTTTTATCTGAATGCCCATGATAAATCTGCCCTCCTGACCGTCCTGGTTTATGAGGGTGAGTTGAAATACTTTTATGATAATTACAGGGATTATTATTATCTACCGGAGGAGGATACAGCCATTCATAAAAGTCTGGCCCTGTTTGTAGATAAGGAATTCCGTCAGAAGGCGAAGCCTTCCAATTGTTATACGAGAAAGCAGGGGGTTTTTGCCCCCTTATATGACCCGATTCTTTCACCGGTCTTTAAGCAGAGCCTTCAGGATAAGCTATCCTTCATTGAAGTCCATACGGATTTCCTCCTTCAGGAGAAGAATTTGGAATTATACATTCACCATATCCTTAAGTATATGATAACGGGTAAGCCCTAAGGACTTACCCGTTACGAAAAAAGGCTTCCCAGTATTATCCGGGAAGCCTTACTTTTACTGTTATTCAGCCTGGGGAAGGATCTCCTTCTTGTTATAAGAACCACAGGCCTTACATACTCTATGGGGAACCATGAGCTCTCCGCATTTGCTGCACTTAACCAAATTCGGAGCAGTCATTTTCCAATTAGCTCTACGGCTGTCTCTTCTTGCTTTAGATATTTTACCCTTAGGACAAATAGACATAGTCACACCTCCTTAAAATTGTTAAATATATCTCGGATTACTGACATTCTGGGATCATATTCCGTATTATCACAGTGACAGGTTTCCTCGTTCAGATTCAAGCCACAGGACTTGCAAATTCCTTTACAATCCTCACTGCACAATAGCCTCATCGGAAAACCCAACAAAATCTCATCATAGATTAATAGGTCTACATCCAGATTGTATCCAATAATATAATTTGTTTCATCCAAGCCTTCTGCCCGCTCTTCCGCCGTCAGGTTAAAATCAACCTCTTTGGAGATATGAATATCCATCGGATAGGTCAGCTTCTTTAGGCATCTGCCGCAGAATAAGGATAAAGAAATATTCGTACCGCCCTCTATCAATACCATCCTGTTTCCGAGATTAGTAATTGTAAGATCAACAACGTTCTTCTCAGCAAACTCATAAGAATTCCCTTGAAATACGAACCTTTCCATCTCTATGGGAGCTTGGATACGCTCAACTTTTTCCTTCGTGGTCATGATCTCTGATAATGATATTAGCATGATAGTCTCCGAATATCTGATGTAAAGCTTACCCAGAGCTTGCTCTGTAAAAGAATCTCTTCACCCTGCAAGCATTTGCCATATCTCTTAGCAAAAGCTTCTTTGTAATCTTTACGCACTATATTGTATTATAACTAGTAGCTACCTGTTTGTCAACGAAAAAATATATACCTGCTGGCAGTAAAAAGAAAATTTACTGTCAGATACTCAGTTATCTATTCAAATTATAGCAGAGCAACTGTCTCTCTGGCAATCGCCAACTCCTCATTGGTAGGGATAATTGCTACCTTCACCTTGGAATCCGGTGTAGTCAGCATCGTTTCCTTCCCTCTTGCCTTATTGGCCTCCAGATCAATGGTGATACCAAGATAACCTAAATATTCACACACCTCTGCTCTTACCTTATGGTCATTTTCGCCTACACCTGCAGTAAATGCAATGGCATCTACGCCATTCATCGCCGCTACATAGCCGCCGATGTATTTAGCTACACGGTATACAAACACATCAAATGCAATTCTTGCCAGCTCATTACCGGTATCCATTGCTGCATTAATGTCCCTGAAATCACTGGAGACATTGGACATTCCCTGTACACCGGACTGCTTATTCAGCAGGTTCATAATCTCATCGATGTTCTTATTCTCTTTCTTGGAGATGAACTCGATAATGGAGGGATCAATATCACCACTTCTGGTGCCCATAACCAGACCGGATAGAGGGGTAAAGCCCATGCTGGTATCTATGGATTTACCGTTCAGTACAGCAGTGATGCTGGCCCCATTGCCCAGATGGCATACAATAATCTTGGAATTCTCAATATTCAGACCACAGTATTCCGCGGTACGCTTTGATACGAAGCTGTGGCTTGTTCCATGAAAGCCGTATTTTCTGATCTTATAGTTATCATAATACTGTACAGGTAGCCCATACAGGTATGCCTTCGCAGGCATGGTCTGATGGAAGGCTGTATCAAAAACTGCAACCATCGGAACACCCTTCATCAGGCTCTCACAGGCACGGATACCGATCAGGTTCGCCGGGTTATGAAGGGGTGCCAGATCATTACATTCTTCAATCGCTGTAATAACCTCTTCGTTGATGATCGTAGACTTAGCAAACTTCTCACCGCCATGAACCACTCTATGTCCGACAGCACCAATCTCTGACAGATCTGCAATCACTCCATGATTCTTATCTGTTAAGGCATCCAGAACCATCTGAACTGCTACCTCATGGTTTGGCATGGAGGCCTCAATTACAATTTTATCTCCCTCCCCGGGAGTATGCTTCAGGACACTGATTTCCTGTCCGATTCTTTCACAGATACCTACCGCCAATGCTTTCTCCGTATCTGAATCAATCAGCTGATATTTTAATGATGAGCTTCCGCAATTTATTACTAGTACCTTCATTTTCTTTTCCTCCACCTACTTTACTGCTGAAGCTTGAACAGCAGTGATTGCTACAACGCCAACGATGTCATTGGCAGAACAGCCTCTGGACAAATCATTTACAGGCTTTGAAATGCCTTGGGTAATCGGTCCGTAAGCCTCTGCCTTAGCAAGTCTCTCAACAATCTTATATGAGATATTACCTGAATCTAAATCGGGGAAAACAAGTACATTTGCCTTACCGGCCACTTTACTGCCCGGCGCCTTGGAAGCTCCGATCGCAGGAACGATGGCTGCATCCAGCTGGAATTCACCGTCCAGATTAACCTCAGGATATAGCTCCTTCGCAATTCTGGTTGCTTCCACCACCTTATCCACATCAGGATGCTTTGCACTTCCCTTAGAGGAATGGGATAACATCGCCACAACGGGCTCCTTTTCTACCAGTAGCTCAAAGCTCTTGGCACTGCTGCCTGCAATTGCTGCCAGCTCCTCTGAATTCGGGTTCTGATTAAGGCCACAATCAGCAAAGACAAAGGCACCATCAGCCCCAAATTCACAATTGGGAACTACCATCAAGAAGAAAGCAGAAACCAGCTTCGTTCCTGGTGCTGTCTTTAAAATCTGAAGGGCAGGTCGTAAGGTATCTGCAGTGGAGTGAATTGCTCCGGATACCAGGCCGTCTGCATCCCCGGTCTTTACCATCATCATACCAAAATACTGGTAGTCCTTTGTCAGCAGCTCTCTTGCTTCCTCCGGTGTCATTCCTTTGCTCTTTCTCAGTTCAACAAACTGATCCACATAGGACTGCAGCTTGTCTGTATGGTTAGGGTCAACCACTGTTGCCTTGGATAGATCCAGACCCTGTGCGTTTTTAGCAATTTCTTCGCTGCTACCGATTAATACGATATTGGAAACTCCTTCAGCGAGAATTGTGTGTGCAGCCTCAAGTACTCTTCTGTCACTTGTCTCCGGCAACACGATTGTCTTCATGTTTTTCCTTGCTCTTTCTTTGATTACATCAATAAATCCCATGATGTTTTCTCCTTCCTAACATCTTAGTACAGAATTAGTATATACATATTATCGTAAAACCCATAAATTTTATTATAGTGCATCCATGCTTTAATAACAAGTATTTTTTGTTAACTTTATCAGGTATTTGGTATCATATACTTGTCTTTTTTTGGAGCTTTCGATATAATCTAGCTATATTATACTGATATAGCCAAATTAAGGATTGGACATACATTGATGGAATAATCCACGGTCTATTTTCACTATATATATGAATAAATGACAGAATTTTGCAGCATGCTGGAGGTTATTATGAAGGTTACAGGCATCATCGTGGAATATAATCCATTCCACAACGGCCATAAATATCATATTGAAGAGGCTAGGAGGCTCACCGGGGCAGATTATGTAGTCGCAGTGATGAGCGGTAATTTTGTCCAGAGGGGAACTCCTGCCATCATAGACAAATATAGCCGCACCAAAATGGCGCTAAATAACGGTGTGGACCTCCTACTGGAGCTGCCGGTCTGCTATGCCACCGGCAGTGCAGAATACTTTGCCATGGGCGCCGTTTCCCTCCTAAGCAAGCTGGGAATCGTAGATTATCTGTGCTTTGGAAGTGAATGCGGGGACATTGCATTACTGGAGGAAGCCGCTGATTTACTGCTTCAGGCACCGGAGCTTTATGAGAAAACTCTGTTCTCTTATGTGAAGGAGGGCTTGACTTACCCGGCAGCCAGAGCAAAGGCTGTGGAGCATATGTATGCTTCCTCCGAGACCCCTGAGGCTTACCAAAAGGTCGCTTCTGTATTATCCGAGCCCAATAATATCCTAGGCCTTGAATACATCAAGGCTCTGAAAAAACTCTCCTCCACCATAGCACCGATTACAATTACCAGGCAGACCGCTCATTACCATGAGGCAACTCTATCCGATCAGAGGCACGAAGCTGCTCCTACCTTTTCGCTATCATCCTTATCTAAGGACAATGACAAAAATGATGGGCATGTGATTAGCTCCGCTACTGCCATAAGAAATGCTCTTCAGACCGCGGACCATGGCCTTGGGTTATCAGGAGTTCGCAGCAGCGTACCGGAGGATGTCTATGCAATCCTTAAGGAGCAGTATCATATCTCCTATCCTATCACGGAAGAGGATTTTGCACAGATACTCATCTATAAGCTATTGACTGAGAGCAGCAGCTCCCTCACATCCTATGTGGATATCAGTCCCGATCTGGCAGACCGAATGATGAATATTCAGAATACCTACCTCAGTATCGCAGAGCTGACGAAGCAAATCAAGACAAGAAATGTAACCCACACCAGGATCAGCCGCGCCTTGGCCCATCTTCTCCTTAATATTACGGATGATACCCTTCAGGATTACATGAAAAACGGCTGCTCCTTCTATGGAAGAGTCCTGGGCTTAAGGAGAGCATCCTCCCAGCTCCTCAGAAGAATTACAGAGATTGGCCACATCCCGGTCATAACGAAGGTGTCGAGAGCAGACAGTACGCTGGAACCCTTAGGCAGGCAGATGCTTGCCGAGGATATCTTCGCGTCCCATATCTATAACCAGGCTGTCTATGGGAAGTATAACACGGCTTTGTTAAATGAATATAAACGTGGAATAATCATCCTGTGACCTGATATGATCCTCCTGCTGATATATCATCTATATAGTAACACTCATCCGTTCTATCATGACCTCCCGGCAATCAGATGAAAGCCAGTATGTAAATTACTTGAATATTTACCCATTTAATGGTACTATATATATATAGGAGGCGGTTATACATGAATTGGATTGTAATATCACAAGTATTGGTCTCAATTATTTTATTAGCCTTTTTAGTATTTACGATATATGCCCTGGTTCTCATAATAAAAGCATGCAAACTATATATAAAGAAACACATATAGACAGGGTTGGTTGGCTTTATGCATTGTAAGGACATTCATTTGTAATCAAAGAGTGCACTTCCTGTTGAGGTGCACTCTTTGTTATTCAAATATAATTTTTATAACTTCTGCGTGAAAGCATAACAGAATTTTATCACTTCATCAGCTCTTCCATCTGATCCAGCAGCTCCTTAAACAGGGCCAGCGCCTGATTTACCGGTTCCTTCGTGCTCATATCAACCCCTGCTGCCTTCAGAAGCTCGATCGGATAGTTGGAGCTGCCGCTGCTTAAGAAACGGATATAATCCTCCACTGCGGGCTTCCCTTCCTTAAGAATTCTTCTGGACAGGGCAATTGCTGCCGAATAGCCGGTAGCATACTGATACACATAAAAGGCAGTATAGAAATGAGGAATTCTTGCCCACTCCATATCAATCTCAGGATCGATTACGATATCCGGACCGAAGTATTCCACATTCAGATCATGATAGATCTTACACAGGGCATCCGCTGTCAGGCTCTCACCCTGCTCCACCATCCGGTGGGTAATCATCTCAAACTCCGCGAACATCGTCTGACGGAACAGTGTCCCCTTGAATTTCTCAAGGAAATGATTGATCAGGTAGGCCTTCTGCTTCTTATCCTCCGTGTTCTTTAGCATATAGTCAATCAACAGTGCCTCATTACAGGTGGAGGCCACCTCTGCCACGAAGATCTTATAGCCCGCATAGACATAGGGCTGTGTCCTGTCCGATAAATAGCTGTGGATTGCATGCCCCATCTCATGAGCCAGGGTAAATACATTATTCAGAGTCTCATTATAGTTTAGGAGAACAAAGGGATGGGTTCCGTAGGCACCCCAGGAATAGGCTCCGCTCCGCTTATTCTCATTCTCATAGATATCAATCCAACGGCTCTGATAGCCCTCCTCAAGAATCCTCCGATATTCCATACCCAGAGGCTCCAGTCCCTTGGCAACAAGCTCCTTTGCTTCTTCAAAGGGTAGCTCCATCTTGATATCCTGTACCAGAGGGGTATAAAGATCGTACATATGAAGCTCCGGGAGGTTCAGCAGCTTCTTCCGTAAGGTCACATAACGGTGCATCAGCTCCATATTATCATGAACCGCGGAAATCAGGTTCTGATAGACCTCCACCGGAATATTGGTACCATCCAGCGCTTTCTCCAGGGTAGATTCATATTTTCTGGTCTTGGCAAAGAAGGATTCCTGCTTTACATTGGCACTGAAGGCAGCAGCTAAGGTATTCTTAAAGCTCCCGAAGGTGGAATAGACTCCTTCAAAGGCCTCCTTCCTCACTCTCCGGTCATTGCTTTCCAATAGCTGTCCATATCTTCCATGGGTTATTCTGACCAGCTCGCCGTTCTCATCCCTTATTTCAGGGAATTTGATATCCGCATTATTGAACATGGAGAAGATACTGTCCGCAGCCTCAGCAATCTCCCCTGCATCCGCCAAAAGGCTCTCCATCTCTGCTGACAGGACATGGGGCTTCTGCCTGAGGATATCCTTCAGATGGAAATCATAGAGCTTCAGCTCCTCATTCTCGACCTTAAACTGTACCAGAACCTCCTCCGGAATCGACAAAATCTCCGGTGTAGCAAATGCCATAGCGGAGTTCACCTGTACAGAAAGCATATTGGCCTTATTGGATAGATCCTGATAAACTGCATTGGCGGTATCCTCATGGTATTTCTGGTTTGCATAGACATAAACCCGCTCCAACAGTCTTCCGATCTCATCGGATAGCTTCAGGAAGCTGAGCAGAATCTCCCCTGATTTCGCCAGTCTTCCCTGGTACTCAGCGAGCTTTGGAAGTAAGGCCTTTAACTCATCATATTCCTTTTGCCATTGGTCATCCGTAGCATACAGATCCTCGATCGCCCAGGTGAATTGCTTTTCCACTTCATTCCTTTTTGGTAACTTCGTATTTTTTGCCATTCCAACATCTCCTTTTGCCCTTTTCCATTAATATATGAATACTTTGAATAAACCTGTATCTCATCCAATAAATTATAGTAACTGACCTTCCTTTAGGAGTCTGATATGTCCCTGATCAAATATAAAAATAAACTCATCAAAGGTGCTATCCTACTTTTCTTTCTACTGATATTCCTGTTCCCCTATGCATCCTATCAAGGGGCAAGCACCGGACTGATGTTATGGTTTCTCAATGTACTTCCCAACCTGCTGCCCTTTATTATCCTCTCTAATCTGATGATTCGGCTAAATATTGCAGGGCAAATTAGCCGTTTCCTGTATCCGGTCCTGGGAAGATTGTTCCGCTTAAGTCATGATGGCTGTTATCCCCTGCTCTTAGGCTTCCTGTCCGGTATCCCGATGGGTGCCAAATCCTCCGCAGATCTGGTCCATGAAAGACGGATCAGCAGAGAGGAGGGCAATTTCCTTCTTCTAATGTGCAACAATGCCAGTCCGATATTTATCATGAATTATATTGCAATCAATCAATTACAGCTTCCCCGATTCAGACTACCCTTATTCGTTATCATTTATAGCTCCTCCATCATCAGCGCGTTGATGTTCCGTTATGTTCGCGCTCAGATGAAAGATACGCAAAGTACTCTAGCCTTTGCACCTAAGCCGCTAGGGAATAGCGTACAAGTCGAACCATATCAAGGAAGAGGCACAATAGCTACTGCCACAAAGGGTATGAAACGCCCCAACTCTGTCCGCTTTTCCTTCGATATGGTGGATCAATCCATCATGAATGGCTTTGAGGTAATCACCAAAATCGGTGGCTATATCATACTGTTCTCCATTTTGGCGCAGATTGTGAACGAGACCGTACCTGCGATCGGGATTCTGAAGGCTTCCTTTATGGGGATCCTGGAGATTACGACCGGAATCAACCAGATCTGTAAGCTTCCGATAGGTAGTTGCATAAAAATAGTCCTGGCTGCAGTACTGACCTCCTTTGGTGGCTTTTCCGGTATGGCTCAAACCAAGAGTGTACTTGGAGACTCGGGACTATCTATCAAAGCATATTTTTTGGTTAAACTATTGAATGCTCTTGTAACATTTCTAATTACAATGACCTATGTAACCTTACTCCGAATTAGTTGACATCATTTAAGAAGGTGTTCTCATCAAAATCGAACTCTTCTTCTTGATAAGAATTACTGCTATAGGTATCCTGTGCCTTCTCCTGGGGATACAGCTGCTCGCTGAGCTCCCTTTTGTTATTGCTGATGATTTCAAGACTGTTCCTTAGGGTACCGATGAAGCTGTCATACCTGGATAATGCATTCTCATAAGCGTTTGCTACTACCCGTTCTACCTCTGATAAAACTTCGTTGGAATAAACCAGAGCACCAGTCCGAAGCTGGTCAGCCTCCTGTTGGGCTTCTCTGCGTAGCCTGTCTGCCTCCTGGGAAGCCTGCATAATCATCTCATTGGCTTCATAGTAGGCCTGCTGCATAATCTCATGCTCATTCAGAAGCTCCTTTGCCTTCTCCCTGGTTTGCATCAAAATTCCTTCCGCCTTACTCTCAGCATCAGCAATAATGGCATCCCTGTTCGATATAATCTTCTGGTAACGCTTGATCTCATCCGGTGTCCTAAGTCTTAATTCATCCAACAAATCATACAGCTCGTCCTTCGGAACAATCACCTTGGTGCTTGACAATGGCTGCATTCTGCAGCTTTCAACGAATTCATAAATGTCCTCAATTAACTGTTCAATTCTGCTTGCTCCCATTTCAAACACTCCTTATTATATTATATTTATCGTATACGGACTGAACAATGCTCTCTGGTACGAACTTTCTGATATCGCCACCATAGCTGGCAATTTCCTTCACTGCGCTGGAGCTTAGATAGGAATATTCTACACTGGTAGTAAAGAATATGGTATCAATGCTCGGATTTAACTTATGATTCATCTGCGCAATTTGTAGCTCATATTCAAAATCAGTGACTGCCCGAAATCCTCTGACAATCAAGGATGCATTCTTCTGTTTGGCAAAATCCACCAACAGGCCATCAAAGGCCTCAACCTTAACATGAGATAATTCTGGATATTTGCGAATGACCCGCTCTATTAATTCCACCCGTTCGTCCGCAGTGAATAACGGCCTCTTGGAGCTGTTCCGAAGTACACCAATCGTAAGCTGATCTACTAAACCGGACGCCCGGATAATGATATCAAGATGTCCTAGCGTAATAGGGTCAAAACTTCCGGGGTAAATTCCTTTTTTCATCTTATTCCTTTCCTATGGCATGTACGGTTTATTTGACCTCTATAAAAACATGCTGATTTGTCTTATATTCCTTCTGTTTATAAATTCTGAATCTGGTCTGTTCAAGATAATCAAAGCTTGTCTTGAGGGAGGCTTCCACAACAATAATGGAATCACAATAAATGATGTTGGAGTTTTGCAATGCTTCCAGCACTTCCCTCTCCAGCATCTGATTATAGGGTGGATCCATAAAAACAATATCAAAAACCTTACCCTTAAGCTCTAAGGCTCGAATCGCTTCCACTGCAGTGATCGCCAGCACATCGGCCTGATGATCCTGCTTCGTCGTTTTTAAATTGGCCTTAATACATTCCAAGGACGAAGGATTGTTATCCACAAATGCTGCATATTTCGCTCCTCTGGATAATGCCTCTATTCCGATTGCACCGCTTCCGGAGAAAAGATCTAGGAAGTCGGCATCAGCCAAGTAAGGATTTAATATATTGAATAGGGTTTCCTTTGTCCTATCAGTCGTCGGCCTTGTTTCGAAGCCCTCCGGAGTCCGAAGCTGCAACCGTCTGGCTTTACCTGCTATTACTCTCATACCTTTTACCCACCTAAACGAACATAAAAGACAATCGTTATATTATTTATTTTATTATATTATGAACATTTGTCAACCATTTTAAGAGTAGTTTATCCTATCCTGTAAATTATTTCAAGATGATTCTTATTCCTCTATACCAAGCATTGGCAATAAATTAATCCCTGGAAATCATTGTTCAATCATTCGCAAACAATAAGCCTGTCGATTGCTCGACAGGCTTTAATTTTAATGCAAAAGCATATACGCTAAACCATCTCATACCTGGCTATTTACCAGCCATACGCTTCTCCTGCTCCTGGATCATCTTTTTTACCATATAGCCGCCAACAGAACCATTCTGATATGAGGTTAAGTCCCCGTTATAGCCTTGCTTTAAAGGAACTCCGAGTTCATTTGCAACCTCGTATTTGAATCGATCCAATGCTTCTCGTGCCTCCGGTATCTCTGTTCTGTTTCTTCTTGACATATAAACTCCTCCATTTTCTTATCCTTATGACTGGGCTGCAGTCTTTCTGGATAATTTGTGTTGTTGTTTACGTTTCGTTTCCAAGCTACTGCTATCCAAACATTTATTTGAAGTAACATCGGAAGGAACTAAGAAATGATTGAAGCATTCCTTTTTGAACTCAACTTCCTTTGTTACGATATTAGTATATGCAGAACAATTTGAACTACACTAGAAATTAATTCAAATAATGTCGAAATCAAGATAAAATGAAAAAATAAATGATCATCTATGTCTTTTCCTTGAAACAAAAAAGAAAGCTAGGGGAGCCAGAGTACAGGACCGGAGCTTTCTTTTTCATTTAATTTCGCTAATCAATTACATGCAGTCGGTATTCCTATTCCTCCGCTCTGCCATCTAAATCTCTATATTCCTTATGCTTTGCTACGCTCTTATAAGCAGGACGAATGATCTTACCCGCATTATTCAGCTCCTCAAGCCTGTGAGCAACCCAGCCGGATATTCTGGCGATCGCAAAGATCGGTGTGTACAGCTCCATCGGAAGGCCAAGCATATGATATACAAAGCCGCTGTAGAAATCAACATTAGCGCTAACACCCTTATACATCTTGCGTTCTCTCGCAATAATCTCAGGAGCTAGCCGTTCTACTGTTTCGTATAGGGTAAATTCCTTCATTAATCCCTTCTCTTCGGACAGGCTCTTCACATAGCTCTTAAGGACATTTGCTCTCGGATCGGACAGGGAATAGACCGCATGCCCCATTCCATAGATCAGTCCTGCTTTATCGAAGGCTTTCTTGTTCAATAGATCGGATAAATACCTTCCGACCTCCTCCTCGTCCCCCCAATTCTTAACATTCTTCTTCATATCTTCAAACATCTGCATTACCTTGATGTTCGCTCCGCCATGCTTCGGTCCCTTTAGGGAGCCAATGGAGGCTGCTACAGTAGAATATGTATCCGTTCCGGAGGAGGATACCACATGGGTGGTGAAGGTGGAGTTATTACCGCCGCCATGCTCTGCATGAAGTACCAGGGCTATATCCAGGATTTTAGCTTCCAGCTCCGTATACTTCTTATTTGGACGGAGCATATAGAGGATGTTCTCCGCTGTGGAAAGCCCCTCCTTCGGCGGATGGATTACAAGACTTTCTCCATACTGATAATGGTTGTGTGCCTGATAGCCGTATACGGAGAGTAAGGGGAATAGGGCAATCAGCTGAATCCCCTGGCGCAGCACATTCTCAATGGAGATATCATCTGCCTTCTCATCATAGGAATACAGCGTCAGAACACTTCGAGCCAGTGTATTCATCATATCCTTACTGGGTGCCTTCATGATAATGTCACGTACAAAGCTCGGAGGCAGCTCGCGGTACTTTTCCAGAAGAAGGTTAAATTCCTCCAGCTTCTTCTTACTTGGCAGTTCACCAAACATCAGCAGATACGTCACTTCCTCAAAGCCGAAGCGTTTGTCCCTGATAAAGCCATCAATAATCTCCTCTACATCGATTCCTCTGTAGAAGAGCTTCCCCTCACAGGGCACATAATCATTATCCACGATGGTATAGGCACGTACCTCACAGATTTCAGTCAGTCCTGTCAGCACACCTTTTCCGCTGACATCCCTCAACCCGCGCTTTACATCATATTTTGTGTAAAGCTCAGGGTCAATTACATTGTTCTTCTTGATCACATCAGCTAAATTCATTAATTCCGGAGTAATTTCAGAGAATTTGTTCATTACATCTGCTCCTTTCATATTGTGCCCCAAACCTATGGGAACTTTGATTTTCTGTCTATTATGAATAATATATCATAATTAGCAATTTATGGACCTCAGGCTCTTGAAAGGCTCATTTTTTTGATTTACGGATAAAATTTCAGCAGGCAGACGTCATAAGGCTTCTGCCTGCTGTATTCTTTTTATAATTCTATTTTACCTTAAAATATGTATTATAACAAGCTTCTTCTGAAAGAAAATAGTACATCAAGTACAAATAATGTAAGTAATACCCTGTTAGCCTTCCGAAGAAAGGCATCTGTAAAGGAGCTCAGGAACCTGAGAATGAGGGGATGGATAAAGCGAACAAACAGCACCCCACATAGTCCAAACATCAGTGAAGCACCTAAGCAGATGCGACCATGAATGTTAAACATCATATTCGAATAATTCCACCATCTTCTCTGGAAAACCACTTCCATCCAATAGGAGCTAAAATATTCAATGGCTGTAGCAACCAGTGCACAGGATAAAAACAGCGACAGGATGCTTTTACACCGATCTGAGAACAGAATAATCATAGCAAGTATACTTAATCCATAGATCGGGATCATAGGTCCGTATAAAAACCCCCTGTTCATCATTCTTCCGGTTGTAAGATAGCAGTAGGAAGTCTCATATACCCAGCCAATGCAGCTATAGATAATGAACCAGCTAAATAACACCGGTAAATCCATGGTATGTAATCGCTCTCTTACGATGATCATAGGACTCCCCCTCCCCTTTATTTTACATTATATTAACCAAAATCTCCCTTTCTGTCAATAATAAAAATGTACTGTACTTTTTCCTACATTTCCGACCTCATCCATGGCTTCATAAATCACAAGGTAATGTGCTTGCTTCACCGAAGTGTCAGGGACAGTGATATTGCCCTCCTGCGGCAGCCCCTCTATGCTACCTTCAGCTAGGTCGGAGCCAGGTCCCTCATTCTGTACCTCTTCTATTGTCACCTGAATGTCTTCCGGTCTCATCTTCGAATAATTATCTGTGATACTCACTCCCTGGAGGGCGTATTCACGGTCAGGAATCTGCCCAGGCTCCAGTACCCTGTCGCTGATTCCTGAGAATACCGGTGCTTCATCATCAATAAGGAATTTCGCTGATTGTGATATCAGCAGAGCGTTTCCGGCATATACATTGTATATTGCCTTATATACCTTCTTCGAGCTCCGTTCAATCATAACCTCAACACTGCTTTTCTTTAGTGATTTACCTCCCTGAAATACTCTGACTCCCTTCATTGCCTCCTCTTCGGTGATCTGAGCCTTATCGGCCACTACCCTGTCACGGATCCCTACAAACTCCGGAAGCTCCGGGCTATCCTCCACGGTTACGGTAACTTTCTTGCTGCTGGATCTACCTAAGGCATCCGCAACGGAATATGTGATTTTATATGTACCTGCTTGATACGGATCTACGGCACCTTCTACTATAATTTTCTTGGTGAGATCTGTTCCTGCGGAGGATTTTGCTTTAATCCCCTTCTTCAGGTCAATTTCCTCGCCCCAGGCAATTGTTCTGTCCTTCGCACCAGTAATCGTAGGTACATTTGCCCTATATGGATTATCCTTGCTCGGATCGGTAGGATCCCACCGAAGGGCTGATGTTATCTTAATCGCTTCCGGCTTTCCCAATGGTCCGGGACTTTTCTTATCATCATAGATTATGACTGTAGTTCCTACCGGACAATTGTCATAAATCCATTTTGCATCCATGACTGTCATACGAATACAGCCATGGGAAGCGGGACTTCCCAGCTTATTGAATTCCTTGACTGAAAGGGATGCCGGATTGCCGTTCTCATAATAATAAACAGAATGAAACAGGATTCCACCAACAATTCTGGTGGAATATTGACCCCACACATCTCCCATCAGAGCCTTCCAGCGATATTTCCCCTTTGTCTGAAAGGTACCAAGTACTGTTTCTGTCCCCTTTTTCCCCACCGAGCAGACAATTGCTTTGATAGGTACATTATAGGCACCGGTCTGATCCTTCTCATAGATTGTAATTGTATTCTGGTACCTGTTTACCTTGATCAGGTATGGATAATCTGTAACCGCCAGTACCTTGCCCTTACTGAGGAAGAGAAATAAAATCAGTGTGCCCAAGCCAATCATATACTTTCCGTAATGGAAAGCCTTCTTACTAAAACAATTCATACTGCACCTCAATCATAATCCATTGTAATCCTCTGCTGTTCCTTATTGTCAATCAAAGAGTATTTTCTTATTTTCCTAAAAGAGAATGTTCTCATTTTACTTAGAGCATTTTCTCATTTTCCTAGGAGTATTTTCTTATCTTACCCATAGGAACATTTTCTCGTATTACCTATAGGAGTATTTTCTTATTTAACCTATAGGAACATTTTCACATATTATCTATAGGAGTATTTCTTATTTTACCTTGACGATATAGGTCTCATATCTCATATCAAGATCCGGAGCTTCATAAACAACTGTTCCAAGTCTCCTGATCAGCTCATGATTCACCGATCCATACTTCTTCTCTTCCGGTCCTCCCACATAGATATATGAGATATCGTATTTTTGCAGAAGGCTCCTGACTGCCGCTTCCTCGTCGGAGGTATAGATAATCTCTATGTCAGCGGCACGCTCATCCAATATCGCAGTCACCATCTCATCCGTTACATCCGGCTCCGACTTCCATAATCTTTCATGGGTATACCAGCCCAGTACCGTAGGAAGGCCTGTAATAACCGAAATTCGTTCATATATGGTGTAGCTATCACCGTTGGCTTCCAGCATAACGGGAGTACCCTCGATATTTTCCAGAATCCACTTCGTCGCTTCATAATCCTCCGGTAGCTCATCCTTCATAAAAGCCGTAGAATCAATGCCTTTGTATCCTTCCGGCTTAAAAATATTACCATACCAGGCTTCTGTGGCATTGCGTACATAGAACAGAGTCAGGAGGAAGAGGAACAGGCCCACCCCGGCTGATAGCTTCTGCCGGCGGGTTCTGCCATAGGCAAGCAGTCTGATCAGAATAAAGGAAAAGCAGATTCCGAACAGGACAAAGGCTTGGTAGGTAAGCTTGAACATCGTATTGGCTCTTTTATAATCCCCTGAATAGATATCCTTGATATAGACAATCTCAGGCAGCAAAATCAAACCAATTGCACACAGACCAATGGTAAGGATAAATAATTCAGAACTGTTCAGCCCCTGCATGTACATAAGCAATGCTTTTTCCTTAGTACTCTTAGGATTTCTGACCTTGTTTGAAAGCTTCCGCTGCTTCCGCCTATTCCGCTGTCTCCTTCTCTCAAAATCATCTGAGACAGTGTATAACAAAAAGGCGATTACCGTAGCAATAGGAAGCCCCCACAGAACAGCCAATTGATATATGGGAGTTCTCGCTACTGTTAAAAGCGGAGTGGCCGAAATCTGGTTGAAATTTAAGGTGAAGGGTAGACATATGATCTCCCCCAGGACCAGTATGAGAATTCCTTGAAATGCTGTCAGAAGATAAGCTTTCCCCTTAAAATTATATACAATCAAATTTGAAAATAGAATAACAGCACCGGAAACCACGTAATAAATAGGATAATCCCAGAAATTTGTCGTATGGAACAAGCCGATAAAAAATCCCAGCATAAGGATGGAGGGATGGAAAACCTCCTTGATCAGAGCGATACGATCCTCCTTCGGATTCTCCTGAATAATTTTCTTCTCCCTGCGTCCCAGCAACCATGCCAATAGAATTCCCAGCACGGTGATCACAAACAGAAGATTGATTACATGGGCATGAAGGTCTCCCAGCACGAAGGAATAAGCCGGAAACTCATGGATCGTCTTATCCGTAGTCTCCGGATGATAGCCAATGTATCTTGTGGCATCCGGAAACCAATAGCGGTAAATCTCCTTACTTTTTTGAATGTTTTTTTGATAAAAAGGAAGCACCCATTTGAAAATGGGGTAATGCATATTTCCTGCCAAGCATACCCCCAGTCCTGCCAGAACACCGCTTAGAGCAGGTAGTACTCCCTTCCGGCTACTGCGCTCCCTTCTATAATTTAGCATCAGGTGATAGGCGATGGAAAAGGGAAGTACAAAGGTAAAGGCTCCGGTCATCATTAGCATAAGATTATAGCCCTTCGCAGTTCCTACAAAGGAAAGCTTTGAAAGAAAGGTTGCCATAAATTGGCCCACATAATAATAATTCAGTGTCGTACCGGCAAACCAGAAATCCTTTGGTGGCATATAATCCGTCCGATTCATTGTAGTCATGAACCCATAGTCCATGAATTTCTCCGTACCGTAAGCCTCCGGCTTAAAACCCCTGATATAAATGAACAACAGGAAGATCCCAAAGAAAAGGAGCTCCTCCATAATCATGAGTTCCATTGTATCCTTATGAAACATGGAGGGTCTGTGTATTCTGACATGCTCTCCCGCCTTCAGTCTCCTGGACCTGTTATATCTGATGAGCATTACAGCAAGATTAATCGCCAGACAGAGTCCGGTGGTGAGGAGGCAATGAACGGCAGAAAAGCGAAGGATACGAAGGGAGGATAAGAGCCACATCAGATAGCCGCTGATGGCTATGCCGATGGTCTTAGAAAAAAGATATCCCCTGTCTTCAAAGGAGCCGAATATTAAGTCTGTCAACGGAAGAAAAATCAGTCCAAGGCACAAAACCGTAGCCCACCACTGCAAAAAGGGCAGATAATCCCCTCCCAGCAGAAATTTTCCGAGCACCGCCAGGGTAATTCCCGATACGGCATATATTATTTTCCTCAGCATCCCAGTTCCTCTTTTCATTCTACCCATCATATTTCTCATCTCTCAAAATGTACCAATTCCCCATAAGCAATTTGAATGTTTTGGTTCTCATAATTATAAATCTTCTCCTAGACCTGTTTCTTCAGTACCTGATTGATCCGCCGGAAATCCTTCAGTGCCTGTCTTCCGATCCGGAAAATCCTCTTCATATTAATGGAATTTACACCACCCTGTCTCGGCCTGAATGTGACCTGCTGATAGCTTACCTTATGCTTTTTCTTCGCATAGATTACTGAAATCAGCACATTGGACAGATTGAAGCCCTCCGGCACCAAGTGGATATCCTTCTTCAGCGTTTCTGCCTTCATCAGCCGAAACGGTGTATTTGCATCTGTTACTCTTACATGGAAGCACAGCCAAAGAACAAGCTTCAGTGTCTTCGTAACAAAGACTCGGGAAAGTCCGTCCTGTCTGCCCTTCCTATGTCCGATTACCATGTCGTAATTCTTCCTCTGCTCCCAGAAGGACCAGAATTCCTGGGGAAGAGTTTGCCCATCTGAATCTGTCTGGAAGATGTAATCCGCACCGGCCTTCAGGGCATAATTGTAGCCGTACAGAACCGTAGCACCATGACCTCCGTTCGGCTTTGTCACCGGTTCAAAGGCAGGTAGTGTCTCTGCCAACTCCTTCATGATCCGGAAGGTGGAATCCTTGCTTCCGTCATCAATGATGACCAGTTTGCTGTCATTTCCGATTTTATCGACAATCGGATACCAATCCTTTATCACCTGCTTGATATTTGCTTCCTCATTATAAGCCGGAATGACAATGTATAATTTGTCCATCATAATCTCCCTTCCGCCCTTAGATCACAGCTTTCTCTCCTGCATCATGGGATCGCAGCTTTTATCTTTCCTTTGCTTTTATCTGCTCGAACACATCCAGTGCTCTTCTTACCACGGCATCCATATTATAATAACGGTATTCTGCCAAGCGGCCAATGAATAATACTCGCTCCTCTTTCTTAATCTCTTCCTCATACAAAGCATACTGAGCCTTGCAGTTCTTCGTCGGGAAGGGATAATAGGGTTCCCCTTCGGAGGTGGGGAATTCCTTACAAATCGTGGTTTTCTTGTGCTCCTGACCGGATAGCTTCTTAAATTCCGTGATTCGGGTAAAGTCATAGTCATTGGGGTAGTTTACCACCGGAGCCTCCTGATACTCCTCCCTGTCATGGGTCTCAAATACGAAATTGATGCTACGATAGCTTAGCTTACCGTATTTATAGTCATAATACTCATCCGCCGCCCCGGTATAGATCAGCATTTCATAGGAGAGCTGATCGATTACTTCCTTGTAATCTGTATTTAGCAGAAGCTTGATCTTCTTATTCTTCACCATGTTCTCACACATCTTCGTATAGCCATGGGTGGGCATTCCCTGATATTTGTCTGCAAAGTACCTGGTATCTCTGTTCAAGCGGATCGGAATTCTGGAAATCACAGAGGTATCCAGCTCAGCAGGGTCAATTCCCCATTGCTTCTTCGTATAGGTCTCAAAGATCTTCTCGTAGATATCCTGTCCTACCTTACTCAAGGCAACATCCTTGCTAGTTCTGATCTCCTCCAGGTCAATCGACTGCTTCTTTAGGAAATCCTCTACCTCAAAGCAGCTTAAGTTCAGATGATACAGCTGATTAATCGTTTCCACCGTAATGGGCATCGGAATCAGGTTGCCATCCACATAGGTAAGAACCCTATGCCAAAAATCATTCCATCTCGTGAAGCCGGATAGGTACTGATAAACCTCCCTGTCATTCGTGTGAAAAATGTGAGGCCCGTAATTATGAATTAATATTCCATCCTCATTATAGGAATCATATACATTACCACCGATATGCCCCCTCTTCTCAATTACGAGAACCTCCTCCTGAAGAACATTGGCAATACGCTCTGCCATAGTCAGTCCCGCAAGTCCTGCTCCAACAATTACATATTTAAATTTCATTTTGCTCTCCTCTTTCCGTTCCTCTGAATTTATTTATTTCGTAATTTTAGTGTATCATAAATGGAGAGTTTCCATTCCCCTTCCCCTACTTCCTTGATGCACTCATAGGTGGACCGGATATTCTCCTCATTCAATTCGTATTCTGTGCTCTCCCGATTCTCTATACCGACTACGATAAACCGGATTCCATTCTCCTTCACCAGCCGGTCCAATTCCTCCGGACTATCGGCAGAATACATTCTGCGTACCATCCGGTCCCTCTTTGCTGTGTCATAACCGGCGGACCAGGCATAATACTGATGACCCTGATAAAGCATAGCCCCTCCGAACACCAGCTGATTGATCGTATAATTTGTACTGTTCGTTAGGAATAAATCTTTTGAATTACTGTTTTCCCGGACAAACTCCGTCAGTTCATTTTGAAGCTCCAGTATTACAGGGCCCACCTTTTTGTTCTTCCTAAGAAGGGTTGTAAAATCATAGACCCCGGTGGAGGTTAGCATCAAAATTAACAGTATACCCACCAGGCGTACCAGAATATCCTTTCTGGTCAGAAGCTTCTCCACAAAGCCGGCAGCATAGATCCCCAACAGAATGCAGGCCATCATAATATATTTATGGTTTACGGTAACATCCACCGTTAAGGATACCGTGAACGCAAAAATCAGAGGCATGGTAAAGGTAAGGATCAGATAACGACCCGTCCCCCGCTCCAGACAGAGGGCTCCCAAAAGGACAAAGGGCAATATCCCCAATAATCTCTCCAGATAGGAGGCAGCTCCAAACAAGGTGGGATTTTCCGAAATAAACCCAAACAAAAGCTTGGTGGTTACAACAGAGTCCTTAATAAAGAAGCTGGTCTGTAGAAAGGAAAGTGCTAAGGTTAGCACCGCCAGGATCACAAACTCCAATCTTCTTCTCGAGAACGCCGCAATCATGAATAATACCAGCAGGCAGCCGATCACCACGGCTCCGTGAAAGAAGGACAGGGCTCCTAGCAAAATACCTGCTGCGATGGCTTGCTTCAGATTCTGAACTCTCCAACCCTCCGGGCTAAAAAAGATTACCTTTAGGTAGGACCAGAACGAAAGTAGCAGTCCATGTCCTGGAAAGCGCCGGGCAGAACCCTTTTTACCGGGCTCGGAGACCGCCCTGAGGCGATGCTGCTTCACAGCCTCGGATAGTTCAAAAAACGGCGGCAGGTATAGTATTAGGAGGAAGAACATCACTGCCAGTCCCAAGGCCAAATGCCGCTGGTTGCAATATACATTGAGGTTCCAAAGCCCCCAATCCTCATGGGGTGTGTCTCCGATAAAATCAATATTTTTTGAGAGGCGCTCCAGTATCCTCCCCTTTGGTAGCCCTGCCAGATAGGTAAACAGGGATCTTGAGCTTCGGAAGGCAAAGAACAGGCAGGCCAAAAGTCCCGCCAGCTTCCTTCCCGTAAGCTTCACTGCTAAGAAATAGAACAACAAAAAGGCGCTGATCAAGCTTAGGATACTGGGCAGATTGAAGGCCCAGTCAATCCGAAGACCCAAATACTCCAGATTTCCCGCAAGGAACTGGAACATAAAATGATATCGGATATCCTCCCCTCCATAATGTGAATAGGAGGTAGGAAAATTATTGCCGTAGGAGAAGGATCTGATCATCCCGATATGGGGTGAGAAATCACTGAACACCGATACCCCGATGTTCAATTGTCCATCCTTCACATAAAAGGTTGACCACATCAGTATACAGGCAAGCAGTGTTACACCAACCACCAGCAGCAGCTCCTGCCATCCCATCCTGGGGTAAGGATTAGCTAAGGTATCCGCAGAACCCCTGTTCCTTAATCGCTTCCGATAGTAAACGATACCAAAAGCTATGAAAGCAACGGGCAGCACGATGGCATTGGCAATCCCCAGGGGAGCTTCCGTTCCCTTGGCGGCCAAATATGCAGTTAGGTAAACGGGCCAGGTCAATGCCAGTACACCGGTAATAAACCATGCAGGAAGGCACAATAGCCAAGGACTGACATTGATACTTCCCCTGTCGTAGGAAGCCTCGGTCCTTCTCGCCAAATCAGGAAATGCATAGGAACAGATTGCCCATCCTACTCCAAAGCAAAGAAACAAGTATAGGATACCTAACATTTCCTTTCACCACCTTTGATGCATTTTGAAATCAGATATCTCGGTCTTCCCTTTACTTCCTTATAAATCTTCGTCAGATAGATTCCGATCATCCCAAGGCTGGTCATAATAGAGCTGCCAATCAACAACTGCAATAAAATCACGGTCGTAAAGCCGTCCATCGCCCGGCCGGAAAATTTCATGAAGAGGGTCTGTACCCCCATAATAATCGTAATGAAGAACATCAGGATACCCAGTAGCGTGATACAGTGTAAGGGGACTGAGGTATAGGAGGTGATGGCATTCATCGCCAATCGAATCAGACGGAGAAAGGACCATTTTGTCTTTCCGTTCACTCTCTCGGCTACATCAAAGCCGATTTGCTTCCGGTCAAAGCCCAGCCAGGCTGACATACCGCGAAAGAAGATTGCACGTTCGGGCATCTCCTTCCACGCCTCCACAACCTTACGATCCAGTAATTTATAGTCCGAGGCCTTCCCCAGATGGATGTCCGAGGATTTGTACAGAATATAATAGAAGAATTTCGCACAGAGCTTGTAAATCGGGTTCTCCTTGCCCCTGGAATTCTTCACCCCTTCGATGACATCATAGCCTTCCTCCCACCATGCTCTGACCATCTCAGGAATCAGCTCGGGGGGATGCTGCAAATCTGCATCCATCACCAAAATCATATCCCCGTCAGCCTGCTCAAGTCCTGCGCAAAGCGCAGATTCCTTACCAAAGTTCCTGCTTAATCGAAGAATTGTAATCCGGTCATTCTCCTTGGCTAGGGCCCTTAATTCACTCCAGGTATTATCCTTGGAACCGTCATCCACCAGTATCATTTCGTATACCAGACTGTGTTCCATTAGGATTCTCTCTATAACTGCGATGGAGCTCCTAATATGGCCACCCTCCTGATAAACAGGAATAACCAGGGATAATTTTGATTGAGCTGTTCTTTCCATATCCATTTTGCCCTTCACTGTATCCATAAGCTACCTCAATATCGTAATCATGTGGCGGATATCATTCCTTCCCGACACCGGGAGCCTTTAGGTATCCGTTTACTTCACTTTTATCTAATAGCAACAATCATAATCGCTCCGCTCATATTCAAACGGCAATTTTTATCCGATCCGTGATAGCCTGTTCGTAGCTACCTACCGAAAAAGTATACCATAGTTTTTAGAAAATAGGAAGTTCCAAACATTTTTTACTTATTTTACCACCACTATTTTATAGTGTTCCCGTATTTCTATATAATATCTTCTCCTCCAAATAAGGGTTGGCCTCAAAGATTCCATTCACTTCACTGTCCGACAGATTCTTGGCTGCCTCTGCCGCCTCCTTCAACACCGCTGCATCCGTAAAGATATCGCCCAGCTTGAATTCCAGGTCCCCGCTCTGCCTAATTCCGAACAGATCTCCCGGACCCCTCAGCTTCAGATCCTCTGAGGCAATAAAGAAGCCGTCATTGGATTTGTTCAATATCTCCAGCCGCTCCCTGGCCTCCTTACTGTCAGTTCCACAGACGAAGATGCAGTAGGACTGGTCCTCTCCTCTGCCCACTCTGCCTCTCAGCTGATGAAGCTGTGCCAGGCCAAATCGTTCTGCATTCTCCACCATCATAACAGTCGCATTGGGGACATTGACACCTACTTCGATGACGGTAGTCGATACCAACACATCAATCTGCCCTTCGGCAAATCGTTCCATAATATCATTTTTTTCCTTCGGCTTCATCTTACCGTGCAGGTATTCTACACTGACCCTGGCTGCGAAGACCTCCTTTAACCGGTCTGTGTATTCCATGACATTCTCTGCCTCCACCTCTTCACTTTCCTCCACCATCGGGCAGATCACATAGGCCTGCTTTCCAAGAGCTATCTGCTTCTCGATAAAGCGATAGGCATTTGGTCGGTAATTTGTATCCACAACACAGTTCTTAATCGGTAGCCGCTTCGCCGGAAGCTCGTCCACGATGGAAATATCCAAATCCCCATACAAGATGATGGCAAGCGTTCTAGGGATCGGAGTCGCACTCATGACCAAGACATGGGGTTTGGAGCCTTTCGTCATCAGTGCCTCCCTCTGCTTGACTCCGAATCTGTGCTGCTCGTCCGTTACCACCAGACCCAGGCTATCGTATTCCACTTTCTCCTGGATTAGGGCATGGGTCCCCACGATGATATCAGTCCGATGCTCCTTGATCTCCTCATAAGCCATTTTCTTCTCCTTGGCTGTCATAGAGCCTACCAGCAGGGTTACTTTCACTCCGAAACCGGATAGCAGCCCCCGGAAGGTCTTCTCATGCTGCTTCGCCAGAACCTCCGTAGGAACCATGATACAGGCCTGATAACCGTTCTTCACTGCCATCAGAAGGGCAAGCTCTGCCAAGACTGTCTTACCGGAGCCCACATCTCCCTGAACGAGACGGTTCATCACAGTCCTTCCGCACAGATCCTGCTTAATCTCCTCCCATACCCGCAGCTGAGCCCCTGTTAACGGATAGGGAAGCTTCCCAATGAATTCATCACATTCCACGGGTGGCTTCATCGGATACTCCGATTGGCAGATCAGCTTCGTATCCCTAAGCCTTCTGAGTGCAAGGGTATATAGGAAGAACTCGTCAAATACCAAACGGTTTCTGGCCCTCCCCATACTCTCCCTATCCTTAGGAAAATGAATTTCCTTCAGGGCCTTGGTCCGGTCCATCAGACTATACTCCTTCCCTGTCTTCTTCGGAATATAATCCTTAGCGAATTCCAGTTCTTCGTGAATTTGCTTCATTGCCTTTATGATTATCTTATTGGTCAGCCCCTCGGTCAGAGGATAAATCGGCTGCAGAACCTTTAGTAATCGATAATAAGCATCCCTCTGGTAGATGCCCGGCTGCTCCATAACCAGAATTCCATTCTTTCGGATCACCTTGCCCCGGAAGAGATAATGGCTTCCCATACGCAGACTCTTCATCAAAAAAGGCATATTAAACCAGGTCAAAGGAAAGGTTCCTGAGGAATCCCGTACCTGTACATTGATAATCTGAAGGCTCCGAACCTTCTTCAGCTTTGGTGAAGCTGCCAGGGAGGCTTCAATTGTAGCTACCATTCCCTCCCTCAATGAGGAAATCATTATAGGCTTCTCAAATTCCTCGTAGCCTCTCGGATAATGCTCCAGCAGCTCCTGAACCGTCTCAATCCCTAACCTTCGAAAGATCAGCTGTGTTTTCTCCCCGATTCCCTTTATTTTATTTAAGCGATCATTATATTCCATCCGTACACCTCTAACACACAGGAACTTTCCTTTTTAATCAGTGAAAAGACCTGCTTTTTTTGCCAGCTATTACAATTCATTATATTCTAAATTTATAATTTGGAAAAGATATAAAATAATTACAAAAAGCTATTGACAGATTTATTATTTGATTGTATTATTGTATTAAGCACTTAGTACAGTAATACAGACCAACTATTGCCAATCAAACAAGATGATACTCAGGAAAGGAGTTATGATATGCAGTGGGATTTAAATTCAGATAAGCCGGTATATCTGCAGCTGGTAGAGCAGATCAAGGCTGGCATCATATCCGGTTATTACAAGCCCGGGGAAAAACTACCCTCCGTCAGAGAGCTGGCTGCCCAGGTAACCGTGAATCCTAATACGATGCAAAAAGCAATGACGGAACTGGAGCGAACCGGATTAATCTACACCAACAGAACCAGCGGCAGATTTATTACCTCGGATGAAGATATGATAAAGCAGCTGAAGGGATTATCCGCCAGAGAACAGATCCTTGATTTCTTGGACCGAATGAAACAGCTGGGCTTTACACCGGAAGAAACCTATGAATTGATTACGGAAATCGTAAAAAAGAATCAAACGCGTAATAACGCAGATGGGAGTGTCGTATGAGTGCATTATTAGAGTGTAAATCACTGACAAAGAATTTTAACAAGGTTACCGCACTTTCTGAGGTAAACCTCACCCTGGAACGAGGCAAAATCGTCGGCCTCCTGGGACCAAACGGTAGCGGTAAGACTACATTAATCAAGCTGATTAACGGATTGCTGGTACCATCCGGCGGAACCTTAGAGATAGCCGGTCATAAACCAGGTATTGAGACGAAGAAGCTGGTCTCCTACCTTCCTGAGAAGACCTATCTTCCTGATTGGATGAGAGTATCGGATACGATTGCCTTCTTCAAGGATTTCTACGATAACTTTGATGATAGGAAGGCTTATGAGATGCTGGAGCGTCTGCATCTGGATCCGACCAAGAGACTAAAATCGCTTTCCAAGGGCACGAAGGAGAAGGTTCAGCTGATTCTGGTTATGAGCCGTAAGGCTGACCTATACTGCTTGGATGAACCAATCGGCGGAGTGGATCCTGCTGCCAGGGATTATATCCTGAACACGATCATCTCAAATTACAGCGAAAATGCGACTGTCATTATTTCCACCCACCTGATTTCAGATATAGAGAATGTTCTGGATGAGGTCATCTTCATCAAGGAAGGGCATGTAACACTACAGGCATCCGTTGACGATATCAGAACCAAAGAAAAGAAATCGATTGATTCATTATTTAGGGAGGTATTCAAATGTTAAATAAATTATTAAAGCATGAATTCGCTGCAACGGGCAGATTCTTAGTCCCTATGTACCTATTACTGCTGGTAATCGCATTTTTTGACCGGCTGGTCCTCAATTTCGATATCTTTCATGGAGTGCTCAATGTTGTTCCCGCCTTCCTCACAATGGCCTATGTCGTTTCCATTATTGCCATTATTGTCGTAACCTTTGTGCTTCTGGTTATGCGCTTTTATAGGAATCTACTGGGTGACGAAGGGTATCTGATGTTTACATTACCTGTTAGGCCTGACCAACTCATCACAACGAAGCTAATTTCCTCCATGATATGGACTTTCTTAAGCATCCTCGTTGTTGTAATTTCCCTAATGATTGCATTTTCAAATCCGGAGCTTATGCAAAAGATTGCAGAGGGCTTCCGGGAGACAATGAATGAGCTGTATCGGGTTTTTGGAGGTAATGCAACCCTTCTGATCATAGAATTTGTATTAATAGTCCTATTCGGTGGTGCAATGAATATTCTAATGGTCTATTTATCCATAGCATTCGGTCAGTTATTCAATGGCCACAGGGTTCTTGGTTCCTTCCTATCCTACGTGGGTATCTATACCGTTACTCAAATTGTAGTCTCCTTGATTATTGGCGTTGGCAGCTTATACTTTAGGGAACCCCTGGAGACGATTGAAACCGTACCACAAATCCTATTACCCTGTGCTATCCTGGTTATGGCAGTCATCAGCGCAGTGTATTACTTCTTCATCAATTATATCTTTAAGAGGAAGCTGAACCTGGAATAAGGTGATGCGAGACCATATTGGGTAAAATAACAGAAGCTGCTACAAAACTAGAATTATTCCTTTTGTAGCAGCTTCCCATTTCGTTTCTCT
Organism: Bacillota bacterium; assembly: GCA_023435645.1. Lineage (GTDB taxonomy): Bacteria > Bacillota > Clostridia > Lachnospirales > Lachnospiraceae > Mobilitalea. The sequence continues at coordinate 84,018 of JAEYRK010000001.1, forward strand.
TAATTTCTTGGCGGTTTTATCTTAGTTCTTTATCTTAGTTCTTTATCTTAGTTCCTTATCTTAGTTCCTTATCTTTGTTCTTTATCTTTGTTCTTTATCTTTGTCCTTTTTGTTTGTCCTTTTTGATTGTTCTTTTTGTTTATTCCTTTTGATCTATGTTTTCTTGGGCTTCATTTCCCATGTTCTCTTTGTTTCTATGTTCTCTTGATTTACGAAATACTCTTTATTCATCGTTTTATTTTTTACTTCCACTTTATCTCAGTCTTCGGTCCTCAAAACGGCACATAGCGTTCAGACAGAATATCAGCTCCTGCACTCTCTTCTCTAGGGGACCCTCCTCCACAGTGCAATCCAGAGATACCGCTATATCATTGATTAATCGGTCGTCCATATGCTTGATGTTGGAGGATATGACTCCCAGCTTCTTATGATAGGATTCTGCATCCAGAAACTGAAGCAGGATTTGATTGACCTGCTCACCTGAAGCTTCGGAGGTCTCTGATCTCATCGACGGTTCGTTGCCACTTCGCTGTGTCCGGGGCAGCTGAGCTTCATGACTTACCTCGGGTTTTATTATCCTATCTGTTCTTATTTCTTCATGACTCTTCTGTGCTGCCGGGATATCCTCCCTATACTCAGCCCCTGGTTCGAGTCTTCTCTCCTGCCCTGTATCAGGAATTTTTTCTTTCTCCAGTTCCTTTAGGAATCCTTCCAGAGGCCTTACATATGCTTTAAAATCTCCATATAGGTCCTGATATACCACCATGGCTTCTCCAGTCTCCCTTTGGGTTGCCACAGTGATAATCTGGTACGGCTTGTCCTTATTATGAGTATAAATTTCCCCCGGCTTGGGAATTCTTTTATTTTCCATACTCTCATCCTCTCTACTAGATTTCCTATTTGAAAAGTGGTTCGTCTGCGTCATGCTCCGAACCACTGTGTTTTATCTTCTGTATTCTCTTATTCCACGGAAAGCAGATAATAGTAAATCGGCTGTCCGCCATAATGAACTTCTACATCCATGTCCGGATAAAGCTCCATTAACTCAGCTGAGAGAGCCTCCGCATCCTCTTCGCTGGTTTCTTCCCCATAATACAAGCTAATCAGCTCAGAATCCTCATCCACCAGCTTTTGTATCAGCTCCATCGTAGTTGACTGAATCTCATCTCCTACGGACATAATGGTCTTGTCATCCAGACCCATGATGTTGCCCTGCTTGATTTCCTTACCATCTATACTGGTGTCCCTGATCGCATAGGTAACCTGACCGGATTTTACTTTCTTCATTTCCTGAGTCATCCGGGTAGCGTTCTCCTCCGGGGCTTTGTCATACACATAATTGATAATCGCAGTAATTCCCTGGGGAACAGTCCTGGAGGGGATAACGATAATCTCCTTATCCTCTGTTAATTGTTTGGCCTGTTCTGCAGCCAGAATGATGTTACTGTTATTGGGCAGGATAAAGATCGTATCTGCATTCACCTCAGCGATTGCATTCAGCATATCCTCTGTGCTGGGATTCATCGTCTGTCCGCCCTGTATCAGATAATCCACACCTAATCCTGTGAATATCTCACCAAGTCCTTCGCCCATGGATACCGCAATAAAGCCGGCCTTCTTTCTGGGCTTATCCGCTCCAGGCTTCTTCCCTTCCTCAGTTTCCTTTTTCTCTGCAGAAGCCTTTGCAGCATCCTTAATTACCCTCTCATTATGCTCTTCACGCATATTGTCGATCTTCATACTGGTGAGAGAGCCATACGTCAACGCCCTTTGAATTGCTAAACCCGGGTCGTTCGTATGTACATGTACCTTAACAATGTCATCATCCGATACGACTACGATGGAATCACCGATGGATTCAAGATATCCCTTGAAATCCGCTTCTGTCTGCGGGGTATATTCTTTCTCAACCATGATTATAAATTCTGTACAATATCCGAATTTTATATCCTCTAAAGCAATCCGTTCTACATTGATTCCGGTGCTTATGGTTTCCTTCATGCTTACATGGGTTAAGGTAATCTCCTTGCCAAGCAAGGCATCATAGGCGCCCTTAACGATTTCTAATAAGCCCTGACCGCCGGAATCTACGACTCCTGCTTCCTTTAATACAGGTAAGAGCTCCGGAGTCTGCTCCAGAACCTTCTCCATATGAGCGATCACTTCACGACCAAAGTAAACCAGGTCATCCGTTTCCAGCACCAGCTGGGAGGCCTTCTCGGCAGCTCCTCTGGCAACCGTCAGAATGGTTCCCTCCTTCGGTTTCATCACAGCTCTGTAGGCAGTCTCAACGGCCTTCTGCATGGCATTCGAGACCACTGTTACGTTTAATTCCTTATAATCCTTAATTTCCTTCGTGAATCCACGGAATAACTGGGAGAGAATAACACCCGAATTACCGCGAGCTCCTCTAAGGGATCCGCCGGAAATTGCCTTCGCCAATTCTTCAATAGTAGGCTCCGCCAATTGATTGACCTCCTTAACAGCTGACATAATTGTAAGGGTCATATTCGTTCCGGTATCTCCATCCGGCACAGGGAATACATTTAGCTCATTGATATATTCTTTTTTCGCCTCTATACTTGCTGCTCCTGCTAGGAACATTTTTTTCAATGTCTTTGCATCTATCGTTTTCACTATCACAGGTTTTTCCTCCTTTAATGCCGTAATTCTCAGGTTTAGTCTATCACTCTGACTCCCTCAACGAAAATATTAATTTTCTTTACCTCAAGTCCTGAGAATTCCTCCACATTATACTTCACATTGCTGATCAGATTATCAGCAACTGCTGAGATGCTCACTCCATAGGAAACGATAATATGCAGATCAATAGTAATCTTATTGTTATCAATCGAGACATTCACACCGTGACTCAAATTGTCACGCTTAAGCAGTTTCACGATACCATCCTTCATATTAATCGAAGCCATTCCAACCACACCAAAGCACTCAACTGCTGAGGCTCCGGCATATTTAGCCAATACATCGTTATCAATCATTATCTCGCCGATCTGTGTATTCATATGTCCTTTCATATTAACCCTCCTATCTATGATTTGTTTCATTGATATCACCGGATGAAACACGTTTCGCGAATGCTCCGGTTATCGCGGAGGCGCTCGTATTCTCACAGCAACGCCTGTGTGATTTTCGTTTAGCCATCGCGTACCTAAAAAGCTTTGTCTGTTCTTATGTTAGTATAGCCATATTTTATTGCTTTGCATCATTCTATGATCTCTAAAAGCTTGCTTTCGGTAGATTTCTAAAGTTACTGCTACAGTTATTCACATTTTGAGATAACCATCCGATTACCTGCATAATATATATTACTATTGATATTGAATGGAAGTGACTGTTATGAAGAGAATGATCGGCTTTATCCTATTTTGGATTGCCATCGGCATGACAATCATGCTTTTCATTACAAACGGAATATTGGCGATATGTATTATTATTCTATGTCTGGTGCTGGGCTATAACTTATTCTGCAATTGATTGTAAATCGCAAAAATCCGTATGAAAAAAAGCGGGTGTCAAGATCCCCTGACACCCATCGTTTTCCTTAAGCGCGTTCTACTTTACCGGATCTAAGACAGGAAGTACAAACATACATTTTTCTTGCTGCTCCGTTTACGTTAACTTTTACGGATTTCACATTAGATTTCCACATCTTGTTAGATCTTCTATGAGAATGACTCACAGCGATTCCAAAGTGAGCACCTTTATCACATATTGCACATTTAGCCATCAAAAGCACCTCCCTTAAGGTATACTAAACGAAATGGCACGCGCCCTTTCATCCGTTATAAATGAAGACCCCTTGGCCTTACAAACAAATTTATTCTACCAGAATATGATTTATATTGCAAGCAATATTTTGATGCTGTCAGGTTTCGGTGCTCTCTGCCTCCGAGTAATCCCGAAAAAAACGTTCCATATCATTTTCTCCATAGACCCTAATCCCTTCTTGCTCTAGGCCTTCAGCCATAATTCCACTGCCATCGATTACGGTATGAGAAAAGGTACCGTCATATATTTTGCCATACCCGCAGGAGGGGCTCCGTTCCTTTAGAATGGCACTCTTGCAACCATAGAGCCTGGCAAGCCTTAGGACCTCCTCAGTCCCTTGATTGAAATATTCTGTCACATCCTCACCGGCATTGTTAATCACCCGGTTCTCCACCCTCTCGGCGGGTTTTCTCGGTATGGAGAGTCCTCCGAGGATCTCAGGACAGATGGGAATCAGATGGACCTTCTCCATCAGCAGCTCAGGCTGCTCCATAGGAACACTCTTGCCGTCATATCTGCAATTAACACCAAGCAAACAGGCACTGATCAGGACATTTTTCTTATTCATGGGCCGTTATATCTTCCTGTGACTTCATGGCTTCCTTTACCTTCTCATCCAGATCATCCTTTTTCTTGCCACCCTTGGTAAATTTATTAATCAGGTCGGGTACCATATCAAGAATTTTACTTACACCGTCCTGTTCCCTGACATTGACCACCTTAGAGGAACCATTCTGGAGGACCAGTACGGAGCTGGGTGAAATCTTACCCCCGAGACCCCCGCCTGCATTATTCTTCTTCTCCCCTGCAAATGCACCGGCACCTACACCGAAGGTTACCTCAACTAAGGGCAGGATAATCGTACCGTCATCAATTTTAACTGCATCACCAACCACGGTTTTCGTGGATAAAAAGCTGTCCATTCCTTTAAACAATGATTCTACCGTTGCGTTGAAATTACTATCTGACATCATAATGCCTCCTTTAATCGTTTAAAATTCCTCATAAATCGTTTCATTTTCTTATCTAATAACAGTTTGATTACTATTATTAGTAATGTACCAATTCTTATTCTCCCCCTGGCATAGTGGCTGCCTTCAAAAACTTTGTTTTCAAAGTCGGGGGTAATCTGTACATGCTCTCCGTAGAGGCCATATAGGGTACTGATGACACCCAGCGCCTGCCCTGTGGAACAGGGATCGCCGGTTCCAAAGACCACCTTTGATCTCAGCTTGCGCGGTATAACATGCTTCAGAAGCTTTTTCAGGCTTCCATAGGTTATACCGAAGGCCTCTTTGTTCTCCTCATTACTTATGAAATCCTTTACCAGTCCGATTTTACCTTTTAGGTTAATGATTGTCTTCCATATCCGGTGAATACTTAAGCGTAGGCGATGGAGCGTGTTGCGAATTCCACCGGCGATATGCTTCATTCTGAGGATTATTTTTCTGAATATGCTGACTTTACTGTCCTGATCGGACCGGACTCCTGCCTCATCTATCGCTGGAGCCTCCTCTGTTTGTTCTGCTCGAACTCCTATTTTAATCCCAGCTGTCCCCGTATTACTCTGTTCAGAGACTGTGGTAACGTCACTTGCTTCCTGCACCTTGTGTGCCCTCTGCTCCTCGTGAATTTCCTTATGTTCGGCTCCAGCTCCTGTGTTTTTCTTACCAGGGCTCCTAGCGGAAGCTCTTCCATGCTCCGCATACTGTTTTCTGTCTCTGGCTGCTTTCCTCCGACTTTTTCTCAGCTTCTTGGGTTTTCTTGGTCTGGCACTGTCATAGAACAGGATACCGAAGATCCGCAGCCGTATCCTTCGCTGCTCCTCCTCCTGGGTGACCCTAAGGTGTATGATATGCAGGATCCAGCTGACTCTTGTATCCAGGTGAAACATTTCACCATGGGTAACCCAAACCCTGTATCTGATCGGTACCAGCAGAATTACCAGCAGTAGCGCCAGGATCAGACCCAGAATCAGCAGTAAGACAATTCCTATGAACTTTAACAGTATTCCAATAATATGAAGCATAGACTCCCCTCATCTGTAAAGATTCTATATCCACTGCCATGAATTTTCTTATGTAAAATAAGCTCTTACGTCAAATTCACCGGTTTCCCGATATACCTCCAGCAGCATTTCCTGTACCAGGATCAGTGCTTCCTCCTTATCCCTAGCAAGCCCTACGATCCGAACCTCTGCCTTCTTATAATGGGGAAAAAGCAGCTCATTTGCATCCATGATATCAAATAAGTTACAGGGCTGCGAAGCAAAAGCGATACAATAGACATGAAAGGTAGCTTCCCTGTTATTGATGGAAGCAATCACCTGATCCTTCTTCTTTTTCAGCTTGTCACCGATATATAGTCTCGTCGCCCACTGCACCATAATCTTTCCTCAACAGCTCTTTCCAATTAGTATTCCACTAATTACCATAGGTAATACAGTGCTATTCGTTTATCATAGCCATGATTATTTCAAAACAGGCAGCCTTCTCCGCCGGATCCGTACATTTCTCCATGGCATTCCGCACATAATCCATAACCTCCTTATGTCCGTTAAAAAATACGGGCATCTTATCCAGGAGATTTGCCATGATGGCGCGGCTTACCCTTCGGTCACATCGTTCAAACAGCTGCGTCAATTCATCGATCAATTTGTCCGCTTCCTCTCCTGCTCTTTCTTCACTGACAGGAAGGCTGGACTTAATCTCATAGAAATCAATAAACAGACTGTTAGAGAGCAGATCCTTCGCCAGAAGAAGTAGGTTCAGGTGCTTGTCCACCAGCATTCCTTCTGCCAGCTTCCTATGATTAAGATCCGCCTGATACAATGCCTCCTCCAGAACAATCAGGTCATAGCCCAGATTCTCCTGAAGCCCCTCCAGTGCTCCAAAGCACTCGATCAAACCAACCGACGGCTCCTGCTTCAGCCCCTTTTCGAATTCTTCATATATTCCTCTGATCACCTGAAATGCCGCTTCCTCCTCCTTCTCATAAAAGGGTGCGGACATACCTGCATAGGGGTCACATAGGAGTAGGGTATAAACCTCATTCACAATTTCCTGAAGAGAATAGTATACATTAATCTCTTTCTCCAAAAACGCAGCAGTCTTCATAAGCTCTGAAACTGCTCTTTCATATTCCTCTGCAGACATATTCTGATAATCCTGACTAAGTAGACTCTGCTTCATATCCCATAGAAGCGGATAAAGTGGATCGGCCTCCTTTGGAAGCTCCAACAAAGAGGAGGAGCGGAGCATATAGAGATAGGACTCCAGGGTATCCTGCCCTGCCCCGACATACTCATGCATACTTCCTCTAATCAGATCAAAGAATTTAAGCTTCGTCATTCTAACCGGAAGCTGTCCGATCACTTCCCTAATCCGATCATTGATCACTGCATTTTCCTGGGTCTCAAAGATAAACCTCAGTACCTCCCTGGCAAACTCCTCATCCTCTAGCCATGCTTCCCTTGGCTTGAAACGATATTCGATCCGGTTCAGAAGATATTCCCTGATTGTGCATACATCCGAATAGGAGGTCAACAGCTTCATTCTGTGGATGATATCGTTACGGAGCATATCCACTGCTCTGACAGCCTCCTCATGCACTCCGGTGCTCCGATCTCCTGCAATAAGTTCCCCGATTGCCAGATTTAATTGCTTCAGAGCAGCCTTAACCGCTTCTTCCCACTGCTCCCCATCATCGCAATAGCTTTCATAAAAGGAATAGTAATGCAGGGCCAATCTGACGGCGGCCATGGTATGATAACGATCTGTAAGGCAGTTAAAAAACCTGGGTAGACTCTCCTCCAGCTCCTTGCCCTTCATAACATTCTGATATATTTGATTTGTCTCTTTGTTCATCTGTTATTCCATCCTATTTCATCTTTGCTGTCCAGATCTTTTCCGATCCGATTTGAAACTTGTCCCATCCTACCGAGGATCAGGTCCAATATGATAAGCAGGAATAGGACAACTGCGGTCATACGAAACAGCATCCCGTGTCCCTGTGTCAGAATTCCTTCCTTATTTCCATATACTATTATATCAGTAAAGCCCTGAATAAACCAGCTATTTGGTATAATTTTCAGAAAGCCCGCTGATAAAGCTTCGGATAACCCGGATAGCATCCGGTAAAAGCCCAGGCCACCCAGCACTAAAATCAGCATGGTACAGAGCATCTGGTAGGCAATGATGCTCTTCACAGCCTTTGCCAGAAGAAGGAATACTCCTCCCAGCAGCATGGCATATAAAAGGATCAGCAGGCATGTACTAATATATAGCTTAATCTCCGGCCCTCCCAGCTGCTGATAGATCAGGGCTGAGAACAGGACCGCGATGATACCCTCCACCAATAATACGGAGCAGTAATTTCCGGTATCAAGCTTTAGGAGGTGTAGCCTTGATATCTTTAGTCGAGCCTCCACGCCCATTTCCTTCTCTCTGACAACACCGGAGACCAAAAACATAGCGATAAAGGATACCAGGATCCCCAGGATACCGAAGATGATCTGATTATAAATAATTGAATTGGACAGGGGCTCCTCCTCAGTAATGGACTGCTCAGGATTTGCATAGATCATACGGAAAGCAAAATCAAAATCCGTACTACCCGCCAGCAGGTTTGAAATATAGTCCTTATATTCCTCCGCACTCAGCTTCCTCCGGTCATAGTCAAGCCCTTCATACATTCTGTAGCTCTTATATAAGCTGATCGGATACAGCATCTCACCTGCTACAATATCTGATATAATCGTTGAAGCTCTGTCACTATCCACATAATATACAGTGATTGCCCCCTCCGGACGTCCCTTCCTAAGCTTTTCCTCATACCCCTCCTCGATGACGAAGACAGCGTTGATCATCTCATCCAGTAAGAGCTTCTGCAGCTCCTTCTCTTCCTTCACAAGGATTCTGATGGAGGGTAATTCTAAGAGCCGTGCCAGCAGCTCCTCAGATTCCTTCGTATTGTCATAATCCACAATGCCGACCGGGAGTGCGCTTTGCTCCTCTGCCGAGGAGGAAAGTGCATGAATTACAATGGAGAATAAAATAATAGAGGATAACAAGGCAGCGATTGTTGAAGTGTCCTTTACAATCAGCTTAATCCTCAGAAGGAGGACACATAGAATATCCTGAAACACAGAGCCTGCTTTATGCTTCTTCATTGTTCACCCTCCTTCTTGTAAAGAATAACAGAGTGCCACAGAAGAATAACAAGGATATCAGCAGCAGGACAAGGCTGATTCTTCCCACCACCTCATGCTTTCCCTGATTCATGCGAATCATCCCTTCCATCATATAATAATATGGTGTAATCCGTGAAAGCTGAAGGATGTCCTGCGGAAGGAACATGATGGGGATAATTCCCCCTCCGATTACAGCAAAATAAAATATCAATAAATTTCCTACCAGAATAAATCTCTGTGTAGTTTCAAAGAAGGCACTGAGAAGCAAGGGCATCGTTACACAAAATAGGGCCAGAGAAGCTCCGTAAAGAATTATTTCAAAGGAAGGTTTGCTGGCGCTGAGGATGCAGATTGCTGCAGATGCTGCTGCTGTCAACGGTACTGCCAGCATCAATAGCTTCGCAGTTAGGAACTGATACACCGGCATCCGGGTTGTTTTTATCCTAAGAAAGGTCCCCTGTCTGATCTCTCTCAGAAGCTTAAAGCCTCCATATAGACCAGCATAGAGTAAGCCCATAATGAGGATGGAGATCAGATAGTACTCACTCATCCTGGTCTTTGGAAAGGTTGCCTTCTCTTTGAAGGTGAATAATTCCTCCTTGCCGAGAGCCGTGAAAATCAAATCTAAGGAAATGGAGACATTCGTTGAATCAATCAGCTCCTGCTTCGCCCCCTCCTGCTCCATGAGATCGTATAATCCGACTGCATTCACCTCAACAGCGGAGATGAATTTCTCATAGCTTAGCAGTACATTCTGGAAGAGAATTGCCTTGGTCGTATCCTGAATATTAATTGTAACATTGATTGGCAAATGCTCAATTTGAACCATATTTTGAGCAAAGCCCTTTGGAATCTCAATGAAGATATCAAGCTCGCCCTCATCAAAGGCTTTCTTTACCTCCCCCTCCTCACCCATGATGACGGTGATTAGGCTGGAAAAGGTCTCACTCTCATGAAAATATCCAAGCAGCAGCTCCGAATAGGTACTGTCATCATTATTAATCACTCCCAGTCTGAGATGCTCCGAAAGGTCAGTATCCCCATTCCTTCTATTATAAGAAGTGCCTATTATAATAATAATAAGCACTGTTAGTATTCCAACCCATATTTTTTTGTCTGCGAAGAGCTCTTTCAGCTCTTTGATTAAGGTATTTAGCATTTGTGCCTCCAGGAAGAACCGGTTATTCCGGCTTTTCCTCGTTCTTCACGTGCTCATGGGTAAATAGGTGATCCATACAATATTCATAATTGCCGTCACATTTGGAGCAGAACCTAAATTCCAGCTGATCATTGTCCAGCTCGGTTCTGCCACATATGGCACATTTATGCCTGGTTACCACATCCCGTCCGTTAAACTGAACCACGTTACCGGAATTTCTGCCCTCTTTCATCTGTCTGCGGTATTTTGCTCTCCGTTCAAGCTCTCTTGGAGAGATTCTTTGGTAATTCCTGGTCACCAGGAAGAATACAAGGAAATTAAGTAAGGACATAACAATCGGAATAACTCCCCAAGGATAGCCGCTATTAATCAGTTTATAGATCATATATCCGTAGTAAATTCCGGAGATCCAGGCCCAATATTTAGCCTTAATCGGGATCAGGAAATAGAGATAGAACTGCATATTCGGATATAGGACCGCAAATGCCAGGAACAGGGAGGTATAGATCAGGTCCAGGGGTTGATTTAGCAGCATGCCGAGGCCATCAAACAGGTTAAATCCATAAATCAGGTAAACGAGCAGGGCAGCCACGATGTTATAAAGGATCCCTGAAAAGAAATAAAAATTCAGCCGGAAGGAACCCCAGGATTTTTCTAAAGAGTTACCGACCAAATAAAATACATAAGCCCTAATAAAGACAAAGAAAATATCCTCCATAAAGGAAATCGGTATCATAAAGGTTACCAGACGCCAGATCTGTCCTCTCGCTACCATCCGAAAATCCAGACCCAAATACATAATTATCTCCGGATAAAAGCTTCCGATCAGCAATCCCAGTATATATAATATTGCAAAATACTTCATCAGATTCGGTATGGCATATCTTCCAAATTTACGCTCCAGTTTATTGAAAAAACCCATATAGCTCCTCCATGCTGCCGCTCTTCTTCCTAAAACAGCTTCTTCTTTCTGAATATCAGTGCAGTTATTGTAGCAATTATTAATGCTGCCAAGGTGACAGCAAAGAAACCGAAGGGATTATCTCCACCGGGAATATGAACAAAGTTCATTCCATAAAAGCTTGCAATCATGGTCGGAATAGAAAGCACAATTGTGATTGCAGCCAGAAATTTCATTACAATATTCTGATTATTAGAGATGATTGAGGCAAAAGCATCCATGGTTCCGCTTAGGATTCCACTGTAGATATTCGCCATTTCAATCGCCTGCTTATTCTCGATAATCAGATCCTCCAGAAGATCCTCATCCTCCGGGTAATGCTTAATGTTCTCAATCTTAAGCATCTTTTCAAATACAACCTCGTTCGCTCTTAAGGAGGTGGTGAAATACACCAGGCTCTTTTCTAGTTCGAGAAGCTCAATGAGCTCACGGTTCTGGGTAGAGATATGGAGTTTCCGTTCAACCTCCTCACTCTTCCTGTCAATCGTCCTCAGGTGCTGAAGGAAGGTGGATGCATTTCTATAAAGAATCTGTAGGATGAATCTGGTCTTCTTAAAGGTATAGAAATCTCTGACACGCCCGTCCATAAAGCATTTCAGGATAGGAGACTCCTCCAAACAGACAGTAATTAATATATCCTTATTTACAATAATACCAAGCGGAATCGTTACATAACGATCCTTATCATTTCTTTTCTCCAGTGAGGGAATATCTACTACAATGATCGTATTGTCCTCTTCTACCTCGATACGCGCTCTTTCCTCTTCATCAAGAGGTGCCCTGAGGTGATTGATATCAATCCCGGTTCTCTCAGCAATTTCCATCAGCTCGGTAGCAGAGGGATTCGTCATCGTAACCCAACAGCCCTCCGTAATTTCAGTTTGTCTCTGAAGCATACCCTCCACTGTTTTAAAAATATCGATCATAAATGCTCCTTTCCACTGTAATAGTATAGCAGCGGCAGACGCATTTTAATCTTATTCAGAGGCAATTCCTATGAAAGATAAGAATACGAATGAAAACCTGCTGCTATACGCAGTAAGTATTTGATGTTTTCGCAATATAAGCTACTACTACTTTCAGGACCGGCTTCCATCCATACCACACTCCTTCTTTCTCTTAATACGAACAAAAAGTTCAAATTCATTATATGTTGTTATCTAGCCTTTGTCAAACAAAAAACACATGTGGAGAACATGCAGCCTAGGTTGGATCATCCTATGCTTTCGGTACCATTTACGGGCTGGCTTTGCCTGCGTAAAAGTAAAAAACATAGAGCAGTTCAATGAATACAGTGAACACCCTATGTTTTTTAATAGTCAGGAAAACCTAATTTACATTTTTTTCAGATTGTCAAAAACCTAGGAGGGCTATCCTTCGTACTCCTCGGGTTCATTTACAGGGACTACCATGGTTGTTCCCGGAAGCAGGTAAACCTTGTTCACATCATTCAGCTGCATAAGATCCCCAATCGCAATTTGGAATTGGTTCAGTATACTGCCAAGGGTATCCCCTTCCTTCACCGTATAGGTGATCGTACCGGTATATTCATTCATCGGAACTCCAACCGGAACACAGATTACTTCTCCCACCTGCAGGCTATAAACATTAATAAAGGGATTTGCATTTATGATGGCTGATACCGGGACATTGGTTTGTCTGCTGATCGAATAGAGCGTGTCACCCTTTTTGATCACATAATTCGTACAGAACATATCGTAGTTTCCTCCCTCATCTGAGTCAGATTACATACCAATTTAATATAATATATTCAAACACTCTGTATTTGGGGACTTATTACGAGCGAGAAAAATGGACTTTAAAATAATAACAATTAAAAATGTTGAACTTACGAATTATGTATCGTATAATATAGAAAGCTATTTTAACATCCAATATTTAACGGTTTTAATAGGAGTCGTGCCATGTCAGCATATAAAACATTAGGAATAGATATCGGTTCAACAACAGTCAAAATAGTCGTTATGGATGAGAAGCATGGGGTTTTATTTTCAGACTATGAACGGCATTTTGCTAATATACAGGAGACCTTGGCCGGACTAATGAAGAAGGCGGAGGAGTCTCTGGGTAACCTTGCGGTCTCACCGGTTATCACAGGCTCCGGAGGCTTAACGATTTCAAAGCATCTGGATATTCCCTTCGTTCAGGAGGTTATCGCTGTATCTACCTCCCTGCAGGATTATGCACCTCATACGGATGTAGCCATTGAGCTGGGGGGAGAGGATGCGAAAATCATATACTTTTCCAACGGAATCGAGCAGCGGATGAATGGAATCTGTGCTGGCGGTACAGGCTCCTTCATCGATCAGATGGCCAGTCTATTAAAGACGGATGCTGCGGGCCTAAATGAATATGCGAAGAGCTATCAGGCCATCTACCCAATAGCAGCCAGATGCGGTGTATTCGCTAAGTCCGATATTCAGCCCTTAATCAATGAGGGAGCTACAAAGCCGGACCTGTCCGCTTCCATCTTCCAGGCCGTCGTAAACCAAACCATTAGTGGTCTGGCCTGTGGGAAGCCGATTAGGGGTAATGTAGCTTTCTTAGGAGGGCCGCTGCATTTCTTAACTGAGCTTAAGAACGCATTCATCAGAACCTTGAATCTATCGGAGGAGCAGGTGATTGCACCGGAGTATTCCCATCTATTTGCTGCCATCGGAGCAGGAATGAATGCGAAACCGGAGATACAGGTGGATTTCAAGGCCTTGTACGACAAACTCTCCCATGGCATCAAGATGGATTTTGAAGTACACCGGATGGAACCACTATTCACCAGTGAAGAAGAATATGAAGAATTTCGAAAGAAGCATTCCTTACATACCGTAAAAAAAGGAAATATCAAAGAATACCAAGGCAATTGCTTCTTAGGAATCGATGCAGGCTCCACCACGACGAAGGTGGCTCTGGTCGGGGAGGACGGCTCCTTATTGTATTCCTTCTATAGCAATAACAACGGCAGTCCGTTAAAAACTGCAATGAAGTCTCTTAAGGAAATCTATGAACTTCTGCCGGAGAATGTCAAAATCGTACGCTCCTGCTCCACAGGCTATGGGGAAGCCCTGATTAAGGCTGCCCTGGTCCTGGATGAGGGAGAGGTGGAGACGGTAGCTCATTACCATGCTGCTGCCTTCTTCGAGCCTGAGGTGGACTGTATCCTCGACATCGGCGGACAGGATATGAAGTGCATTAAGATCAAGAATCAGACCGTCGATCATGTTCTTTTAAACGAGGCCTGTTCCTCCGGCTGTGGCTCCTTTATTGAGACCTTCGCAAAATCTCTGAACTATGAAGTAGAGGATTTCGCTAAGGTAGCCCTCTATGCGAAGAATCCGATTGACCTCGGTACCAGATGTACCGTATTCATGAATTCCAAGGTGAAGCAGGCACAGAAGGAAGGCGCCACCGTAGCGGATATTTCCGCCGGTCTGGCTTATTCAGTAATCAAGAATGCTTTATATAAGGTAATTAAGATCACCAATCCGAAGGATCTGGGAACTAAAATGGTCGTACAGGGAGGTACCTTCTACAATGATGCAGTACTCAGAAGCTTTGAGAAGATTTCCGGCTGTATCGCTGTTCGCCCGGATATTGCCGGTATCATGGGTGCCTTCGGTGCTGCCCTGATTGCCAGGGAGCACTATGACGGGGAAGAAAGCACCATGCTTACAATTGACCAGATCAATGAACTGAAATTTGAGACCTCTCTGGCACGGTGCAAACGATGTACGAATCATTGTCTGCTGACTGTCAACAAATTTACCGGAGGAAGGCAGTTCATCTCCGGTAACCGCTGTGAACGGGGCTTGGGGAAAGAAAAGAATGTGGAGAATATTCCAAATCTGTTCGAATATAAGCTGGAGCGCTATTTTTCCTACCCTACTCTGACCATTGAGGAAGCTACCCGGGGGACTGTGGGAATACCCAGAGTACTGAATATGTATGAGAACTATCCCTTCTGGCACACCTTCTTTACCTTGCTGGGCTTCCGTGTGGTTCTGTCTCCTGTCTCCAGCCGCAGCATCTACGAGCTGGGTATTGAATCCATCCCCAGTGAGTCTGAATGTTATCCGGCTAAGCTGGTTCATGGTCATATTAAGTGGTTGATTGACAATCAGATTACCTATATCTTTTATCCGAGTATTCCCTTCGAGCGGAACGAATTCTGTGAAGCGAATAATCATTATAACTGTCCGATTGTCACCTCCTATCCGGAGAATATCAAGAACAATGTTGAGGAGCTGAAAAACCCAAACATCCACTTCGAGAATCCCTTTATGTCCTTTGAAAACGATGAGATCTTAGGGAACCGATTGGTGGAGCTATTTACTGAGAAGGGTATCCCGGAGCAGGAAATCCGCACCGCATTTACTGCTGCCTGGAAGGAGCAGACCAATGCGAGGGAGGATATGCGCAAGAAGGGCGAGGAAACCTTAGCCTACCTGAAGGCCTCTGGCAGAAAGGGAATCGTCCTGGCAGGACGTCCTTATCATGTGGATCCTGAAATTCATCACGGCATTCCTGAGCTGATTAACTCCTACGGGGTAGCTGTTCTGACCGAGGACGCAGTCTCCCATCTGGGTGTTGTGGACCGGCCGACCATCGTCATTGATCAGTGGATGTACCATTCCAGACTATATGCGGCGGCTTCCTTCGTCCGCACGAACCAAACCTGGAGCTGATCCAGCTGAATTCCTTTGGCTGCGGTCTGGATGCTGTTACTACGGACCAGGTAAACGACATCCTGTCTAAATCCGGTAAGATTTATACCGTACTAAAAATAGATGAAGTGAATAATCTGGGAGCAGCCAGAATCCGTATCAGATCACTGCTCTCAGCTGTTAGAGAACGGGAAACCCGCCAGATTGTCTCCTATAAGGTGAATACCGCGCATCATAGGGCAGTTTTCACCGAGGATATGAAGGATACCTATACAATATTGGCTCCTCAGATGTCCCCGATCCATTTTGATCTTCTGGAACCAGCCCTACGAAGCGGTGGTTATCATGTAGTCGTATTGCCGAATGATAACCGTAGGTCCGTGGACGTCGGTCTTCAGTATGTAAATAATGATGCCTGCTTCCCATCCCTGATGGTTGTTGGTCAGATTATGGATGCCTTATTATCAGGTAAATATGATCTGAATAAGGTAGCCATCATCATCACCCAGACCGGCGGAGGCTGCCGTGCAACAAACTACATCGGCTTCATCCGCAGAGCGCTCGAGAAAGCGGGTATGTCCCAGGTACCGGTAATCTCTTTAAGTGCCTCAGGACTGGAGAAGAACCCGGGTCTTAAGGTAACTCCCGGACTATTATTACGGGCTATGGAGGCTCTGGTCTATGGTGATATCTTCATGAGGGTGCTCTATCAAACGCGACCCTATGAGCTGGTCCCCGGTTCGGCCAATGCCCTCCATGATAAGTGGAGAGAAATCTGTGCTAAGAGCCTGTTGAACAAGGGAAGCTGGCGGGAATTTAAGAAGAATGTCAGAGGAATTATCCGGGATTTTGATACCCTTCCTCTGAAGGAGAATCTGATCAAACCGAAGGTAGGTGTGGTCGGAGAAATCCTGGTGAAATTCCTTCCCTCTGCTAATAACTATCTGGTAGAATTGCTGGAAGCAGAGGGCGCGGAGGCAGTCGTACCCGATCTCCTGGATTTCTTCATGTACTGTGCTTATAACAATAACTTTAAATCCAGATACTTGGGCAAAAGTAAACGAGGTGCTAAGATCAGTAATCTGGTTATCTGGGCGCTGGAGCGAATCCGAGGAGAGGCCAGAAAGAGCTTCAAGAAGAGTAAGCGGTTCACAGCTCCTGTTCCAATTAAAAAGCTGGCTCAGCTGGCTGATCCCGTGGTATCCATTGGTAACCAGACCGGTGAGGGATGGTTTTTGACCGGTGAAATGCTGGAGCTAATTCATTCCGGAGTGAATAACATCGTATGTACCCAGCCCTTTGCCTGCCTTCCGAATCATATCGTGGGGAAGGGAGTCATCAAGGAGCTGAGGAGACAGCATCCCGAGGCAAATATTGTAGCGATTGACTACGATCCCGGTGCCAGCGAGGTAAACCAGCTCAACCGAATTAAGCTGATGTTATCCACAGCGGTGAAAAACCTGAATAAGCAGCAGACACAGGAAGGCAATGAATAGGAGTATCATGCATCATCTGCTTCTAGCTTAACTTATGAAATTCCAGCCACCATAAGTATTACACAAAACAGGGATTTGAAGGTATGCACGCATCCGGCAACCATCAAATCCCTTTTCTATGGTTCAATTTCATCTACTTCGTCTCTACTTCATCTCTATATCCTTGGTTTCTATTTATGATGTGCAATAAAAGTCAACAGGGTGGATGGTAGCCTCACTCTTTCTTCTTTTCACAGGTATGAGATCTCTTGCTTCCCTTCTCCCGGTCTCCTATACTGTTGATCTTCTCCTTGCCAATAAGGCTTATGTCCTTATCCTGAGCTTCTCCCCTATCTCCTGCTTTCCCTTTCATTCCCTGGGTAAGCTCCTCTGACATTTCCTCGGATAAAGAGGTATGATAGCTCCTGTCACCTGTATTATTTTTGATACTTCTCATATAGAAGCTGTTGAAATAACGTTTCACCTGAAAAATAAGCGAATATGCCGTTACCATGACCAGCCCTGCAATCATACCGGAGCCCTGACCTTTGATAAAGGGCATACTGAAGATAACTGCAATCAAGCTGATTAGAGCGAACCAGGAGGTATACGGATACCCGGGCATCTGACATTTTCCCTTCGGAGGACAGCCATACTTCTTACGAAACCTAATGTGGGTTGCCAAAATGGATGCATAGGTAAAAAGAAGGGCAAAGCCACCGGCACTGATTAGAAATAAATATACCCTGGGGAGCAATAACCCAAACCATAAACTTATCAGCATACCGAAGCCGGAGAAGAGTATTCCCCGGTAGGGTACATCCGTCCTATCCCTAAGCCATTTCGGGGCATCTCCCTCCTCTGCCAGGGACCGCATCATTCTGCCGATACCGAACATGGCACCCAGCATAGCTGACAATATGGCGGTGACTAATACTACATTCATCAAGGTCCCTGCCCATCCCATGCCCCATCTGTTTAAAGCAGCGACCATGGGACTTACACTTTCATTCAGCTCGGAGGTAGGAATTAAGAGCAGGATCACCATGGAAGTGAGTAAATATAATGTGATCAAGGCTATTACCGTGAACCAAATTGCCCTTGGTATCGTCTTATGGGGATTCCTTGTCTCCGATGCTGCTAACCCGATAATCTCAAAGCCGGCATAGGCAAAAACTACAATCAGCATACTGCCCGCTAAGCCACCGATTCCTCCAGGCAAAAAGGGCTCTGCCGTAATTTCTCCAACCCCCACCGGAGCCATCCCCGGCCAAAGTCCAAGGATCAGCATAGCACCAAGAAGGATAAAGGCTACCACAGTGACCAGCTTCACCATGGAGAGCCCGCTTTCCAGCCGGCTCAGCTGATCCGCACCCAGAAGATTGAGTAGTGTTACCGCAAGAATGAGCAGACTGCCGAATAGGGAGATCGAGAGATTCGGGATCCATTCTCTGATTAGGATGGATACAGCAGTGGCTTCACTGGACATCGTCAAGACCATTCCGGTCCAATATACCCACCCAACAACAAAACCTGAGCCCGGTCCAAAGGCATGAATGGTAAAGGTCCGAAAGGAACCGGAATCAGGATTTGCTACCGTCATTTCCGATAATGCAAACAGGATGAAATAGACCAGGACTCCTGCTGCGATATAAGATAGAATAATCGCCGGTCCGGTAGCATTCATCACCACTGCGGTTCCCAGGAAGAAGGAGCCTCCGACTACCGAGCCCAGTGCCAGCATCGTAAGCTTACTTGCTGATAACCCCTTGTCCTGTTTCTCCTTATGTGTTCCCATAGGGCAATCCTCCATAATCATAGAATTCTGGCATTGCATTCCCTTGATGATGAAAATACAATGCTCAAATATATTATTCCTGATTATAGGAAAATCATCCCTCGGACCTAGCTTATCATTTTAAAGGTGGAATAAACCGTAACCCAATATCAGATCTACGTTTTCAGGCTCATATCAGCTCTCATTATGTCAGAGGATTTATCAAGCGGTTATTGATACTGACCCCTTAGAAGCTCACGAATCCGCTCTGAATCTATTCGTTCCAGACTATGCTCCACAAGGTCTTCTCTCTTACTGTCTTCTCCTAT
Organism: Bacillota bacterium; assembly: GCA_023435645.1. Taxonomy (GTDB): domain Bacteria; phylum Bacillota; class Clostridia; order Lachnospirales; family Lachnospiraceae; genus Mobilitalea. The sequence continues at coordinate 103,378 of JAEYRK010000001.1, forward strand.
GATATCATAGCATTCTACCAGCTTGATCACCAGAGCTTCATACTGCTCCCTATTCATCGGTTCCTCCTCTGCAATAGCGATTGCCTGTTCCAGGTATCCGGCCGCAGTAGGATAATCCTCCAGTCCGATGCAGGCTTCTGCCAGCTGAAAATATATGACAAGATTTCGGGGCTCTAATTTGATTGCTTTCCCAAATTCCTCCTTCGCACCTAGGTAATTGTCCTGCATCAGATATTCATTTCCATGCTGTTTGTGGCTTGCCAGCTCCTTGTCAGCCTTATCTGCCCGCAGATAATAGACAACACCGGCGATACTGATTAAGATGACAATCATCAGAAGCATCCATGCCGCTCCTTTGCTCTTCGGTGCAGGTCTTTGTATGCTCATATAACACCCCCTAAAGAAAATACCGTCTGCTTGATTTTCTCAGACGGCTAATACGATATATTTTCAATTTGCCAATCAATCGCTTCTATCCCATTCATTGCCAGGAAGCGGTTCGTCTGACTGAAGGGCTTACTACCGAAAAACCCCCGGAAGGAGGATAGGGGACTCGGATGCGGCGCTTCTAAAATCAAATGCTTCCGGTTCGTCAGCATACTCTTTTTCGCCTGTGCCGGTTTTCCCCATAGGATAAATACAATCGGACGGTCCTGTTCATTGACAGCTCTGATTACTGCATCGGTAAACCGTTCCCAGCCCTTGCCCTGATGGGAAAAGGCCTGGTGTGCTCTGACCGTCAGAACCGTATTCAAAAGAAGTACTCCCTGCCTTGCCCACTTCTCCAAATATCCGTTATTTGGAATGTAACAGTCCAAGTCATCCTTCAGTTCCTTATAAATATTGACCAGAGAGGGTGGTATACCAACCTCCGGCTTCACCGAGAAGCAGAGACCATGAGCCTGACCTTCATTATGATACGGGTCCTGACCCAGGATTACGACCTTCACCTTATGTAAGGGTGTAAGGTGGAAGGCATCAAAGATATGCTCCACATCGGGATAGACCGTATAATTTTGATATTCGGATTTTATATATTGATATAATTCAGCATAATACGGCTGGCGGAATTCACTGCCGACAGCCTCCAGCCAATCATTGGTTATCGCTCCCATCCTGTACCTCGTAATCAATTCTTATATACCATAGGTTAGAACCGCTAACAAGCCCTTGACTTGCCCACCAGCATAGGTAACGATCCATTCCTTATGTTGATGTCACTGAAAATCGGAGCTATAGTCTGACACTGACACCTCTCTCCTTCAGGTACTTCTTCAGCTCCAGAATCTCCATCTCCTTATAATGAAACAGGGAGGCTGCCAGAACCGCATCTGCCTTCCCCTTCGTAAATGCATCATAAAAATGCTCCATCGTTCCGGCTCCACCGGAAGCAATCACCGGTACGGGTACATTCTCAGATATCATTCTGGTCAGCTCCAGATCATACCCTTCCTTTGTCCCATCACAGTCCATGCTGGTGATAAGAATCTCTCCGGCACCCAGCTCACAGCCCTTCATGGCCCATTCCACGGCATCAATCCCCATATCAACCCTGCCGCCGTTCTTATAGATGTTCCATCCTGAGCCGTCTTCCCTTCGCTTCGCGTCAATGGCCAGAACAACACATTGGCTTCCGAATTTGTCCGCCGCTTCACTGATTAAACCGGGATTTAAGATAGCCGCGGTATTCACTGCAATTTTATCCGCACCCTCACGAAGAATCAGCTTGAAGTCCTCCACTGTTCTGATTCCTCCACCGACTGTGAATGGAATAAAGACGGTCTCTGCAACCCGACGAACCATATCGAGTTTGATTGTCCTCGCATCCGAAGAAGCCGTAATATCCAGAAATACCAATTCATCCGCACCGGCCTTATCATAAGCGGCCCCTACCTCAACCGGATCCCCGGCATCCCTTAGATTAACAAAATTAATTCCCTTTACTACCCTTCCGTTATGAACGTCCAGACAGGGGATAATTCTCTTGGTATACATAGTTTCTCTCCTATGGGCTCACCCCTGGTCTTCCGCCAGCGAGCCTGATATCCTACGATGAGTTTTCGATATCCTAAATTACTTCCTCTTATAAATCAAGAAAGTTATTTAATATTCTAAGCCCCACATCCCCACTTTTCTCCGGGTGGAATTGGCAGGCGAAGATATTATCCTTCTCGACGGAAGCATGAATGACCGTACCATATTCGGTGGACGCCGCTACGATACTCTCATCCCTGGCTTTCAGATAGTAGGAATGGACAAAGTACACATGGGCTTGATCAGGGACCCCTTGATATAGCTTGGCTCCCGGACGGATGGTTAAGGAATTCCAGCCCATATGGGGTATTTTTAAGCCCTCCTGCTCAGGGATACGCAGGATTTTGCCCTCAAGAATGGATAAACCCTCTACCCCTTCGGTCTCTACACTTCCCTCAAACAAGAGCTGCTGCCCCAGACAGATTCCAAACAGAGGCTTACCGCTGGCTGCGATTTCTCTAATCACCTCAACCAGCTGATAGCGGTGCAGTTTATTCATCGCATCTCCAAAGGCACCAACACCCGGAAGAATTACCTTATCCGCTTGATAAAGCTCCTTCGGATTCCTGGTGATTACCGGTACTTCACCGAGATGGATCAGTGCTTTCTCCACACTTTTTAGATTTCCTGCATCATAATCAACAATCGCTATCATTCTTTTCCTTCTTTCACCCTGTTTAATACTTCATATTCTCAATAACAGCATTATATACGGCAATACTGTACTCCCTCTGATTATTAATGCTAAGAATTTCGTCGATATCCTCCTCTGAAAGCAGATACACATGCTCCAGCTCACCCATAATCTGATCTCTTACGTAATCCAGATCAGTTTTAATTCCAAGCATAGTAGCCAGCTCAATATACTTATCATATCGCTTTAAGCCCTTAATCAGGGAATCCAAGGCCTCGGGATATCTCTTCATAGCATAATAATTATTATAGGAATTCAGCTGCTTGTTCACAAACATTACGGTCATGATTCTCTCATATAGCTCAATGTCCTCATCCCGTAGCTCCATACCGTATACCTCATTATACGCTTCCGTATACTTCTGGCGATCAAAGTAGGTCTTAGCATTCTTAATGCTGACAGAGTAGGTAAATATGCTTGTACCAATCAGAAGCAGGGCCACCATAATACCAAAGAAGGTGAATACTACCGTTGCACCCAGCTTGTTGATTCTTCCTTCGATCTCCTCATAATCATCGATCAGCTCAATGACCTTCTTTTCCTTTTTCGGCTTCTTGGGCTTCTTCTCCTTCTTAGCCTTAGGTGCCTCCGCTTGTTCCTCACCGGGAACAGCCCTCCTCGGTGCATCCTTAACCTCTTCTATGTTTTCGGGAGTATTCTTCTTTCCCTTCTTCCCTTTTGCTTTTTTCTTTTCCTTCGTTGTCGCGGACTCCTCTGAAGCCTTGCTCTGCTTCGCTTCCTTGATCGACTTCTCGTCCACCACATTTCCGAACAGCTTACCAAATAAGCCCTTTCCCTTTGTAGCTTTACTCTTTGCAGCCTTCTCCTTTTTATTCCCAGTCGTTCCTTTTTCCTTGCCCTTGGATTTCTTGGCCTTCCCCTTCGGGGTAGGCTCCGGCTGTTCCGGTATCGAATAGCTCTGGTCAGCATCCTCCAGATCATCCAGACCTGATACTGCTTTTAACGCATCCGAGAAAACCTCTCCTACATCACTCGGCATACTAACAGACTTTGACTTATCCACAGGATTATTTAATAATTCCGTAATCGCCCTCACATCTGCTGCCACAGGATCATCTTCCCCGAATTGTCCTAAGAGACTTAAGAATTCCTCTTCCTCTGTCTGTGCTGCAACCTCCTGACTGGTCGTATCAGAGCTATTAAAATCCCTATCACCATTCATCGGCTCAAGTAAATCCTCATCGGAGTCATTTTCCTCCTCAGAAAATCCAAATCCACTCAAAAGCTCACCTAGGGAAGGATCATAGCTTTCGTCCTCTAATTCTTCCATTGCCGGATTAGAGAATTGATCTAGAAAGTCCAGATCAATATTATCTTGGATACCCTGAAGAGAGGCATCAGTCTCCAAACCGGGACTAGCCTCCAAAGCCTCAGGTTGAGTTCCAAATGGCCCGGGCTCATGAGAAGCAATGAACTGCATAGATTCATCTATATCCGCATCCTGAGGACTGTCCCCAGTCCCTGTGCGATCTATATTCGATCCCTGTTGGAAGTCATCCATACCTATGTAATCTAAATCCATATCCTGCCGGAGCATCTCAGGCTCCAGGTAACCCAGGTCTCCGTCCTGTGGAAGCTTCCCTGACTCCCGGTTACCTATTTCTTCGTCCTGCGAATGTTTATTAGACTCCAAATGATCTAAGTCAAGCCCCTGTAGGAGCTCCTCGTAACTCTGATTGAGTGTATCCATCTCCTGTGAAGGAGCCTTATGTATTTCCTTATCCTGCTCCTTCTGAGCTGCTTCCTTCATGGAAGGAGTAAGCTCTTCTCCAAGGAATTCTTCTGAAGATCCATACAGCTCTTCGTCACTGATTACGATCAGATCATCCAAATCCTCATGAATATTAAACTGATCAAAATCAGCAAGGTCCGCCGGATCAATCTGTCCCGGGCGAATATCCTTGCCTTTGTTGTAAGCCTTCACAGGCTCTGCAATCCGCAGCTCCTGAGGCTTTCTATATATATTTTCAATTGGTTCAGCACTATTTTTGACAGAATTTAATAGACTGTCAAGATAGGATTCATCGGTTTGCACCTGCTTCTTATCTAGGCAGTCCTCACAGTATTCAATTCCATCAGAAATATTTTTCTTACACAATCTGCATTTTGCCATTCGACACCGTCCATATTTCCTTCATGATGGATAAGTAGAAGGGTTTATCCTTATGCTAATTTTATATCCGGATTGATATCAGTGATCAGCTTACGAAGCTCTAGAATTTCAACCTTTTTTCCATCCGTATTCAAGATGGCAACAACTGCTTCTTTAACCGGGGTACTGAGCTTCTTTCCCGGCTTTATGACATGAGCTGTTGTAGTTCTATGCATCCCGATGACATCATCGACTAGAAATGCAATATTCATATGATTAATACTCGTAACGATGATCAGCCTCTGCTCACTGTTACTTGTATCGGCTAATTTTAAGCTTTTCATAATATCAACGATCGGAATAATAAAATCTCTGGGCATAATCAAGCCTTTGATATTCGGATGCGAGTTGGGAATCTTGGTTGGCTTAGTGTCATATGGTAGGATTTCCCTGATATCATTGATATCAACGCCATACCTGTTACCTCCGGCACTAAATTCCAGGATCTCTATCTCTCTTGTCTCTTCGCCCAATAGTAATTCCTTCTCCATGTTGCATCCTCCGTACAGTTTTGCTTATTTTCCTATGTATCAATCAGATTATAACTTATTTCTATTATAGTATAAATATAAAAATATTACAAATAAAAACT
>JAEYRK010000019.1 GCA_023435645.1 Bacillota bacterium
GGACAGGCGGTGAAATATACATAGGTGTGGTAGGGCCGGTCAGAACAGGAAAGTCTACCTTTATTAAGAGATTCATGGATCTCTTGGTAATACCCAATATTGAAGATGTCCATAGCAGAGAGAGAGCAGTCGATGAGTTGCCCCAGGCTGCAGCCGGTAAAACAATTATGACAACGGAGCCTAAATTCATACCAAAAGAGGCTGCTGAAATTGCACTTGATGATAATACTAAGGTTAAGATCCGCTTAATTGACTGTGTCGGTTATATGGTGGACGGAGCCTCCGGTCATACAGAGAATGAGCATGAGCGAATGGTCAAGACTCCTTGGTACGATAGTGAAATTCCCTTCACCCAGGCAGCTGAAATCGGTACCAAGAAGGTAATCAATGATCATTCCACAATCGGTATCGTAGTTACAACGGATGGTAGCTTTGGGGATATCCCCAGAGTAAACTATATGGTACCCGAAGAGAGGACCATCGAAGAATTAAAGCATCTCGGTAAGCCCTTCATCGTTCTCTTAAATACCAATAAGCCCTATTCCAATGAAACTGTCCGTATCGCAGAGGAAATCTCAGACAGGTATCATGTTACAGTTCTGCCTGTAAACTGCGAGCAGCTGAAAAGAGACGACGTTCATAAAATCATGGAAAATATCCTAAACGTCTTTCCGGTTACAGAGGTTGATTTCTATATGCCGAAATGGGCTGAGATACTTCCTGCAGAGCATTGGCTGAAGGTTGATCTAATTGCCTCCGTTAAGGAGCTGTTTGATCAAATCACGCAGGTAAAGGATGCCAGATCACAGAATTTTGAGACTGACAGTAAATATGTAAAGCGTTTCAAGATTGATCATGTTGACATGCAGAATGGTAATGTGGATGTCAATGTTGAATTTGATGATGCCTATTATTATCAAATTCTAAGTGACCTGATTGGTGTACCGATCACCGGCGAATACCAGCTGATCTCGACCTTAAGGGAGCTTGCCACGAAGAAATCCGAATTTGAAAAGGTCTCCTATGCAGTCGATCAGGTCAAGGGAAAGGGATATGGCATCGTAACCCCGGTGAAGGAGGAAATCCGGATTGAGGAGCCTGAGATCATGAAGCATGGCAATAAATACGGTGTCAAGATTAAGGCCAGCGCGCCGTCCATCCATATGATTAAAGCAGATATCCTGACCGAGGTTGCACCGATTGTCGGCTCAGAGGAGCAGGCAAGGGATCTGATCAGCTATATTCATGACAATGCCAAGGAGAATCCGGAGGGAATCTGGGAGACGAATATTTTCGGAAAATCAGTCCGTCAGCTGGTGGATGACGGAATCAGCAGTAAGATTAACAAGCTTACTGACGACAGTCAGATAAAGCTTCAGGAAACTATGCAGAAAATTATCAATGACAGCAATGGCGGTTTGATCTGTATCATCATTTAATATATTCTTAATAATAAGCTACCTGCTTCCGTGCTTTTGGGTCAAGGTAGCTTTCTTTTACATTAAAATATCCAATATGACGAAAAAATAAAATAAGTTTGACATAGAGTTGACAAAATTGTTAGGCTTTGTTATAATACACATGTAACATATTTAATATTTACGTAACAATTCATTTCATAACAAACTACATAACTGAGTATCAAATACTTCGTGTGATAAAACAAGCGAAATTTGGAGGATCATCGGATGGAAAATAAGCTATTCAAGTTTTCCTTGGTTTGTGTAACAGGAGCAATCATACTTGCATCAAATCCAAAGTCTGCGATGGCAATGGAAGAAGCAGTAGCAGGATACAAATACGATAAAAATATTACAAGTACAAATCAGAATGGCTCGGATATGGTATCCATAGCCAACTTCTCTACAGATGAAATTCCGATTCCCGGATTTAATAATATTGGTATTGCAGATGTAACAGATAACCTGAATATCCGTAAGGGCCCCGGTGAGAGCGAGAAGATCGTCGGTAAGCTTCCTAAGGACGGAGGCTGTGATATCTTAGAGGCTGATAGCGGAAGCGGTTGGACAAAGATAAAGTCCAATGGCATTACCGGTTATGTGAAGACCGAATACCTAATTACCGGAGATAAGGCTTCCCAGCTGGCAGCACAATTGGCCACTCAGGTTGCGATCTCCACTACGTCCAGTCTCAATATCAGGAATAAACCCTCTACAATTTCCTCAGAAATAATTGATACAATTGCTCCGGGTGAAGAACTACAGGTTCTCGATCCTTTGGTAATCAGCTATGGCGAGGAATATGACAAGTGGGTAAAAGTAAGTCTTGACTCCGATAATAGAGATGGTATTGTAGGTTATGTATGTAAGGATTTTGTAACCTTAGCCTATACCTTGCCGAAGGCCAGCTCCATGGAAGAGCTACAGTATGGCAAAGATGTATCCAAAACCCGCGTTGACTTAGTCAATAAGGCGAAGGAATACTTGGGCGGTCGTTATATTTGGGGTGGTACCACCTTAGGCAAAGGTGTTGATTGCTCCGGATTTACACAGCAGATTTATGCAAAGTTCGGATATTACATTCCCCGTACCTCCGGTAGTCAGGGTACAAGCGGAACCAGAATATCAAGAAGCGAACTAAAGGTAGGCGATCTGGTATTCTACGGTAACGGCTCCGGCATTAATCATGTGGCAATCTATATCGGCAACGATAAGATTATCCATGCCAGCAACAAGAAGGATGGTATTAAGATTTCCAATATGTATTACCGTAGTCCGGTAAGATATGTCAGATATATTAGGGAATAATATAACAATCAGAGATTATGCTTATTTTATGGGTGCCGCACATTGTGTGGCACCTTTCTTAAGGGCTCTATGTCAGTAGTTGGGGTGGGTTTATTTGAGGATGGACAACCCAACTGGGATGTTTTACAATAAGAGGATAATGAACAGATTGGAGCGGTGGTATGACTTATATCTTTTATTTCTTGATCGTAGTTCTGATCCTTGCCCTTTGGAGTATCATAAACGAGAGAAATGAACTAAAAAAAATAAAACAGCACCTGAAAGGCGAGTGGGACTTAACTCCTGAAGGAGAATTTACCTCAGAGAAGCTGGACTCCATCAAGGAATATTATCAATCCATCCGGGATGATAAATTTGATGTGGATGATATCACCTGGAATGATTTGGATTTGGATGATCTCTATCTACAAATGAATAATACCCAGTGCTCCATCGGAGAGGAATATCTCTATGCCCTGTTACGAAAGCCCTGTTTCTCCAAGGAGGAGCTTTTAGAACGTAACCGCCTGATGGAATACTTTCAGGCAAATGAAGCAAAGCGGGTTGAACTTCAGATCAGTTTGAATAAGATCGGTAAGATAAAATCCATATCCGTTTACGAGTATATGAACCGACTGGGGGAAGAACAGCCTAGCAGTAATCTGCCCCATTATCTGATGGCATCTGGGTTAATCCTGTCCTTTGTAATGATTTTTGTCCTACCCGGGCTGGGGGCTCTCTGTACCACATTCTTTTTTGCACTCAATATCTTTCGGTATTTTGCCAGGAAAGCAAAGATTGAGAAATTCCTGACGGTATTTTCCTACATCCTTCGTTTGCTTTCTAATGTGAATTACATCACAAAGCTTAATATACCTGAAATTTCAAAATATCAGGATCAATTAAAACAGGAGGAGAATGTATTCAAAAGGTTCCGTAGAGGAGCAGGCATTTTGATTTCAAACAGCGGGACCGGAAGTATAATGGATGCCTTTGTTGATTATATCCGGATGCTTCTTCATGTAGATCTGATCAAATATAATTCCATGCTAAGCTTCTTTCAAAAAAATAGAGAGTCCCTAAATCGAATCTATCAACTCATCGGTTTTCTGGATAGCTGTATGGCAGCCTCCTCCTTCCGAAGCAGGCTTCCCTATTATTGCCTTCCAGAGCTGATCGAAGGTCATTCCCCAAAGCTTCGTGTTACCGACCTGTATCATCCGATGTTATCCGATCCGGTAGCGAACTCCATCATGGAGAATAAAAGTGTTCTGATCACCGGCTCCAATGCCTCAGGTAAATCCACCTTTATCAAGACATTAGCCATCAATGCTTTATTTTCACAAACCATATATACCTCGATCAGTCACAGTTATCAGGCCAGCTACTTTACCATATTCTCCTCCATGGCTTTAAGGGACAGCCTCTTCCGGAATGAGAGCTATTACATTGTTGAAATCAAATCCTTGAAGAGAATCCTAGATCATGTCAATCATCAATATCCGATGCTGGTTTTGATTGATGAGGTCCTAAGGGGAACCAATACTCTGGAGAGGATTGCAGCCTCCTCAAGAATACTCTTATCCCTGGCGAAGAAGAATGTACTGTGTTTTGCAGCAACCCATGATATCGAGCTGACCCATATCCTGGAGCATTATTATTCCAATTATCATTTTCAGGAACGAATCGCAAATCATCAGATTCTGTTCGATTATAAGCTTTATAGTGGCAGAGCGATATCAAAAAATGCCATTAAGCTTCTTTCTTTGCTGGGCTATACTCCAGATATCATTAGAAGTGCGGAAACGGCAGCCGAGGAATTCTTATCGGATGGAGAGTGGAGAAAAATCCCATAAAACAGATGGTACCAATGCAATTCGCTTTTATCAAAAAAGAGGGTTTGATATGGCGAAGGTGAACATGGAATCCCTTTAAGACATGAAATTGAATTTGAAATGCTATGATAAATGTAATTACGGAGGATTGTGAAATGAACGTTACTATCTATACGGATGGAGCTGCCAGAGGTAACCCGGACGGTCCCGGAGGCTACGGTGCGATCATTGTTTATGTGGACTCCAAGGGACAGGAGCATATCAGGGAATACAGTGCCGGCTATAAGAAGACAACAAATAACCGGATGGAGCTGATGGCGGCGATTGCCGGCTTGGAAGCACTAACAAAGCCCTGTCAGGTCACTCTGTATTCCGATTCACAGTATCTTGTGAAGGCCTTCAATGAACACTGGCTGGAGAGTTGGATTAAGAAGGGCTGGAGAAGGGGGCAGAATGAGCCCGTGAAGAATGTGGATCTGTGGAAACGCCTGTTAAAGGCCATGGAGCCCCATAAGGTTTCCTATGCCTGGGTGAAGGGACATAACGGTCATCCGATGAATGAACGCTGCGACGTTCTGGCAACTACAGCCGCTGACGGAAGCAATCTTTTAGACGACGAGATAGATAACGGATCATAAGTATTTGCCTTCGTCGGTATATAAGGCCCTGTTTTGTCGAGCCTTATGTACCCTTATATAATATATACCTATGTAAAGCGTCACCGACTTCGGAAACCTTTAGAAAATCATTTGATCCCCTTTGTTACGGTGTAAACTGTAACCTAAATTGTCGAATCAGAGCATTGTAACCATTGCAAATCACGGTCGGTATGTTATAATTATTTCAGGTGACGATTCAGTCACAGCGGTTCTTTCGAACAGCGTATCTATGCGCTTATGCGCTACATCTATGCTGAGCAACGCAGTGTTCAAGCATGTGTTTCATGCTAAGCATGCATAAGCATGCTTTATGCTGGCCAACTCGAAATTTGCGCAGTATATATTTTGTGCTATTTTCTCGGAGGCAACTATATCGTTACAAATTTTTAAATCAATAGAACTTACTCTGAAGAATATGCTTAGGCACGGAGTCATGTTCTATTTTCATGTTTATGTAACAGTACGAAAGCAGAAACAGAGAAAGGATTTACTATGATGACCGGACTTACTCCGCTGATGCAGCAGTATTTGCAGATCAAGGAACAATATAAAGATTGTATCTTATTTTACCGTTTGGGTGACTTCTATGAGATGTTCTTTGAGGACGCCCATGTATGCTCAAGAGAGCTGGAAATCGCTCTTACCGGTAAGAATATCGGGCAGGAGGAGAGGGCACCGATGTGCGGTGTTCCCTATCATGCGGTTGAAAATTACCTCAGTAAGCTGGTCGGCCGCGGATATCGTGTCGCCCTCTGTGAACAGGTGGAGGATCCGAAGTCTGCGAAGGGCATCGTAAAGAGGGAAGTAGTCCGTATCGTTACTCCGGGTACGAATTTGAATACCCAGGTGCTGGATGAAACCAGAAATAACTATCTGATGGCAGTGATACATACAACCAATTCCTACGGCATCTCCGTTGTAGATGTTACAACCGGAGATTATTTTGTTACAGAGGTGGACAATACCCGGAAGCTGATGGATGAAATCTATAAATGGTCCCCCTCTGAAATCATCTGCAATGATACCTTCCTGGTATCCGGAATTGATATCGAGGCCTTAAAAAGCATCAATCATCTATCCCTATCACCCTTAGAGCCCTGGTATTTTGATGATGCTCTATGTGTTCGTGCCTTAAAGGAGCATTTCAAGGTAGGTGCCCTGGAGGGAATCGGCTTAAAGGATTATTCGATCGGCTCCATCGCTGCCGGATGCATCATGCAGTTTCTCAGAGAGACCCAGAAGAACTCTCTGTCCCATATCACAAAGCTGACACCCTATACCTATGAAAAATATATGCTTTTGGACAGCTCCACAGTGAGAAACCTAGAGCTGACGGAAACAATTCGGGAAAAACAGAAGAAGGGCTCCCTCTTGTGGGTCCTCGACAAGACAAGGACGGCAATGGGTGCCAGACTGCTTAGGGCCTATATGGAGCAGCCCTTGATCGATTATGATATGATCAATGAACGACTGGAAGCAGTTGCTCAATTGAAGGAAAATATGATTACCAGGGAAGAGCTCCGGGAATATCTTAATCCCATCTATGATCTGGAGCGCCTAATGGGGAAGATCAGCTACAAAAGTGCCAATCCCAGGGATCTGATCGCCTTCAGCTCCTCCCTCTCCATGCTACCCCATATTAAATTTCTTCTGCAGGGTTTTGAAGAGGGGATATTACATGGGATTTATGAAGAGCTGGATCCCCTGGAGGATATCGCCAGTCTGATTAGCCGTGCCATTGCAGATGAACCACCCTTAAACCTTAAGGAGGGAGGTATCATCCGGGAAGGCTACCATGAGGAGGTAGACCGGTTAAGAAAGGCTAAGACCGAGGGCAAGGATTGGCTCATGGACTTAGAAGCTAAGGAACGGGATGCAACCGGAATTAAGAATTTAAGAATAAAATATAACAGGGTCTTCGGCTATTATCTGGAGGTAACAAATTCTTACCAGAGTCTGGTGCCATCCAATTGGATTCGGAAGCAGACTCTGGCCAATGCAGAGCGTTATACAACCCCGGAGCTAAAGGAGCTGGAGGATATCATTTTAGGCGCCGAGGACAAGCTGTTCTCTCTGGAATACGATCTGTTCTGTGAGCTCCGTGATCAGATTGCGCTGGAGGTAAAACGGATTCAACAGACTGCGAAGGCAATCGCCAGACTGGATGTATTTGCCTCCCTTGCTTTGGTGGCAGAGCAGAATAATTATACCCGACCGGAGATGAACTTAAACGGAGCCATCACCATCAGGAATGGCAGACACCCGGTGGTGGAGAAGATGATCTCCCATGATATGTTTATCTCTAATGATACCCTACTCGATAGTAAAAACAACAGGGTATCCATCATCACCGGTCCGAATATGGCGGGCAAATCCACCTACATGCGACAAACTGCCCTCATTGTTTTGATGGCGCAGATTGGTAGCTTTGTCCCCGCTGACAGCGCCAGCATCGGTATCGTAGATAGGATCTTTACCCGTGTGGGAGCCTCGGATGATTTAGCCAGCGGTCAAAGTACCTTTATGGTGGAGATGACTGAGGTGGCCAATATCCTAAGGAATGCCACGAAGAATAGCCTGCTCATTCTCGATGAGATCGGCAGAGGTACCTCCACCTTTGATGGCTTGAGCATCGCTTGGGCTGTGGTGGAGCACATCAGTAATTATACTCTGCTTGGAGCTAAGACTCTGTTTGCTACTCATTACCATGAGCTAACCGAGCTGGAGGGCAGGCTGGAGGGTGTGAATAACTATTGCATCGCTGTAAAGGAGCAGGGGGAGGATATCGTATTTCTTAGAAAGATCGTTAAGGGCGGAGCAGACAAAAGCTACGGCATTCAAGTAGCGAAGCTTGCCGGAGTCCCTGCCGGTATCCTGAAAAGAGCTTCCGAAATCGTAAATGAGCTGACCGGCAATGATCTGGCCCTGAAAGCAAAGAATCTTTCTGTACCGGAGGAACCGAAGGAGGAATTTATCCAGGAGGAATTGTTCTTCCACGGCAATTTACCTGAGGAGCCTGCCAAACAGACAAAGAGCGGGAAGAAGCAGAAAAATACCGATCAATTCTCTCTGTTCTCCCTCTCGGGAAATGAAGAGATCGTTTCGGAGCTTCGGGATCTGGATATTGCCAGGCTGACTCCCATCGATGCGATTAACAAGCTCTACCAACTACAGAAGAGGATTAAGGACAGAATTTAGTTTGTTACAGAAAGGCGGTTACCATGTCAATAATCCATGTTTTGGATGAACAAACCATTAATCAGATTGCAGCCGGTGAGGTCGTAGAGCGTCCCAGTGCCGTGGTCAAGGAGCTGATCGAGAATGCCATGGATGCAGGAGCCACTGCAATTACAGCAGAGATCAAGGAGGGCGGCTTAAGCCTAATTCGGATCACGGATAATGGTTCCGGTATTGCCAGGGAGGATATTCCTCTGGCCTTTCAGCGCCATGCAACCAGCAAGATCAAAACTGCCGAGGACCTTCTGTCGGTCACAAGCCTCGGCTTTCGGGGTGAAGCATTATCCAGTATTGCAGCGGTCGCACAGGTAGAGCTGATTACGAAGACTGCCAGCTCCCTCCATGGTTACCGTTATCTGATCGAGGGCGGAGAGGAGAAAGCCCTTGAGGAGATCGGCTGTCCCGGAGGAACAACAATTCTGGTGCGGAATATCTTCTATAATACCCCTGCCCGGCGGAAATTCCTTAAGTCTGCCGTGACGGAGGGAAGCTATGTCAGCGATTTGATGGAACGACTGATGGTATCCCATCCGGATATCTCCTTTAAATTTATAGCCAACAATCAAGTTAAGCTTCAATCCTCCGGCAATAATAATACAAAGGACATTCTTTATCAGATTTATGGCAGGGATGTTTCCAGAGAGCTGATTCCTGTGGAATATACCTCACCGGAGGTATCCATAAGCGGCTTTATCGGTAAGCCGGTCATTCATCGAGGCAATCGTAACTTTGAGAATTATTTTATCAATGGCAGATATATTAAGAGTAATGTCATCACAAAGGCAATTGAGGAAGCATATAAGCCCTTTATGATGCAGCATAAATATCCCTTTACCTCCCTTTATTTTGAGCTGGACCCTTCCTTACTGGACGTGAATGTCCATCCACAGAAGCTGGAGGTTAGACTCAAGAACGGGGAGGAGATCTACCAGGCAATCATAAGCCTCATCCGTTCCTCCTTATCCGGTAAGGAATTAATACCCAAGGTTGTCCTGCATAAGCAGGAGGAGAGTAAGGATAGCAGGCCTAAGCTTCCCGAACCCTTTGAGGAGAAACGTCGGGAACTGCAGTTTACTGCTCTTAAGACCATGGCACCGGAGCAGCGCTCAGAGGAACAGATACAGGCACTATTAAAGGATGCTGAGCATAGTAAGCTCCAAAACCCTCCAAAGGATCAGCATCTTAGGGAGGAGACCCCCTATCACATTCCAAGCAAGCAATTGCAGCCGGATCGGGCTCCAGATTCCCAGCCCTATAAAGAAACACTCCAAGGCTACGATGCACCGGATCAGTCCATTGTTACTTCTTTAACTAAGGGGGAACAGCTCAGCCTGTTTTCGGAGGAAAATAAGGAGCAGCAGACCCACTTCTTATCGAAGAAGGCTATGGAGGAGCACCGGATCATCGGACAGGTATTCAGCACCTTTTGGTTGGTTGAATATCAGAAGGAATTATATATCATCGACCAGCATGCGGCCCATGAGAAGGTGCTA
>JAEYRK010000040.1 GCA_023435645.1 Bacillota bacterium
ACTGACCTCCAAGATATCAGGTAAGAGTGTCCTGCAGTCCAATATCAGACAGAAATTCAGTCTGAATATCATTGCTCTGGAGCATAACGGGGAAACCAGTACTGACATTACCCCGGAAGCAATTCTAGGCGAAAATGACTATATTGTTGTTGTTGGGGCACGAGATAATATTAAGAAGCTGGAGGCATACCTGACGAATTAACCAAAATTCATTGCCAAAAAGAGGACTGCTATCAGAAAGCAGTCCTTTCCAAATATTATCATAATCCTTGCAATGAACATAAGGTAATCCATCCTATTTTTCATAATTCATTGGAGTTTTTAAAAAAACATGGTATACTAAATACTGCATTTATTTTGAATATGATTTTTATGGAGGAATGGCTTTATGGAAGAAGCGGACCCTGACGCTGAAAATTTACTAGTTCAAATCACAATTTTAGTAGTACTTACCCTGATCAATTCATTTTTTGCCTGCGCCGAGATGGCAATGGTATCCGTAAATAAAAATAAAATCAGGAAGATTGCAGATGAGGGTAAGGAAAGTGCGAAGCTGGTGCTTCGATTTCTGGATGAACCCACAAAATTTTTATCCACCATACAGGTGGCAATTACCCTGGCAGGATTCTTTTCCAGTGCGGCAGCGGCAGCCGGACTATCAGCGCCGGTTGCAAGATTATTAGACAAATATAACATTGCCTATGGAAGTCAGCTATCCTTAATTCTTGTAACCTTGGTTCTCTCCTATTTCACACTGGTTTTTGGCGAATTAGTACCGAAGCGAGTTGCCCTACAGAAACCGGAGGCCATCAGCCTGATCTGTGTTAAGCCGGTCAGGATGGTAGCACGGATTGCTTCTCCATTTATCAAACTTCTTACCTTCTCCACCAATCTGGTTACGAAGCCCTTTGGTATGAAGGAGGGAAATACGGAGGAAATGCTGTCCAGGGAGGAGATCAAGTCCCTGGTTAAGGAGGGGCAGGCCCATGGGGTAATCAATCAGAAGGAAAGAGAAATGATCAATTCCATTATGGAGTTTGATGATAAATCTGCGAAGGAGATTATGACTCCACGAATTAATGTGTTTGCCATTGATATCAGCAGGCCCAAGGAGGAATACATTCCGGAGCTTCTGGAGGCTAAGTATACCAGAATACCTGTATATGAGGAGGAGATCGATAATATAATCGGAATCCTGTTTATCAAGGACTTCTTAAAACAAGCAGTCATTAAAGGGTTTGAAAATATTGACCTGAGAACCATCCTTAGAAAGCCATATCTTGTGCCGGAAAGTAAAATTGCCAGAGATCTCTTCCGGGAATTACAGCAGTCAAGGAAGCAGATCGCAGTGCTGATTGATGAATATGGGGGCTTCTCCGGTATCGTAACCATGGAGGATCTTGTAGAAGAGGTTATGGGTGATATTGAGGATGAATATGATCCCGAGTCTGTTAAAATCAAGAAATTGGACGAGAATACCTATCTGATTGATGGCTTGGTAACCATTGATGAGCTAAATAACAGGTTGGACCTGGATCTGTATTCAGAGAATTATGATACCATCTCGGGTTATTTAATAGAAGAAATCGGCTCCATACCTCAAGAAAGGGATGAGAGAGTCATAGAAATCGATCACCTTGTCTTTCGATTGGAGAGTGTAAAACATAAGCGAATCGATAAGGTTAAGCTCTATATTGGAAGCAATGCGGGCAAGGAACAATAATCGATATTTCATTTCAGGAAGTAGGAATGAGATTTTTATACCATGGAGGAGATGTAGCCGTGATGAATAAGAAAATAAGCCCGGCAAGAGTGATTGTGATTGGCTTTGCATCGGCTATCATATTGGGTACGATTATGCTGTCATTGCCCTTTACGGCAAAGGAGGGTGTTAAGGTGTCCATTTTGGACGCCCTGTTCACCTCAACCAGTGCGGTTTGTGTCACTGGCTTGCTGGTGGTAGATACAGCAGATACCTTCAATGCCATCGGACAGACCATAGTGGCATTGCTGATTCAGATAGGAGGTTTAGGGATATCCTCCGTTGGTGTAGGCTTTATCCTCTTAGCAGGCAAAAGGGTGACCTTCCGTGAGAGAGTCTTGATCAAGGAATCTATGAATCTTGATTCCATGAAGGGGATTGTAAAAATAGTCAAGGCGGTCTTTATCATGACCATATGCTTTGAGGCGGTTGGTGCGATACTCAGCTTCAGTGTATTCATTCGAGATTATCCACCGCTAAGGGCCTTGGGAATCAGTCTGTTTCATTCTGTGGCATCCTTTAATAACGCTGGCTTTGATATTCTCGGAGGCTTTCAGAATCTGCTACCCTATCAGGATAGTGTAATCTTGACCCTGACAACCTGCGGTTTAATTATTTTTGGTGGATTGGGCTTCTTTGTCATTATAGAAGTGCTCAGTAAAAGACATTTCCGTAGGCTGAGTTTACATTCCAAAATAGTGTTGGTAATGACGGGTCTGCTATTGTTATCCGGTACGCTGTTGATCAAGCTTACTGAGGAAATATCCTGGCTGGGAGCATTCTTCTACAGCACCTCTGCCAGAACAGCCGGTTTCTCTACCGTTCCACTTGGAACCTTCTCGAATGCAGGCTTATTTATATTAATCTTACTGATGTTTATCGGCGCCTCTCCCGGTTCCACCGGTGGCGGAATTAAAACAACAACGACCTTTACCTTATTCAAAAGTGCCTTCAGTACCTCAACGAATCAACATTGCATGGCTTTTAAAAGAAGAATTTCCAATGATATCGTAAGGAAGGCGTTTGTTATAACACTTTTGTCAAGTCTGCTTGTTATCACAGATACCTTGATCTTAAGTATGATAGAACCGAATATAACCTTTATTCAATTGCTATTTGAAGCGGTATCTGCATTTGGTACCGTAGGACTCAGTACCGGCATTACCTCTGAGCTAGGAAGTATCAGTAAACTCATCATTATACTTACAATGTTTACCGGAAGATTAGGTGCGCTGACGATTATCTCCAGTTGGTATCGCAAGCCTGCACCCAATGTAAGCTATTCGGAAGAAAATATAACAATCGGTTAGGAGGAGTGTATATGCTTCATCATAAGTCGGCTATTGAATTCGGTATCATTGGTTTAGGAAGGTTCGGATTTGCTCTGGCATCTACGCTAGCGCAAGCAGGAAAGGAAGTGCTTGTGTTAGACAGCAGTGAAAACAAAATCAAACAGATCAGGCAATATACCGAACATGCCCTTGTAGTGGGAGAGCTGAGCAAGGAAACCATGGAGGAGGCAGGAATTCAAAACTGTGGGACGGTAATCGTATGCATCGGTGAGAAGATGGACGTCAGTATACTGACAACCCTGAATGTCTTAAGCATGGGGGTTCCGAGGGTGATTGCCAAAGCCTTAAGTGTGGAGCAGGGAAGTATCTTGGAGAAGCTGGGGGCAGAGGTGATCTATCCGGAGCGTGATATGGCAATCCGTCTGGCAAATAGACTGATATCCTCCAGATTAATGGACTATATTACCCTGAATGATGATGTCTCCATCTCTGAGCTTAAGCTGACCTCTAGGATTGCAGGAAAAACGGTGATGGATTCCGGCTTACGTAGCAGGTTTAAGCTGAATGTCATCGCCCTTGAGCATGAGGGTAAGACCACTACAGAAATAACAGCCAATATGGAGCTGCATGAAAATGATGTTATCGTTGTTGTAGGAAAGAAAAGTGACATTGATATATTCCAGCAGTACTTAATGAAGGGTTATAAGGGATAAACACCAGGAGCCACCGTGTACATAGGTTAGCAATGTACCGGTGGCTCTTGGCTTGTGGGGGATATCCATGTTGTTGGATATACAGATATTAAAATGTAAGTGATTGGTATAGTATTGGCGGAGTTTACTTCTTCTGGGGGGCAGTAGGGCCTTTATCAGATTTGTTTGACCCTTGACCTGTAGCCTTATCCGGTTTATTATGACTATCTCCGGATCCCTTAGCCGGTCCTTTTTTACCGTTGCCGGGGCCGTGATCCGGTCCGTCCTTATCGTTATTAGGGCTGTGATCCGGGCGATTCTTGGCATTACCGGGGCCTTTGTCCGCTCCATCCTTGGCATTACCGGGGCTTTTGTCCGTTCCATCCTTGGCATTACCGGGGCCTTTGTCCGTTCCATCCTTATCGTTACCGGGACTGTGAGCTGGGAGATCCTTGGCATTACCGGGGCCTTTGTCCGTTCCATCCTTATCGTTACCGGGACTGTGAGCTGGGAGATCCTTGGCGTTACCGGTGCCTTTGCCCGGTCCGTCCTTGCCATTACCGGGACCTTTGTCCGGTCCATCCGTCTCTTTACCGGGACCATGACTCGGCTGCTCCTTACCAATATCGGAGTGTTTATCCGGCTTCGCCGGAATGATCTCTTCTTTATATTTCTTATTCGGGTGCTTGCCGGCCTTATCCTTCCCTCCGGGGCGCTGATCTTCTGCTTCAGTGGCCAATACAGGTTCTTCAATTTCAGTGGCTGCACTACCGCTTGTGTAGCTGTTTGTGGCCTTCATAATATCCTTCACAGGCTTATTGAGCCACTCCTCAAGGTCAATGTTATCCTCGTCGGAGGCGCTTACCTGAAGCTTCTCCACCAGGTTTAGCTTTCCCGGTGTCACCCCGAGCTCCCTGGCCTTCTCCACCCGTTCCTTTGGGACGCTGAAGGTCTCGACGGTCACATTATCCTTCTGTTCTACGATTTCTTCCTGAATGGTACTTTGCAGCTCTACAGCCAATTCCTCTGCTTTCTCAGGGTTTTGTGCTGAGGTTGCGATGACGATACCGCCCGCCTCCTGACCGCTGAAGTATCCGGATTCCTGAAATTGTTCCACTGTACGAGCCAATGCATCCTGAATGGATCTATTTCTTAACTCTTTTAGATTGATTTCCTTTAGAATCTCTTCTCCGTCATCATTGACAGCATTTACTCTTAGAACTCGGTCAAAGCGGTTAACAATATATTCAATGGAGGGATTAACATCCAGACTCACATAGGAGTATGGACTGGCATATGCCCAGGTGCCTATACCGAGGATTAGGACCGCAGCAGCGGAAGCTGCTAACATAGTGAGCCGCTTCACGACATTCACCTTTGTCATGGTAAGCTGAATGACCTGACCCGGCTCGTAGCCATGGTTTTTGATCTTTGAGAAGCTTCCGTCGTCAGAAAGAGCGGATGCATATTCACCTTTTATTTCAACAATTACTGCTTTCATTGTCCATCCTCCTCTCTGATATAGTTTAGGTAGTCAGCCAGCTGTGGATATTCTCCGGTAAGTAATTCAATTGCTGCTATTATATATTTTCGGTGTCGTTCGAGGATTTTCCGGGGTACCTTAGTGTTTTTTTCGACGTTTTTGATCGGTAATTGCTTCGTGCTTCTTAATTCTGCTATCAGCACAGGACTATGTAATATATAATTCACTGCAAGCGCACATGCAGCCTTAGTTTTTCTGGCCCGGGGCGAGCAATCGGTTAAATCAAAGAATGAGAAACCATATTCAGCAAAAACGCCATTGGCTGCTGCTATCTCCAGCTTTAAATCCCCTGATTCCTGCCGGGACACCTGTTCTGCCACAGCAAGCCGAAGGGATGGTTCCTCATCTTCCTCCGGCTCCGTATCAAATAAAATCGGGTCCACAGATACTTCAGCAAGGTACTTCCCCTGACTTCTGATAAAGTCAATTAGGCGACGCTGAATTAGCAGCTCGGCAAAGCGTAGAAAGCTGCCCTTATTCAGCTCATAGCTCTGTATTGCCTGATTGTAGGCGAGAAGCGCAATGGACCATTCGTCATCACTTTTTGTGATATATCGGCCTGTAACCTTAGAGGCGCTTTTTAAGATATAGAATTCATTCTTGCGGATGAGCTCTTCTAATACGGATTGGTCTGTTTTAGCACGAAGGACCAGCTGATCCAGCTCTCTCAAACGCAACACCTCCTAAACATAAGACGATAAAGTTAAAAAAGATTGTAAATCTATTCTAACACTTACTGTAATTTCATGTAAAGACATAAGATTTTGGTTCAAGATTACCAAAACCTGCACGATTATGCTTTCGGTGAATAAACTGAATTGAGAAGATTGGATGCATAGGAAGATTGCATGATCAAGGAGGATACTATGTTTCGTAATGCCAGAAATGATTCTGTTTCATATGCAGGTATACCCTATGACGATATTAATTGGTATGATGTGAATGGACAGCCATTTGGGACAGCTTCATATTTCAATGCCATTATATTCGGAGATGCGAATAATATTGTAGATACCATGGGAGCCATGGCGGTAGGCGGCAGTTTTGTCAGCCCTAGAGGATTAAGTGTTGCATATGGCAAGGATCTCAAGCTGATTGGTACCGGCTATAGCCCGAACTATGTCAGATTCCTGGTAGGGGAAAATGTTGCAATGCAAGGTCCCCTGGTAGTAATTGGCCATGTGGTGGCAGGTGGTAATTTCCACGCAGCCAGCGGTAGTACCTATATGATTGGAAAGGACGGTTCGCCAAATCAGGTACAGGAGCTGAGTATGCTATATCAGGCAGCAGGAGGAAGCCAGTATTGGAGGCCCAGTGACAGAGGAACCCATTATGCGGTATCCAGCTATGATGTTCCCCGATTTATACCTGCGAGTAGAATTGGAGCTGATGTCAGAAGGTTCTTCGAGGATGCTGAAAATAGCATACGCTATTATCATGATTGTATCGTGAACATGGAGCCGAATGGAACGGTTACCCCACATTATCACGAACTGATTTTAAGAGGAAACAATCCGTCACAGAATGTATTTGTGGTGGATGCACGACCAAATGGGATACTGAACAAGGAGCTGCGCTTCGAGGTTCCGGAAGGAAGCGTCAATATCGTAGTCCTTCGGACCGGTCCCCATGCACACCTGCAATATGGGTTATGGGGTGCAGAAAGATTGGCAACCCGCACGCTCTATGTGTTTGAGGATGCTACTGAAATTCATATGGAGGTACCGGCAGATATATGGGGAAGTATCCTGGCACCTCAGGCAAAGTTCCATGGTCATCCGACCGGAGGCCGTGTCAGTGGTAATGTGGCCTTGGGTTCATTTGCAGTTAATCCAACCAGTGGTTTTGAATTCCACTTATATCCCTTTGTTGGCGGAGTTAACTGTGCAGAGGTATTACCTGCACCTCCGGAGGAGATGCCCGCCCCTGCGGTACCAGTACCCACTCCCTCCCCCGCCCCGACAGTGCCAGTGCCCGCCCCCACTCAGGAGTGCCCGGCCTGTCCGACGCCTGCACCCTGTCCGACGCCTGCACCTTGTCCGACGCCTGCACCTTGTCCGACCCCAGCGCCTTGTCCGACCCCAGCACCCTGTCCGCCTTGCCCAACCCCTGAACCTTGCCCGGAGCTTGTGGTATGTCCGAATTGTCCTGAGCCTGAGCCCTGCCCAGCCTGTCCGGAATGCCCGGCCTGTCCGGCCCCTGAACCCTGTCCGGAGCAGGTCAGGATCGAGTATAGACCCTATCCCGTCAGAGTTCCTATGCCCTGTCCTAATATCAGGATGAGAGTGGAATATCGTGAAGTCTCCTGTAAGCAGGACTGTAAGATTAAACCGGGTGTCATTTTAGGCTGTATCTGGGGATGCAGCTGCTGTGGCAACCATAGCTTTGAGGTAAAGCTATATAAAATATGCGATGAGAAAAAGGTTATGCTATATTGTGAAATGGTCAGCTGCTGTGGATGCTTTGAATTTGAAGCACCCTATGATGGTTGCTATCTTCTTGAGGTCTGTGCAGATGGACAGGGAAGAAGGAACT
This sequence comes from Bacillota bacterium, assembly GCA_023435645.1. Classification (GTDB taxonomy): domain Bacteria; phylum Bacillota; class Clostridia; order Lachnospirales; family Lachnospiraceae; genus Mobilitalea. Next base: position 7,825 of record JAEYRK010000040.1, read on the forward strand.
CTGGCTGTAAACCGGTTCTGACCTTGAAAAATGTCGGAGTATCCAGTCTGAGAGTTGAATCATAGGTTTTACAGGAGAGGATGAGGTATTCTCCATAGTAAATTTACGAAGTCAGTAAAAAGGGATATTTCAAGGGGCTGTCGCACTAGCAGTTATTCAACCGCCAGTGCGCAGCTCATTTTTTAGGTTGTTTTTAGTAGATCTATCTTTTATATAGATAAACCCGGGTATTTTCATTAAAAATGATACACTCTAATAAGCCTATGAAATATAGACCGCATTTCATATCTATAAGTTTTGAAACTTAAAATTTAAGCTGTTTCTTTGAGCTGGAATAAGTGCGATCTCACAGCCTTCTCTGCTTAGAATTCTTTCAAGGTCCTCTTTGCGTAACCGGTTAAATAACTTTGATGTTTCAAGATTTTTAACTCGTTCCTCTAATGGGATTTTATAATTATTTCCCTTTGTACAGCTACTTTTATGTGGACAACCACTGCAATCCTCACAGGTGTAGATGGTTTTCTCACTCTGATACCCGGTTGTGCTTTTCCTCTTTATTACTTTGCTTACAGTAAGCTTTTTATTGTTTTTGCAGAGGCTGAAATTTCACCAAGGTTATGGAGAAAGTTTGTCATCTCAGCTAGAATCCGTTCAGAACACGGGGCAAAGTGAATGCTTCTGAATCTGGCGAATGTTGCGTGGTCGGGGACTGGTGAATTCTCAAGAAGGTACATGAAGTTAATATCACGGTGGCAGGAGGTTTCCATAGCCCGTGACGAATAATTATGGTTTATGCAAGAATAGAGTACAATCTTCAGCATCTGATGTGGTGTTGCTTGATTTTCCTGAATACGGGAATAAGTCGCATACAAATCTTCTAAATCCATCTCCTCTACAAACTGACTTAGCAAACGCACCGAATCATTCTCTCGTATTATACAATCGATATTTAATGGAAGTATTAATTGATAAAATCTTTGATTTACAGTATAATCTTTGAGTAAAATATTTTGTATTGGCATACTGATATTTTACCATAAATCCCAAGCTTTTCGAAGTCTGGGATTTATTTTTGTCACAAAAAAGAGGCAGCGCCAACAATGACATAAATGTTTATCACATCAGTCATTAAAAAAGAATAGCGTGTGACTATCAATCCATAAAGAGACCGTTTGCCGCCATCGGTACTTGGGTTGTGGCAGATGCCTTTCTCTGTCACAACCTTATGTACCGCTATGTGCGGCAATCGAGTGAGAACGTGTCTCTGTTGGATTAATAGTCACACGCTATTCATGTAAATCTAATCTGTGATAAACAT
>JAEYRK010000053.1 GCA_023435645.1 Bacillota bacterium
GCTGTCTCACCGGCGGCCGATTAGCCGCTGGTGGACAGCCCCTTGGAATATGATCTATACCTCTTTCGCATAGTTCTTATCATAGGATTCCTTCTCCCATGAAATAAAAACCTCTAGCTCCCAGTGGAACAATGGAACAGTTTCCTTCTTCTCATAGCCGATGTTCGCATAAAAGGGTTGATTTCCACCCAGCATTCCCGTACATTTCGGGAACATTGCCTGTACTCGATTGGCTGCTTCATGTAGAATTGCTGTAGCTATTCCTTTTCTTCTTTCCCACCAAACGACGCCCAGCGGCTCAAGCTCACAATAGGGCATTTGTTCATCATACCATATGAGGGCCATAGCGACGGGTCTCTTCAGCTCATCAAGAACGCACAGATCCAAATTCTTATTATAATGCCTCATCTTCCGTACATCATGGAAGGCCTGCGCTCCATGCTCACAAGCATGGGATTCCCCACCATAGCTAAAGGATAAGCGGTGAGTGTTGGACAGATAAAAATCCGGAATTGTATGGCCGTCTGCAAAGGTATAGCCATCAGGGAGCGTTACATCAAAGAGCTTTTGATCAAAGGGTAGAATAAATAGTTCCTCTCCCCATTCCAATTGATGAAAGCCTGATTGTTGAACCATTTCCTTTAGGGTGGTATTCCAAGCAGGAACATACAGATTCAAAAACTTAGTTCTCCGGTCCTCCTTCACAGCTGACGCATGGGTTTTAGCAAATTTAATCATGTCCTTAAGAAGCTCTCGGTCCTCTCCACGAGCTTTTGAATCAAATAAGAAGAAAGCCTCTCCATTGTAAGTTCCCTCATTGATCACACAGGCAATTACCTTGCCTTCTTCTCTGTAGACACCTACGGTATGGCGCCATGCCAGATGATGTCCGGTAAAAGCAGGATGTAATCCCTTTGTGAATTCATGTCTGCTCAGTCCCCAGATGGGGTATTCCCATTGATAGGATTTAAGGATCATTTGCTCAATTTCATCAAAATCCTCATCCTTATAAAAGCTAAATTCATAATGCATATGTATCTTCCTCTCTACCTTTGAAATCCGTGTTGTATTGTTGCATGTTTTCAGTACATAAGATATTTTACCATTTTTACAAGTTGTATCAATATCATAAATAATTATAGATATTTATGACATAAAAACAGGACTCTATCAGAATCCTGTTTTTCCTTTAGCTGTAAACAATTTTTTTAATGGTATCAAATGCTAACCCATACAAGTCAGATATTTCGGTAATGGATGTTCCGTCCTTATACTTCTTCTTGATTTCACTGTTTCGCTTCATATAATATGTTCGAGAACCACTTTTCTCTCCCCATTTAATGTGATTGTTGTCGTTGGGGACATATAATATATCTCCTTTTACATAGGCTTGAAGCTTCTTTAATAATTCCTCCGGTAATACATCTGCTGCATTTATATATTTCATATAATATCCGCTCCTTATTTGTATATTCAAAAATAAAGGCAGAATAAGCAGATAAAGTAATACCTATTCATCCCATACAAAATAGATTACATTATCGCTATTCTGCATGGGATAATACTTTGTTGTGATGTTTTCGAAAGAATACTTTTTTCATAATACTCACCTCCTGAAATTTTGTGTCATCATAACAATATCTCGTCATTTGTTTAGATTATACTTATTATAACATTTTGGAAGATACATTGCAATATTTACCAAATACGAATTTTATACACCTCCCTCTTATCATGACCGAAATGGTCCTGTGAAAGCAGAAGGTATGAATAGACAAAAGGAGCATAGTCCTGTATAATTATGGTTGTACATAAGGATTACTGTGTACTGTTTTGCAATTACTAAATGGCGTTGATCCAAGAAAGGAGTTCTCTATGAAAAACAATGGAAAGATTCAAACGATATTTATTAATTTGCCTGTGAAGGATATAGAGAAGACCAGGCGATTTTGGTCAGAACTGGGATTTGGCTTTCAGGAACAGTTCAGTAATGATAAAGCCCTCTGCCTTGTTTTAAATGAGGGAGCTATCTATGCCATGTTGATGTCAAAGGATTACTTTGGCACCTTTACCCATCGTCCGATTGCAGAGGGAGATACTACCCAGGTGCTTCTGGCCATCAAGGTGGACAGCAGGGACAGAGTGAATGAGATCGTGACAGCAGCTCTTGAACAGGGGGCCACACGTTATATGGAACCATCAGATTTAGGATGGATGTACTATGATCGCTTTGCAGATCCGGATGGCCATCAATGGGAAGTGATGTGTGCGGACGAAACACTTATTCCGAAGGAATAGGGTTAGAAGTCTGTCAGAGCGTATTGACACACTGGATGATTATGACTATAATACAATTATTATAAGTCCGAAAGGGGTACTATTATATGACTAGCCAACTATATAGCGAGGAACTACGTAACTAAATAATAGTGGCGTAGCTTGTTTTTGTCGTATTCATGTAAGATAAAGACAAGTATAGCCGTATCATGTAACCTTTCGTATATTCCGTTAATTCAGGCACCGATAGGGTGTCTTTTTTGTGCCTAAAATTAACCTAGAGGTCTAGCTATGATAATTCAAATAATGATGAGTCATAGATAGCCGTAGAACAGCGAACCTGGTTGCTTTCTACGGCTTTTTTATGCCTAAAGGAGGTAAAAATGAAACGATTAAAAGGAATTTTATTATCACTTCGACAGAATGAGGTAACCTACAATCAATTGTATGAAGGCAGAATACACCTGCTTGCAAAAGAAGGTTCCAAGGAATTACCAACAAACCATTCAGAGCCGATCTATTGGGAGGATGGCATCTACTTTAAATACGAGCGTACCAATCGGCTAGAACCAAGCAAACCAACCATTACCATAGGGATACCAATAAAAAAGTTAAAAATTGCGGAAGGTCTGATCAATGGAAAGACGAAGGTCTCTCAAGGAGGAATCCCAGCTGCTGACTATTGTTTAAGAGACTTTAAAAAATATTTGGAGGAATTGAATGAAGGAATCACCAATCGGAAGAGAACAGACAAGGAGAATGGGAGATTCTATATCTACGAACCAAATGGAAAGGTTCTGAAACGAAACTGTTCGTATTTTAAATGCTCCGGTACAAAAGCCTATATCAATACAGATAAACAGAGTGGAAGAGCCCTAAATTCCAATCGGATGGAGTGGTATCTGAATCTAAGGATCATGGTACAATTACCGGAAAAGAAAATAAAACAGACCATCCAAATGTTGACAAAAAGCTTGCCGGATGCAGTAAAAAAGTTTATCTGTAATTTTAATGCAAATGAGATGAAACAGGCAATCCTTCTGTATAATAAACAGGAGGATATTAGGGAATACCTTCAGCATAGTGAGTATTGCGTTTTTATTGCAGATGGAAGCATTCTACCTAGAGAAAAGGATATGGATCGACCAATGAAGAGCGCATTACCATTTCATTCAATGAGTGCGGAGCGTATTCAAATTGGCAATCTATGTGGTATGGGCATCAGAAGAGGTGTCACAGTCATCACCGGAGGAGGTTACTCAGGCAAGAGTACACTTCTAGATGCAATTAGCGATGGAATCTATAATCATATCAGTGGAGATGGACGTGAATTTGTTATAACGGATTCTTCGGCTATGAAGATCTCGGCAGAGGATGGAAGGAGTATTCGTAATCTGAACATATCGGCATTTATTCGCAGGATACCTGGCAATAACACGAAAAGCTTTACCACAGACCATGCTTCAGGTTCAACCTCCCAAGCTGCAAATATCATAGAAGCAATCAATGATGGCAGCAAGCTATTGCTCATAGATGAGGACAAAAGCGCAACAAATTTCATGATCAGAGATGAGATCATGAAGGAACTCGTTCAGTACGAACCTATAATTCCGTTTACAGATCGAGTCCAGGAATTATATCACAATCGGAAGGTTTCAACTATTTTGGTGATTGGTGGCAGCAGCGAGTACCTTAAGGTATGTGATCAAGTGCTTATGATGAAGAACTATAATCCGGTGGATGTGACCCTAGAGGCAAGGGAATTAGTCATCCATACAGAGTATCATCCTTCTGATAAATACGCAGTTGATTGGGATAGTAGCGCTACCATAGCTTCAGCTAATTTCTCCCCTTATCCAAAGGGTAGCTCAAGTGAACATTTAGATATATCTAGCAAAGGCTTTATTGAATTAGGAGAGGATTGTATAGATATTAGGAGCATCCATAATATTGCCAGCTTCTCGCAATTAACAGCGATTGGACTTTTCATAAGAAAGCTGGAAAATTCCGCCAAGGATAAGACAATTAATATTCGGGAGGTAGTAGATACTCACTTTGATTTATTAGAACGTGGGGATTTGGATCAGATCTATTCAACTTACTTTACCAAATGCCAGAGATGGCTTGAATTACCGAGAAAATATGAAGTATTGGCTGTGATTCATAGGATGAGGAACCTTTGATCACATATCCTTGTAAATGATTACTTAAGACTTACCTTAGGAAAGCTATGGGTATGTAGTATGAGCCCGGTCATGAGCCCGGTCATGAGTCTCTGAAATAAAAAAGGTGTCCTCAGGGATGAAGCGTCCCTAGCGGGCACCTTCTTTGACATCAGAAAAGTAGGTCCTTGATCCTTAGTTATAATAGGAGAGTGGGGCTGGCCACAAGATTATTGTGACATCTGTTCCTTAATGCATTGAACCAGGGGAGCAATGTATTCTCGGGATGAATTATCAAAGGATTGGCTGATGGCCTGTTGAGTTCCAGATTCTATGGCATCTTTATTGGGCTTCATTTTTAATATGAAAGCGAAAATCTTCATGGCCATACGGCCACCAAACCCCATTTTCTCATAATTTAATCCTGCCTGCATATAGAAATGAGGAACCATCTTCCGCTCGGCTTCGGATAAATTATTATTCCATACAAGATCAATATGCTCCTTCTCCACTTGAGGCGTAGCCCCGGTAGCAAACACAGCCAGTTTCTTATTCGGATGATCTGCCACATAGGTGAGGAATTTCTTCCAACCATCAATTCGGCCGGCACTTAAACGACCTCCGAATATGAGGTAATCATATGCTCCGAGGGCTGCTTTGTTTAGCTTCTCAAAATCAAGGCACTCACAGTTCAAATCCTCCGCGATCCACTCGGCATATTGTTTTGTAAAACCGGTTTTTGATTTATAGATTACGGCTATCTTCATAAATACTCCCTTCGTAATATGTTTTGTAGTATACGTTAAGAATACTACATAATTTACCATTATGCAATGATCCGATTCATGGACTTACCAATCATTATAACCTATGATAGTTCCTGTGTAGCACAGCTTGAGGTTATATAAAGATTTTCAAGGAAATGATTTATTCACGACAAATCATTATCAGAAGAAACGGAAAGATATTTGTAATTACGTGGAATTTCCGATATACTATGTATGTGATTTAAATGAAATATGATATGGTTCATCAACAATAAGAGGAGATGCTTATGTCCGGATCAGTATTTGGGAAAAGTTTTGTAATATCAACCTGGGGTGAATCCCATGGTGCTGGAATTGGGGTTGTTGTAGATGGATGCCCTGCTGGCCTGCCCCTGAATGAAGCGGTTATACAGGCATACTTAGATAGGAGAAAGCCCGGTCAGACACAATATTCAACCCCCCGAAAGGAGAATGACCGTCTCACAATATTATCGGGAATTTTTGAAGGTCGTACCACCGGAACCCCTATTTCGCTGGTGATCTATAATGAAAATCATCGCCCTTATGATTATTCGGAGATTGCCAAGTTCTATCGTCCCGGCCATGCGGACTATACCTATGATCAAAAATATGGATTTCGGGATTACCGAGGTGGGGGGCGCTCCTCAGGGCGTGAAACCTCAGGAAGAGTGGCAGCAGGTGCAATTGCGGCAGCTATATTGAAGGAAATGGGAATCTCCATCCATACCTACACGAAATCCATTGGAGCCATCTCCATTGACTATTCCAAATGTCAGAAGGAATTTACCAATCAGAGCCCACTGAATATGCCTGATTTAGAGGCCTCTGTTAAGGCGGAAGCATATCTAAAAGAGCTGATGGAGGACCATAATTCCATCGGTGGCGTGATTGAATGTATTGTATCAGGAATGCCCGCCGGAATAGGGCAGCCGGTCTTTGATAAGCTGGATGCTGCACTGGCGAAGGCTGTGATGTCCATTGGTGCAATCAAAGGGGTAGAGATTGGGGATGGGTTTGCAGCCGCCCTCAGTACAGGCTTTGGCAACAATGATTCCTTCTTCTACGAGGATAAGCAGGAGCTTACCAAGCTGAGCAACCATGCAGGAGGTATCCTGGGAGGTCTTAGTGATGGAGCAGATATTATACTTCGTGCAGCCGTGAAGCCTACAGCATCCATTGCCAGGGCGCAGCGCACTGTAAATAAGAAGAAAGAAAACATAGAGGTTGAGGTGCAGGGACGGCATGATCCCATCATCGTACCTAGGGCAGTCGTAGTCGTGGAAGCCATGGTAGCGATTACTCTGGTAGATTATCTGTTCCAGGGAATGACAGCTAGAATGGATCGAATTAAGGAGTTCTATCACAAGAAGGATTAGACCTATGATAAAACAGTAGATTATTAACCTCCTCTGTGATGTATAGTTCATCCTCAGTAACTTCGATATGATATCCCTCTGTTATTTCTCTATGATAACTTGCAATGATTTTTGGAAACTCCCTTGCCTCTATTCGCTTTCTTGGAAATCGAATAGAGGTTTTAAAGCAATTGATAAACGATAACCCTACTGCTTGTGCCAATTCCTTAAATTCATCTTCTGTATAAAACTTGATATGACCATCTTTTTTCATCTTCATATAGGCATCCACAAAACGTTCGGCATCATTGCTATTAGGTGTTGGGTCAGAAATAAATAATTTACCTTCCGGCTTCAATACTCTGCTGATTTCCTTAAATGTGTCTGATATCATAGGGAAATGATGGAGTGCATATCTTGACACCACTAGATCAAATTCTCCATCTTCAAATGGAAACATCATTCCATCATAGCTTTGAAAAAATAAATTGGTAAGACCCTCATCCTGTGCACGTTTCGTATTTATCGCCAGTGTCTTTTCTACGATATCAAGCCCTGTAATCCTTGCTTGAGGATGATTACGAGCAATTTCAAAGGCAAGGTATCCGCTACCTGTTCCCAAATCTAATACTTTCATTCCGGCAGCTAGCTCAAGAGCTCCTATAATGAGCTGAAGATGATGTTCATCCTGTGTTTGCTTATTATATAAGGAATCATTGGAAAAGCTTCTTTCAAATGCATTTTTAGTTACTTCGATACTGTTTTTCATTTGATGAATGTTCATTCTGAAATAACTCCTTTCCTCATTCGACTTTCATTGGGATGCCATTTCACAGCGTATCTATTTGTTACAGTTGTTACCTGAAACATTTTGTGAATCAGTCCACCCGGTATACTTGAGGGCTCTTTGATTACATTTTCAATGTTATATTACTAAGTAATCCATCTATGTCATGATAAGTTTCTAAGTTACTCATATTGCCCCGATTGTTAACTTATTTTATAACGGTATGATCGTTTGATGATTATATCATATAAAAATGGATAAATAAACAAAAAGTCCCTCAATACTGGTGACGGCGGGACCATCTTTAGAGTTTCTTATGATGGGATGTTTCAGTTTATGGATAGTAGATGAGCTTAAAGTTTTAGGTTGACAGATCATAAATAAGTTGATAATATATGAATTGGAAACGTTTCAATATTGCAGGAGGATATGAAATTGCTCAAATCAAACAATAAAAAAACAAAGAATTATAAGCTAAAAAAGATATTACATAGTTGGCAATTATATATACTAGCTCTACCTTCAATTATTTGGATAGCACTTTTTTGCTATGGACCTATGTATGGTGCATTAATAGCCTTTAAGGACTATGCTCCATCAAGAACAATTTGGGAAAGTGATTGGGTGGGCCTATTATATTTTGAACGATTTTTTAAGTCTCCATATTTCTTACAGGTGCTAGTAAATACATTGAAGATAAGCTTTGCTACATTACTATTTACGATCCCTATCCCGATTTTTCTTGCGCTCCTCTTGAATGGTTTTCGCATGAAACGATATAAGCGTTTCGTACAAACAGTGATTTATGCACCCAATTTTATTTCCATTGTAACAATCGTTGGCATGATGACTTTGTTTTTGTCTCCTCATACTGGCATTATCAATCGATTGATCGTAATGGCAGGAGGAACAGCGATAAACTTTATGGGAGAAAAGAGTTGGTTCGTTCCCCTTTTTGTGATCTCTGAAATATGGCAGAAGGCGGGTTTTAGTGCGGTAGTATATTTAGCAGCGTTAGCAGGAGTATCACCAACTCTCCATGAAGCAGCCTCCATTGATGGATGCAATCGTTGGCAAAGAATACGTTACATTGACCTGCCTGCAATTACACCTACGATTGTCACTATGACTATTTTGGCTATTGGAGGACTTATGAATGTTGGCGGAGATAAGGTTTATCTGATGAAGAATGACGTGAATGCCAATGTGGCACGGACCATTTTTGTTCATGTAACAGATATGGGAATTGGTCGGGGGCAGTGGAGCTATGCTTCAGCGGTAGGACTTTTTAATTCGGTAGTCAATATGGCTTTATTGTTTGTTGCCAATAAAGTTTCAAACAAGATAACTAAGTCAGGACTGTTCTAGGGAGGTTACTCATGAAAATAAGCTTAAAACGCCGATCAAATTCAGATGTTACATTCGATATTGTCTGCTTTATCATCCTCACATTTTTAGCGTTAATCACCTTGTATCCATTGTACTTTATTGTAATAGCTTCCTTCAGTGATCCGGCTTCCGTTAACTCGGGTCAAGTATGGGTATGGTTTAAAAATTTTACTGTAGATGGGTATAGGCAGGTTCTGAGTGATATTAATATCCTCCGGGGTTATATGAACTCAATCGTTTATACAACACTGGGAACGCTTGTGAGTGTGTCACTTACTTTATCCGTTGGTTATTCATTATCCAGGAAAGATATGTATGGAAGAAAAGTGATTATGCTGCTATTCCTATTTACCATGTTTTTTAGTGGTGGGATTATCCCCAAATATACCTTGGTTGCAAACCTTGGATGGATTGATTCCATGTGGTCTATGATTATTCCTGATGCCCTATCGGTTTTTAATATCATCATTGCCAAGACATTTTTTAACACAACCATTCCTGATGAGCTACTGGAAGCTTCCATTGTCGATGGGTGTAAAGACTTTCGATTTTTCTTTCGTATCGCTCTGCCCCTATCAAAATCATTAATCGCTATCATGGTGCTTTTTTATGCGGTCGGTAGTTGGAATTCATGGTTTAATGGAATGCTATATTTACAAGATAACGCCAGATACACCCTAAACCTCATATTAAGAGATATACTAATTCAGGTAAATGTAAATACCAGTAATATGAATATAGCAAGTCTAGAAAATATGCTGGCACAGCAGCGGATTGCCGAACTGGTCAAGTATGTAGTGATAGTTGTTTCAAGTGTTCCGGTTCTAGCGATATATCCATTGATTCAGAAACACTTTGTTAAGGGAGTATTAATTGGATCTGTGAAGGAGTAACCACATGGAGAGTAACATATTTTCACATTCGGATATCATGAGCTGTGTTTATGATGGGTATTCAACTTCTAAAGCCTATGATTGGCACGAAATTAAATCGGGTATGAGTTGGACGATCAGTGTCAAGGTTTGTCCCTTTTGTTATGATTTGGATAATGAGGGGAAATATTCAGGAATAATATCACAGTATAAAGAGGACGATAACAAGGGATTCTTTCTTGGGACAGCACGTGACGGTATTCCTCTTGTTAGAATTGGCACCGGAGAAAAGCATATTACAGCAATAAATAATACGTTCCATTTATCCTTCTCTACTTGGACCAGGCTAACAGCTGTTTATTCTTGCGAAGATAACAGTATTGCTCTATATGCTGATAGAACATTATTAACCAAGGAATATGCCATAAATCCAATGCTGCCTTGTGATGAGAAATTAAGCATAGGTGTTAATCCTGAAGGCTTATATTTAAAGGAAGGTGCTAATTTATCGTATTTTTGCGGCTTAATTGATGATATATCCATTTATAAGGATGCTCTATCAGCGAATGAGTTTTTCATTGACGATATCAATAAAAAACCCGAAGAGTGGCTCTTAGCTACTCCTCGACTTTATGATAGACATCGTCCGGAATATCATTTATCACCACCGAATTGCTGGATGAATGAACCCCATGCACCATTTTACTACAAGGGACAATATCATTTGTTTTACCAACGGAATAGGAAGGGTCCCTTCTTTTATAATCTGCACTGGGGACATTGGGTCAGTGATGATTTAGCCCATTGGAGAGATCTGCCGATAGCACTAAGACCTTATGGTACTGACATTGATAAGGATGGCTGCTGGTCAGGAAGTGCTGCAATAGGACCTGATCAGATTCCAAGGCTATTTTATACTGCAGGAAATCAGTCTGAGACTCCAAATCAATCCATAGCCGTAGCAACCCCCTGTGATGTAAGGGACATAGAGCTGAAAGGCTGGCGTAAGCAGAATGAGCCAATATTAAGGCAGCCTCAGGGGATCTGTGCCACGGATGATTTTCGAGATCCCTTTGTTGTGAAGGGCCCTCATGGGTGGATTATGCTAGTAGGTGCTAGTCTTAGGGAGCAGGGTGGCACCGCCCTTGCCTATTCATCGAATGATCTCATAGCTTGGGAGTATCAAGGACCATTGTATATTAGTGATTTTCTCCGTTATCCTGAGACAGGTACCATGTGGGAGCTTCCTGTTTTATTACCGGTTGAACACAAATATATGTTCATGGTATGTGCTTGTGGAGTGCCTCATTCAAAGGTAGAGAACTATTATTGGATCGGAGATATGAACTGGGATAGTTTTAAATTTATTCCTGACCACAGCTCGCCCATACTTTTAGATATTGGAGGAGGGCATTTTACCGGCCCAAGTGGATTTATTACACCGGATGGTAGAAGTGTTATTTTTTCCATCGCACAGGGCAGACGTTCTTTTCATACGGAACAGCAAGCAGGATGGGCTCATAATGCAGGAATACCCATGGAAATCTCACTGCATAAGAATCATGCACTGAAAGTATCACCACTGAGTGAATTAACCCTTCTTAGAGGGGAACGACTATTACATATAGAAGATGTAACTATTCAGGAAGCTAACCTGGCCTTGTCAGATATGAAGGGTGATATGTTGGAAATACGTATGGAAGTGCTGTTAAATTGCCAGGATGTCTTTTGCTTTCGATTAAGACAGACGCCGGATCATACAGAATATACTGATTTATATTATGATTATCCCAAGAAACAGTTTTACATAGATAGAAACCATACCACACTTGAGCCGGACGGCTATTGTACAGGCATACAAGGTGGAATGGTAGACCTAGCAAGTGAATCACTGAATATGATGATATATTTGGACAAATCAATGCTGGAAGTATTTATTAATGAGCAGGCGTGTCTGACATCACGCTTATATCCTACACGCCAGGATGCTTTAGGCCTTAGTATATATGGAAGGAATGATATAAGGATTAAACGATTATCGATTTGGCAAATGAAACCATGCTTTGGAGGTAAGAAGAATGATTCCGAATGACATAAATCAGTATATAGAAGAAAATGAAATCAAAATAAATGAAAGGTTTCGGCATAAATTTCATGCAATGCCTCCCATAGGATGGATGAATGATCCAAATGGTCTCTGTGTATTTGAAGGTAAGCTACACCTGTTTTATCAATACCACCCATATGATAGCAAGTGGGGTCCAATGCATTGGGGACATCAAGTAACAGAAAATCTTTTAGAGTGGGAGCATCTGCCTGTGGCGCTTACCCCCGGTAATGAGTATGATTTAAACGGTATTTTTTCAGGTAGCGCTGTGATAAAGGATGAAAAAATCAACTTACTTTATACTGGCCACACGGATAAAGGCGACACCATAAGACAGGTGCAATGCATCGCCTCCTCCAAGGACGGAGTCACTTTTACCAAACATATCAACAACCCGATTATTGATGAAAGAAATATTCCGGATTTGATTGATATGAACAATTTCAGGGACCCTAAGATATGGAGCTTTAATCATAAATATATCATGGCAGTTGGAACAAAAACAAAGGACAAGAAAGGACAATTTGTCTTTTTCTCATCCTTAGATTTGTTAAATTGGACCTATCTGAATACCTTTTGTTCAAAAGAAGATCTTGGTAGCATGTGGGAGTGCCCGGATGTCTTTACCATGGAGGGGGATTATATTCTCATGATCTCTCCTCAGTTTATGAGAGATCCTGATGGAACCATAGGGAATATACATAAAACCGTAATAGTAACCGGTACCTTTGATGAAAACTTAAAGTTTACAGAGAAAACTACGCAGATCATAGATTATGGTTTTGATTTTTACGCCCCGCAGACAGTGATGCTTGAGGATGGTAGGCGAATTATGATGGCCTGGATGAATATGTGGGATAGAACCTACATACCGCATGAATTGAAGCATGGATGGTGTGGATCAATGACATTACCCCGTGAACTAAGGTGTGAAAACGGACACATCTATCAGGCTCCAATCAATGAGATTATGGGACTTAGGAAGAATGAAATCAATTTAACAAAGCTCTGCAAAGCAAATAATCACCGCATAGCAATGGACACTGTGCAACTGAATCATGTCATCGATATGGAAATGAGCTTTGAATTTGGAGCTTCGGGGCTACTTAATCTTTCATTATTCAATCGAGATTATACGTTAACATTGGATAAAGAACAGCAGTCGATTACTATAAGAAGAGAGAGTGCGAAATATCCAATTATGAGTAATGGGATAGCAGATAATGTGAGAACCACAAAGTATGATTATAGTGATGACAAAACTCATAATTTACGAATAATCGTTGATGTATCCTCAATAGAGGTGTTTGTTGATTATGGTAGGGTCACATTGACAAGCCTATTATTTTCTGATTATACTAATGATGTTAGTGTTTCCGGTCATGACATAGTAGTGCATCAGTTTTCTTGTTGGGACCTAAAATTTAAAGATTAAGAAGGTGAGATATAATGGCTACAATGAAGGATATTGCAAAGTTAGCAGGTGTTGGGCTGGGGACAGTATCACGTGTTATTAATAATCAGCCTGGCGTGAAGGAAAAGACACGGCTTTCTGTAGAGGAAGCAATCAGACAGTTGGATTATACTCCAAACGAGGTCGCCCGTGGATTTAAGACAAACTCCTCAAATATTGTTGGATTTATGACACCAACGATATGGCATCCTTTCTTTGCTGAGCTGACGCAGCATATCGAAAGTAAATTATATTCTCATGGTTATAAATTATTGCTGTGCATATCAGAGACAGATAAAAACAAAGAGATTCAATATTTGGATATGCTGGAAAGAAACCGAGTAGCAGGTCTTATTGTTATAACATATCATGATTTTTATAATCAAATGAAAATAAATTTTCCGCTCGTTACGATTGAACGGTATGTTTCTAATAAAATACCCCATGTCGCATCAAACAACTATCAGGGCGGAACCATGGCAACCCAGGCCTTAATAAAGGGTGGGAGTAAAAGAATCGCATATGTCGGTGGTGGATCAGTCATTGAAACCTCTGCCACAAAAAGAAGAGATGCTTTTATTGATGTAGCGAAACAGGCTAATGTTGACTATGTCATTATTGAAGAGATACTTACCTTAGGATCAGAGCAGAAGCTGGCAAGGCGTTTATTTGATGAATATCCTGAAGTAGATGGTGTCTTTTGCAGTACTGATATGTTTGCACATTCTGTGATACAGGAAGCGGAAAAGCATGGTCGCAATATTCCGGGTAATCTTCAAGTCATTGGTTATGATGGAATTAAGTATACCGAGTATGATGAAATTTATTTATCAACGATTCGCCAACCACTGGAAGAGATCGCAGAAGCAAGCGTTAATAATTTGATCAAGCTTATCGCGGGAGAAGAAGTGAAACAAGAAACAATCCTTCCTGTTTCATATTGGAAGGGCCAAACAAGCAGAGAGTAAGGACCGTTTATATCATAAATAATGCATAAAACCAGACCTGGTATAGAATTCAATCGGGTTTGGTTTTTTTGTGCAAAATACACATAATAGCAGCGAATTAATGGGTAAAAAAATAATAATTTTGTTAAAATCATATTGACAACTAGCAAAACCTCTGATAATATGAATTTGGAAACGTTTCAAATATACAATTCAACTAATTTATTAAGCTATCGTATGTTAAGGGAGGTATTACGAATGAAAAAACGAAGTATGGTATTATTATCACTTTTGCTAGTTATGAGTTTCATTTTATTCGCATGCAGCAAGACTCCGAAAGGAAATGATAATCAAGCGAATACACCAGTTGATAATAGCGCAAAAGCTGATAAACCGACAGATACTGCATCATCCTTTACGCTAGTCGGAAGAAAAGAGCCACTGGCTCCCGATTGGAATGAAATGGAGCTATTCATCAATCTGGAAAAGCAAACAGGAGTACACATTGACTGGAATTTGGTTCCCACTGCAAATTGGGATACAAAGAGAAGCCTGATCTTAAGCGGTAATTTACCCGATGGGTTCTTTGCAGCAAGCTACCCTGATTATGAAATGAATGAAGCAATCAAAGATGGTGTATTTATTTCATTAACTGATTTAATAGAGGAACATGCACCAAATATCAAGAAGGTGTTCGAAAGAGCCCCCTATCTAAAGGCACTTGTTACCAGTGAGGATGGCAATATATATTCATTACCTGTCGTGGAAGAGCTTGCCTTAGGACATGCCAGAAATTTTGTCTCTATTAACAAGACATGGCTTGATGAATTAGGACTATCTGTTCCGGAGACACCTGAAGAATTTAAAACAGCATTAATCGCTTTTCGTGATAACGATATGAATGGTAATGGCGATCCGAATGATGAGATTCCCTTTGCATTCTTAAATATGTTCTGGTGTTCTGACATAGGTGATTTGATGGCTGCCTTTGGTGTGGCAGATAATAATGAGCATGTGATTGTTACTGAGGACCATGAGCTTGTCTTTACAGCCAACCGCGATGAATACCGGGCAGCACTGGAATATTTTGCGGACCTTTATAAAGAAGGACTAATAGATCCGGAAGCATTTACTGCAGCCGATCAATTCCAATTAATACTTGCTAAGGGACAGTCACACCGTCTGGGAGCTTATATATGGTGGGAGACTGCTGAAGTAGCAGGAGAATTCAAAGACGAATATGTTTTAATGCAGCCTTGGAAAAATGCAAGTGGCCAAAGGGTTACAGGCCGTTCTAATGATAAGGATGGTGGTAAAGGCGCCTTCATGATAACCTCCGCATGTAAAGATCCTGTGGCATTAATCAAATGGGTAGATACTTTATATGATCCTTATATGGCAGCACAAGTTCATTGGGGACCTCCTGGAGAGGATAATTTATTAATTGATAAAGATGGTTATCTTGCATATAATCCAAACCTCAAAACAGAAGCCGGTGAGCGTCGTCAACAAATCGCTCCGAATGGCGTAGGCTGCATACTGAATGAGGATTTTGGAACAGTAGTAGATGCCGAGCCCCGTGCCATGGAACGTTTAGAGGATATCCGCAAATACTTTGAGCCATATATGCCAACAAATAACTTCCCGAAGGGGCATATCGCATTCACTGATGCGGAAATTGGAACAATTGGTGAAATAGAGCAAATGATATCGGACTATGTTAGAGAGAGTCGCGCTGAGTTTATTACCGGAGGTGTTACTGATAAAACCTGGAACGCATACGTGGAAGCGCTTGATACCTATGGTCTGGATACCTTGATGAATGTCTATCGCGAGGGTTACAAGCGGTATTTATCCAAATTGAATTAATCAACATATGACAAACCCCATTTATCGGACAATAAATATAGGATAAATGGGGTTTTATATGAGCTGATTTCAAAAGGAAATGATATATTCCTTGATTGACTAATATTTGAAAGGGAAATGATGATGGCAAAATTAATAACAATTGGAGAAGCTCTGATCGACTTTATGCCTGAAGGGAAGGGTAAATTAACTGAAATTGAACGTTTTAGGAGATGTGCAGGCGGTGCACCTGCTAATGTTGCCGCCAGTGCTGTGAAGCTTGGGGTGGACAGTATGATCATTACAAAACTCGGCCAAGATGCTTTTGGGGATTATCTGATAGCAGAAATGGCAAGAGCGGGAATCTCAACAGAAGCGGTAATGCGAACAAATGAGGCAAATACAGCCCTTGCTTTTGTATCTAGAACAGAGGACGGGGAACGTGATTTTAGCTTCTATCGATCACCATCAGCCGATATGCTTCTATCAGAAGCTGAGATAAAGCCGGAGTGGTTTGAAAAGGGAGATATCCTCCATTTTTGCTCAGTTAACCTGGTAGATGCACCATGTAAAAAAGCACATGATCGAGCAATTCATATAGCTAGGGAAAAAGGCTGTCTGATCAGCTTTGATGTAAATTTGCGATTTCCACTTTGGGATAGTGTGGATGAGTTGAAAAGGGTAGTGCATGAGTATATAAAAAAGGCGGATATTGTTAAAGTTAGTGAAGAGGAACTAGAATTTTTAGGAGAGTTCATCTCACCCTGTCGCATCATAACCGAAGGTAAGAAAGGGGCTCGTCTACAGAGGAAGGACATGAATCTATATTCTAAGGGCTATAGCGTGTCACCGGTCGATACAACCGGTGCCGGAGATTCGTTTATAGGTGCATTCTTGGCAAGTATAGTTAAGCTTGGAGGTAATCTAGTAAATGATGAAAAAACACTCCGAGATGTATTGAACTACTGCAATGCAGTAGCAGCGCTCGTGGTATCGAGAGAAGGATCCTTAGGAATCATGCCAACTGAGGAAGAAGTCATTACCTTTTTGATGCATGAAATAACATAGAAGAACAATAAGATTGGCATGAGAGCTACTTTATAATCATCCAAGGCTTACTCTACAGGATAATTATATATTTATTTGTTACTTCGTAAAATTAATATATCATACCAACCATTTCTTTCCTATAGTTACCCGATATTTTTTTCTACTATCAAACTCCATGATTAAGATACTTCATCATAGGTAACGATTCAGAAGAATGGAGGAAAAGGTGCTTGTCTATGACGGAGAGAATTTTAAGAGTGCTGGAGTCCAGATAGTTGATTTAAGTAATTATTTTTTCCCCTTCGTAAAAGTATAATACGCTGATATTACAAATATCAATAGTTGTAGCGAATAAATAACAGCTCTTTCTGTTAGACCCATTATATTCCAATCGTTTGCGATTCCGATAGGATTGAATAGACCTGTAATTGTAATAATAATCGCCATAACAAGTACAAAAGTTCCTAAACATTTCATTTTTTCCTGCTTTATGTAGCCAACAGCTAGGACAAACCCAGCGGTAATTGTAGTGAACACAACAATAACAGTAACAGCAAGGTGCACCATATTATTAAAGGTAATCTGCGCTTTATCACCAGATAATGGAAATAAAGAATATCCGAATATTGAAACAACATTCATGACTAGAAAAATGATCCATCCCGTGCGAACAGCGGACTGATATTTGTAAAAGGAAATGGAAATCATTCCGATAACAAATAATATTGTAGCAACACCGTAGATGATAGTAAAAATTATAAGCAAATTTCTGTTAGGCGCTCCTACAGCAGTCAGCGAACTAATGTCAGTAGTAATGGGATTATATTCTGGCCACAATAACTGACCAATAAACGTATGGCATAAATAGAATATAGCTCCAACCATGCCCATCGGCATTGTTAATCGTTGAAATTTTTTCATATTTTATTGCCTCCATAAATTATTAATAAATCTGAACTATATTTTATTTTATATGTAAATTAATAAATCATGATACCATGTTGATATGAAGCAGAATCAGATTAATGAAAATGTCTTGACATAATTTACTGCCAAGACATTTTCCATCATTACTTATGTTGCTTACTCTTTACATCTGATATAATATTTTGTATCGTTCTTTCAGATAGAAAATATTGCTTTGCTAGATCCGGTACTTTGATGCCATTAGTAAATTGTAAATATATCTCTTTATTTCTGAGAGAAATTTTACCTCGGCTTCCACAAACCTCTCCCCATTTTCTGGCTTTATGAACCTTTCTTGGAATATATAAATAGCAGCCATCCGCATACTCTTGTATCAATGCTATGATATATTCAGGTAAAATACGATTTGCTTTTGCATACTTCATTTCAATTCTCCTTTATTATTTAAATATGAATAAAGAAGTCTCTTAACGAAGTAGCACGTCTACATAGCATCGTATTATGGTTCTATAAATTAGTCCAACCGATAGATTATTTTCCTCACTCTGATCACCCCACATTAGAAAGATATGAATAAAAATATTATCTTCAATATAACACTCAATTGAGAATAAGGCAATGAATATGATAAGTCAAAGCCTCTGAAACCATTGGCAATGTTTGCGGCTTGTACGCATAGGTATCTTTTTTCATTCGTTACTTAGAGAATTGTGTATGTTTGTGAAATATTCTATGTATGAACACGCTGAGTATAATAGTGAATTACTCATACCATTGTTCTTTTTCAAAATACTATATTTTTACAAATCAATATGGTAAAATACAATAGTGAATAGAGTATAATTGAGTTCATAGCAATGACCATCCTTTGTTAATGATTGATGTGTGATCTGATTATACTTCTCGTAAGGGGACCATTGTTTTATTGAAGAAACCGGGCAATGTATCCCTGAAAATAAAGTTTTGATAGAAAACAGGGGGTAATAGATGAAGAAAGTATTTCTTTTGCTTATATTGATAATAATAACTCTTTGTAGTTCATGCGATGGAAATAATACTCAAAAATTGGCTGAAGGTATAGACATTTCAGAGATTCAGAATGATGATATACCAACACTCAGTGAAGAAAGCTTATCAGAAAATAATAAGGGTGATACTAAGGAAATTAGTAATCTGATATTTGATGCTTTGACATCTCAGAAAGAGATAAATGCAGACGATTTGAATATTAATAAATATATTTTAGGGATTTACTTAGAAGGAAAGCAGATCTTAGCAAAGGAAGGTGATTTCTATTATTGGTATGAATGGGATGGCGAATCATATATTGAAGCGGATAAAATAGCAGATAATTATAATGGAAGCGATTTTCTCGTCCTTACTACTGATAAGGAACATAATGAAAGAACGGTACATCTACCAGATTCAAAAGTAATACAATTTCCTAGATTGATCAATGTGGTAGGCAACAGAGCAATCATTCAAACTACAGAAGATCAAAAGACACATTATAATTTCGACGCTGATCTATTAGCAGGTAGTGCAATTGAGATAACACATATAGATAGGCTCAATTCTGATGAGCGAAAACTGAATCGTTGGGAAACGCTAATAGCATTACCTGATGACAGGACTTTGTGTCATTATTTTATGTGGATGGATAACGCTGCTAATAGTTATTCTTTATGGTTGATTATTGATAAAAACAGCAATGAAATAAATCGTTTTACCACAGAATATTTTGATGACCTGGATAATATTTGCGTGAGTGAGAATGGGGAATACGTATGTTTCACATATGGACAAACGACAAGTCACCCTAGTATTCTCAGCATACAAGATGAATCTGTTTATTCTATATTTAAGGAATCTGACTTTTTTGGATTTGAAGCAGTAACATTCATGAATTGGGTGAACGAAGAAACATTAGCAATAGGCTACAGGAAGAACGGCGAGCAAATAGTGAAATTTCAAAAGGTTTTGTTTGAATAACATCGAGACGTAATGAAATTTAACAGGTATTCGCTCACCCTCTCTGATAGACTTAATTATCCGGGTGGATATTGAATATTTCACTTTATAAGCCTGTATGCCATAGCGTCGTCAAATATAGCAGCCAAATCAGACTGATTGCCATATTCAAAGCCTATTCTTCCTTCGTATGTCATAGAATCGCAGGAATCAGTAGCAATATACATGCGTAATGATTCACCGTCTATGCGTGTAAATTGTATCGTAGCGATGTAAGGGCAACCAGAAAAGCCATATATTTCCTCGCTATTTATCGCATTATCCATGAGTTTTGACAAGGAGGCGAGCTTATCAACATCATTTACAGTTTGCGACCGCAGCTCGGAAATATATGAGCCATCAGCTTGTTCTATCCTTTCTGGGAAATTAATACTTGCGCTCTTGAGAGGGATTTCAAACCACTTAGCATCAAAACTTCCATAATCTATATCCGCAACATCTTGAATTTTGTCCATAACATATTTATATAATGCTTCGTTGTATTCAAGAGAAATAAATCTGTGATCATCAGTGAATGACATCATGTAACCAATTGAATTCTTATTGCCAAGAAGCGAGTAATGCCTACCGTCTATAATCAGGTTAGCGCCTGTAGTACGTATGGTACTGTCTTTCCTATGCAAGAACTTCCAAGCAGCTTCATGTGATTTTATACCATCTTCAAGGTATGAGGAGGAAAGATGAACACGAATTTCATCGAGTTCATCGCTGTTTATATCTATATAGCAGGAATATGGGGTTGAATAAAACTTCAATGTATCGTCGTCTTGATAATAAAACTCAATGCAGGGACTAGTCTCGCTATAAAAGGAAAGCCCTTTATTCTTTTTCATGAAATCAAGCAGTTCTCTTCCGCTTTCTGTAAATGCATATTTGAATACAGGATTAGTATTTTCATTAGAGCTATCGCCTACACCAAAGCAAAAGCAGTCAAGTGTTTGGTTTCCTAATGGCATTTCAAGAAGGTAATAGCCTTCAACCTCATAGAGAATTGTTGGATTAAAATCTTTATCGTAATAGCCAATTTGGAGGATTTCGCCCTTTGTATCAGGCCCTGATAAATATCCACTATTAATGCTGTTAAAACCATTGTATTTAGGAGCATCCACACGCCGAACGGCTAAATAATAATCCATATCTTCTCCAGCTGTTCGTCCTGTAATACTGTAGTGTCCTAGTAACATATCAGACAACTCTTTTGTTTTGTGTTCATCCATTTGCTTAAATGTAGCACCGTCAATATAGCTTTCTACAAGTGTGATATACTCATCCTGTGGGGTAAGTGGTTTTGGCGTTACCTTCAACACTGTTTGAGGCGTGGAAGTTTTTGGAATATCATTAACAGGAGAAGACTCCGGTTTTGCACACGAAGTTGCTAAAAATACAACAAACAGCAATATGGTAAATAAGTATGGTTTTTTCATATCAAATACCTCCAATGAATATTGTTATTGAACTTCACCTGGCAAAGTCTCTGCCGTGGTAGCATATGAATCAATAATTGATTAAAATCAGTTGATCTTAATTACTATATAAAGTATTAATTTGCCAATCAAGTTTATGTTCATATATAGCTAATATTACCATAATATCATATTATAAAAAATATATAATATAAATAAATTTACCTACTCTGTATACATCAAGGCTATATTAATCAAAATCTCTGAATAAGTTAGAGGCAGAAGATATGCCCGGAGAACGCGAGAACAATCGCCATAAAGGAGTAAGATGAAGTATTATGTATCCGATTAATGTTTCAATTAGCTGTTCGTATTGGAGGTTGTTGCACTTAAATTCAAAGTAGTACACATGCAGTAAACATAAGCTATCTGACAATGTCATAGAAAAAGAGGTATCAGTTTCACTGATACCTCTTTTTCTATGACAGCGCGAGACGGGATTCGAACAAATCCCCGCACACACAAAACTAATAAATAGGAGGTTGTTTCCTCTTAACTGGCCGCAAAACCTCATATCCGAGGACTTCAGGATAATGACGTTGGTAAATTTGACAAACTTCTTCATTCCATAGATATTTCTGATTATTAAAGCTTTCAGCCTCGATATCATAATTCCATGCAAGATTCTCTACCTGTTTCATTACTTCACAGTTATCTTTTAAATAATCGAAGGATGGATGGAAAAAAACTAAATAATAACTGGCAGGGAATTCTTTTTTCAACATTACCTCTGAAGCAGTTATATCTTCCAAAGCCTTTGAAAAACGGTAAGCTGATAACTCCTTTATGCTGCCTTCCATAAAACTACACCATCCTTTTTCACATTTTTATAGAAAGGCAATACATTCTCCCATCTTAAAAATTCATCATAATCAATGTCAATTACAGAAAAAACTTTGTCATATTTCAAATCCAAGTCTAAAGTAAAATCAATTAGTCTATCTTGTATGGGGTGACTTTTTGCATCTTTTAATATTATAGCTATATCAATATCGGATTCATCAGTAGCTGTTCCTCTTGCAACAGAGCCATACAGAATTATGCTAATTAATCTATCATTAAAAATGTTTTTTAATCCTTCGATTAACTCATTTGTAATCATGTAATTCATGACTCGCCACCTCCTCATTTGACTATAGTTTAGCATAAATATAATTAACATATCAAGGTTCGTGAAAATTATGTTTATAATACACTAATGATATTATTGAGTTAAGTCCTTTAACATAATTATTCCATGGAACTTGTCTCCGTAGCAATTCGGAACAAATCCGGCAGGCTGATATCCTCTGCTTATTAAGTATGAGTAATGTTTTCTCCCACAGGATGATAGGCTTTTCAATTCTTCAGCATAATTACCTAATGGTTTCCCATGACAAGACATTTCTAAGGAAGTCATTGTTGTACGAATATTGCGTAAATCCGTTTCTTTGGCATATCTTTCTGCATAATCATATAAGATAGATATTTTTTCATCAGTATGAAAATTGCCATCATCATTCATACCCCAACCATTTAACTCAGCACAGCTATAAGAATCCAATCGCTTGATACACATCCATCCTATGGGTTCTTCTTGCATTTCTGCCATATACCATCCTATAACATCAGTTGCTGTTATCTGTTCTAGAGCTCCTCTAAAACTCCACCAATCAGGTTTTATTTCCTTCATTTATTTGGCTACAAGAGGTGCACTGTTTTTATTAATTTGAAATATATTCATAACTAACCTCATGATTTTTGTTTTTCGGAACAAAAATATATTCAACTCGGTAATATAGACCTTTCAGCTACTTATCAATTATAACATTAACAATATTATATGACAACATATTCCAATAACGGTTATACGTAACAATTTGCCCCTAAATTGTCAGTATAAACGGATATTGGATTTTTTTATCATTTTTTTAAGATATCGAGTATTAAGTTAAATCATATTTGAGGTATCTAAGACGAAAGGAGAAATAAACAAATTAAGTTTTGTTAATTTATATTTCAATTTGGAAGAGAAAAAGCTTTTGCAAGAATACATTTCTTGCGATAAAATGAAGTCGGATGTGCTGGAAAGTATAGTGAAAGATATGAAGAAAGAAAAAGTTATGCAGAAGCATCCATACCAGATAACACCGCCGGTAAAGGAAGGTGGCCGTTACATGACGTATATCCTTGATTCAGAGACTAACAAAAGGACAAAGATTACATCGTTTACGGAAGACGGGATATATCAGAAGCTATATTAGATTTATTTTCCAGCAAAGAAAGAAACTTTGGAAACAATGTATCCACTGTGGGTAGAGAAACGTAAGGGCAAGAACCTAAGTGACCGAACCATACACAGAAGCCAGAATCAATGGGATAAGTATTACAAAGGTTTACCAATCGTTAGGAAGTCTATTGACCGTATTTCAACAGAGGATATTGAGAATTTCTTTCATGCTTGTATTAGCGACTTTAACTTAACCAAGCATGAGCTGAACAACATGAAGCTGATTTTCAAAGACCTTATGCAGCAGGCGAAGAAGAAAGGAATCATCCTATCCAATCCATTTGATGATATTGAAATCAATCTCAGTGGATGCAAGCCTCCCAATAATCCAAAGGATGAAAGCAGAGTCTATCTCCCGGATGAAAAGGAGAAGCTATTCAATCAGTTGAGAAAGAGATTAATGCAGATGCCTTATGAGACAGATTCTTATGTAGTGTTTTTGCTTTTTAAGCTGGGTCTGAGAATCGGAGAAGCGGTAGCCTTAAAATGGTCGGATATTGATTGGAATACTCGTGAGATACATATCCACAGAATGGAAGGTCTATGTGAGAATGAGCACGGAAAACGGCATGTAACAATCTTCGAATATACGAAGAAGAAAAGTCCCGACGGAGACAGATATCTCCCATTAAGTGAGTATGAAGTAAACCTGTTTCAAACTGTAAAAAGGATTAATGAAGAGGCAGGACCTACATACTAAATAACCAAGGTAAACAAGAAAAAACTAAAACTATTGTTAATGCGCTTTCAGACATGAATGGACTTGACGTACTCATGAGTACTCAAATCTCATAAAAAGAAAAATCCCCAGAGACCTTGATTTTTCAAGATTTCTGAGGAAATAAGTTAAGCGCGAGAGGTCTTCTCACCACGCGCCTCCTCGCAGCGTCTTTTTGCTTCGCATATGGCTATGAAAGCAGCCATAATGCTCCGCAAAAAGCCGCGAGAAGAACAAGAATGTCGGCGTGTGAGCCTCCATCTTGTTCTTCCAAGGTTTACTCTGTGAGAGTACGAATCTGGTCCAGTACATAAAAGAGAACAAGTCCATCCTATCGGATGAACCTGTTCTCTTTTAAGCGCGAGAGGTCTTCTCACCACGCGACTCCTCGCAGCGTCTTTTTGCTTCGCATATGGCTATGAAAGCAGCCATAATGCTCCGCAAAAAGCCGCGAGAAGAACAAGAATGTCGGCGTGAGAGCCTCCAATCTTGTTCTTCCGAAGGTTCGGTCTGTATGAGATCGAAAATTCTATCTTGAGCTTAAAATACAAGAAGGTTCATCCTTTCGGATGAACCTTCTTGTATTTTAAGCGCGAGACGGGATTCGAACCCGCGACCCTCGCCTTGGCAAGGCGATACTCCACCACTGAGCCACTCGCGCATATATTATGTTGTGTGTTGTTGTTTCGTAAGCACATGTCATAATATAATATAGATTTGGATGTTTGTCAATAGCTTTACATAAGAATTTTTAGTTTTCTTTATTATTTATATTTTTTGTAAAATTCAACTAATTAGGACGGTGGTCACATACTCATTGCTCCGAAGGGGCCTGTTCTTAACAGCATCTGATTTGGTCAGAGAGACATCAATCCAGAGCTCCTCAGCTGCGAGCAGGAGATTGGCAAGCATGATGCCCATATCCACCATCTTGAATTTATCCAGGGCTCTTGCGATCAGGTTATTCTTCTTAACGAAGATATGGATGCGGTTCTTAAAGACCACGAAGCGCCAGGGCTGGATGTTATAGCTGGAGGGGGCAAGTCTGGCAGCATAGAGCAGCTTCTTAATATCAAGAGTTACCTCTTCCTTATATACAACGATATCATTCTCGGGCAGGCGCTTGGCATTTGCACAGTCTCTAAAGAGTGGCTGGTCGGTCTTGCCAAAAGCAATAGCGGTAACATATTCGTATTTCATCGTAGACTTTAAGCCGCGTCCGGGATTGGCATAGCCCACGAAACAAGCACCGAGACCCTTCGATTCGATGTACAGATTTAATTGCTGCATCAGGTAGCCTGCGTTCAACAGGTAATCCTCCTTTTCCTCGGAGGAAATGCAGATATAATAGGGGGCTGTGACTGCAAAGAGTCCGCCAAAGCCCTGCTTTTTCTCAATATTGCTCACCAGCTTGAATTCTACTGAGATGCCCGGTGTCAGCACAGGGAGCTTGTTCGCAAAAGCCAGAATATCTGCGATGGTTTCCCACTCGATTTTCTCCATCAGAAAGCTACGAATGGATCTTCTGGTGAATATTACATCAAACATATTCATGATAATAACCCTCTTCCTTACTGGTTCGACGCTTGTTTTTGCTGTGCCCTTTTCTTATAATACAACGGAGAGATACCGTAGTATTTCTTAAACAGCTTGCTGAAATGGTAGACATCATCATAGCCCACCTGATTAGCGATGCTCTTAATGCTTCCGCTAACTCCGTTCAGCAGGATATCCTTTGCTTTCTCTAGTCTGATCTTAATCAGGTAATTAATAGGGGATTCTCCTGTTTCTTCCTTAAATATCTTGGAGATGTATACCGGGCTCAGAAACATATTATGCGCAATTTGTTCCAAAGATATCTTCTGGTCATAATTTTCGTTTAAATAATTTATGATTCTATTTACTGCATAGCTTTTGTTATAGGATTCGAAATTGCAGCCCTTTAAAGGAATACTGTCCCCATCATTGATTTCACGCATCACGAGCAATAGCATCTGCATCAAATGAGTCTTGAACATGAAATACCGGCCGACATGATTGCTTTCCTTCTCTGCGATCATGGAATAGCAATGCATGGACAGCTCCTTCTTCAATTCTGCACTGGTATGTATAATACAACAGCCATCCTTTGGTTCGATAGAGTTCGGAGCCATATTCTTGAAATGGAAATCCGTGAAGCCGGAGATGAACTCAATCGTTGGTTCCTTCGGATGGGTAACGATATGGGTGTGCTTTACTCCGGGATTGCAGATTACCAGGTCACCGGCTTCTACTTCATATTCCTTGCCATCCACCAAATAACCGCCCTTACCGGACAGGATAAATGCAAGCTCGGGGAAATCATGGTCATGATAGACCCCGTCATTGGTCATTTTTACTTTTGATACGTAGAAGACAGTGGGATTAAAATCGTTATGGGTTAAGTCGTAATCAAAGGCCATCCCTATCACCTCTTAGTGTTGTGGCTAATCTTTCTTTTACTTTAGTAGAACATAGTAAGGATATTATAACATTCCTTATTTTTTTAGCAAATACATTTTCATAAAATTATTATCATTTTTGCAGGAATCAGAATCCAATATAATAAGATACATTCTTTAAGTAATAATCTACATTTTTCAGCATTGACAAATAAGCTATAATATTATATGGGTTCATAACCTATAAAATATTTTTTATATCATGCCAAGAGGAGGCATTCCTATGACAGCAATGCAATGGTTCTATTCCTTTCTGAAGAAATACCGTCCCAAACTGATTTTTGCCATGGTTCTGGTTACAATTACCTGTGTAATCGCGATTGTAAACCCTCAGATCTCAGGGATTGTAGTGGACGAAGTGATCAAGGGGGGGAACCATAAAATATTACCGATGCTGGTAATCATCATGATTTCTACAACTCTGATCAGAGCAGTATTAAAGTACTGGTTTCTGATTATCTTTGAGACCTCCTCTCAGGGTATGCTTTATACAATGAGAGATTATGTGTACCGAAGGCTATTACAGCAGGATTTTGCATTTTATAACAGGAATCGTACCGGAGACCTGATGAGCAGGCAGACCGGTGATATGGATGCGATAAGGCACTTTGTTGCGTTTGTGGTATATTCCGTTTATGAGAATGCCTTACTGTTCCTCATCGCCCTAATCATGATCTTCGTTGTGGATCTTCGCCTGGCACTCAGCATGGTTGCGGTACTGCCGATCACAGCCTGGTATACGATGAAGCAGCTGAAGGCAGTGAAGCCGGCCTTCCATCGGATCCGTCAGCAGTTCTCCAGCCTGAACACCTTCGTACAGGAAAATATCAGCGGTAACCGGGTGGTTAAGGCTTTTGCCAAGGAGGATTATGAGATAGGTAAATTTAATAAGGAAAATAATGCTTACCGGGAGGCGGAGCTGAACGCCGCGGAGATATGGAAGAAATATGTACCGATCTTTGAATTCCTGGCGAATATATTATCGATTATTTTATTACTGGTCGGCGGTCTTATGGTGGTTTATGGACAGATGAGCATGGGTAAGCTGGTTACGGTCAGCGGATACCTCTGGATGCTAAATCAACCCTTGAGGATGGCAGGCTGGCTTGCCAATGACTATCAGCGTTTTGTTACCTCCGTTGAGAAGATTTACTCCACCGTGGTGTTGGAGCCCACGATCAAGGAACCGGAGAATGCCATCAGGAAGAAGAGATTTATGGGGGAGATCGAATTTCATCATGTCAGCTATCAGGCAGAGGATGAGGAGATCTTAAGGAAGGTCAGCTTTCATGTGAAGCCGGGCCAGACGGTGGGTATCATAGGAGCTACAGGCTCCGGTAAAACCACCCTGATGAATCTGCTGTGCCGTTTCTATGATGTGACGGAGGGTGAGATTCGAATTGACGGTATTCCTATCAAGGAGCTGGACCTGTTCTCGCTCCGGGACAATATAGGAATGGCGATGCAGGATGTATTCCTATTCTCTGATACCGTAGAAGGTAATATCGCCTACGGACGACCAAACTGTAGCTTCGAGGAGGTGGAGGCAGCAGCGAGGATAGCCAATGCCCATGAGTTCATTCTTCAGATGCCGGAGGGCTACGATACGATCGTCGGCGAACGAGGTGTGGGCTTGTCCGGCGGACAGAAGCAGAGAATTTCCTTAGCCAGAGCACTACTGAAGAATCCCTCAATCATTATTCTGGATGATACCACCTCAGCTGTGGATATGGAGACAGAGGCACAGATTCAGAATGCATTAGGACATATCAATCAGAGACATACGGTATTCATTATCGCCCACAGAATTTCATCCATTAAGGATGCGGACTTGATTTTAGTAATGGAGGAGGGGTGTATGATTGAGTCCGGAAATCATGAGCAGCTCCTTCAGAAGGGTGGCTATTATGCAACCGTGTTCCATCATCAGTATGGTGACTTCGATCAAATCAATGAGCTGAAACAGGTGAGGTCTAAGCATAAGAAATCCGATCATGGAAGCAGACTGGAGAATACCGGCGCATAAGAAATAAGCCGTGCCGCTCAACCAGGATAGGCGGAGCCTATCCGGAGGGATGATATGATGCATAGGGCTGCACCGTAGGAGAGTAAATTGAGATGTCGCAACGCGGCTTCATGGAGGTTATTTATGGCCAGAAATAAATATGATATTGATGAAACCCTGCAAACCGAATTTAATTTTTCACATCTAAAGCGGTTGGGTACCTATATAAAGCCTTACAGGAAGGAGATGCTGTTTACCATCCTTCTATTAACGATTTCCTCTGCCCTCAGTATGCTTACCCCCAGAGTACTGATGATCATTATGGATGAGTATATCCCTGAGAAGAGGACGAAGGAAATCATTCTAGTCAGTATCCTTCTGCTGGGAATCTACTTTGTTATCTCAGCCATCATCAGGGTGAAGGTATCTATCATGTCCAGACTTGGACAGAACATTATACATAAGATCCGTAGCGACATTTTCAATCACCTGCAGGAGCTGCCCTTCTCTTATTATGACGACAAGCCCCATGGGAAGATTCAGGTCAGGGTGGTCAATTATGTTAATTCCCTAAGTGACCTACTGTCCAATGGTATTGTGAATACAGTCACTGAGTTGTTCAGTCTCTTCTTTATCGTAGGCTTTATGTTCTCAGTGAATGTCAGGCTGACCTTCATTTGCCTGATGGGACTTCCGCTGCTGATGATTCTGATCTTTACCATCAAGAAGAAGCAAAGGGTGGCATGGCAGAACTCCAGTAACAAATCCTCAAATCTGAATGCTTACATTGCGGAAAGTATCAACGGAATCCGTGTTACCCAGAGCTTTACGAGGGAAGAGGAGAATATTCGTATCTTCAATAATTTAAGCAGTGAATACAGCAAGGCTTGGATGAAGGCAGTGAAGCTGAACTTCCTACTGTGGCCGGCAATCAATAATATCTCCACCTGGACCACCTGTGCTGTATATATCCTCGGTGTCGCCTGGCTGACCGATGGAGTAGAGGGAGTTACAGTTGGAGCGATCATCGCCATGACCGGTTATATCGGAAGGTTCTGGGCACCGGTCAACACCCTTGCCAGCTTCTATAATTCCATTCTGACAGCGGTTTCCTATCTGGAACGTATCTTCCAAACAATAGACGAGCCCGTGCTGGTCAAGGACTGTGAGAATGCAGTGGAGATGCCGCCGATCCTCGGAAAGGTCACCTTTAAGGATGTAGCCTTCAGCTATGAGGATGGTATTCCTGTTTTGAACGGAATCAACTTCTGGGCTAATGTCGGTGACTCTGTCGCCATCGTTGGACCAACCGGAGCGGGGAAGACGACAATCATCAATCTGCTCAGCCGCTTCTATAACTTGGATTCCGGTAAGATCACCATAGACGGCATAGATATCAGCAAGGTACAGATCAAATCCCTGCGGAAGCAGATGGGAATCATGCTTCAGGACAGCTTCATCTTCTCCGGAACCATTATGGATAATATCCGCTATTGCAATATGGAGGCTAGCGATGAACAGGTGATAGAAGCTGCTAAGATTGTTCGTGCCCATGACTTTATCATAAACCTGGAGAAGGGGTATGATACGGAGGTGAATGAACGGGGAAGCAGATTGTCCGTGGGACAGCGGCAGCTGATCAGCTTTGCGAGAGCATTGCTGGCCGATCCGAAGATCCTGATCCTGGATGAAGCCACCTCCAGTATTGATACAGAGACAGAGATCCTCTTACAGGAGGGCTTAAGTAAGCTTCTAAAAAATCGTACCTCCTTTATTATTGCCCATCGCTTATCGACAATCAAGAATTCTACCTTCATTATGTATGTGGATGAAGGCCAGATCAAGGAAATGGGAACCCATGAGGAGCTACTGGCGAAGGAGGGTTATTATCATGAGCTTTATCTATCCCAGTATAAGTTCCTTGAGAAAGAGCTACCCACCGGTAGGACAAGCGGAAGCAGCCCAGTAGTCGAAGTTCGCGAGGCAATGAACAAAGCGGAGCCAACTTAAGTAGTAGAGGATCGCTAGGCAATGAACAAAGCGGAAGCAGCCCAGTAGTTGAAGCTTCTCTGACGCAGTGATCCAAGCGGATGAGATTCAGTGAATTAAGCTGAGCCGGCGAGACGGTACAGTTACATACATAGGAAGAGCAGCCCCTCCCTTAGCTAGAGTGGGCTGCTCTTCTATATGATGCGATATAATTGATCAAAGGTTTCAATGACATGTTCAGCCTCCACTAGGATATCCTTCTCCTTGTAGAAGCAGGCGTGGATTCCCGCATTGGCAGCGGCCTTGATGTCCAGCTCTCTGTCCCCGATCATCAGGGTTTTTTCCCGGTCCATATGATATTTACCAATCAGGTACTGAAGGGCTTCCTTATTTGGTTTTCTTGGAAAGCCCTGTTGAGAGGTGATGAAATCTGTAAAGTAGTCATAGAGCTTATATTTCTTCAGCAGCTGAAGAGCGGTTTCTCCGCGGTGGGTATATAGATATTGAAATCTGCCTGAGCCAGCTATATTTTTTATGACCTCCTCAATTCCGGGATAGGGTTTGCAATGCTTAAGCTCCATTTTACGGCTTCGCTGCTTGACGTCCTGTAGGAAAGAGGGGGTAATGTGATATTTTTTACTATATTCCTTCATCGCATGGGTTATGGATACCTTCATATTACGGAGAATAGCCTCTGTTGACTCATAGATTCCGATTTCCTCCAGCATTTCCTTTAATACACCGGCCATTACCGGATAGGTATCAAATAGGGTCCCATCAAAATCCCAAATAATATGCGTATACATACATATGCCTCCTGTGTCTGCTATGTGAATTACCTATAATATACCATAATTTAACGTTCAGGTACATACCAATATGAAATAAATCTTGAACCAATCACAGTAATTCGGTTATATTAGATATAAGAATACAGGGAGCTACGAGGGTGATGGTCAGGATATAGCAGCTACGACATAAGAAAGGCCGGAGCTTCAAGGATAAGAGACAGAATGGGTGTGTTGAGACAACCAAAGGATGGAGATATGAGATGACAACTAGCTATGATTATAAGGAAATTGTACCCTATTTGCTGTATTGGTTTGATTATAATGCAAGACTTCTCCCCTGGCGGGAGAAGCCAAAGCCTTACGATATCTGGATCTCTGAAATCATGCTTCAGCAGACCAGGGTTGAGGCAGTGAAGGGGTATTATGACCGCTTTATAGAGGAATTACCGGATATCAGCTCCCTTGCCGGAGCTTCTGAGGAGAAGCTTCTGAAGCTATGGGAAGGATTGGGCTATTATAACAGGGTCCGCAATCTTCAGAAAGCAGCACAGGTAGTTCTGCAGGAGTATGGCGGAGAGCTTCCCGCTGACTATCATGAGCTACTGAAGCTTCCGGGGATCGGAACCTATACCGCCGGAGCAATCGCTTCCATTGCATACGGCATTGCAGTACCGGCAGTTGACGGTAATGTACTCAGGGTAGCGAAGAGGCTTGCGGGGAGCTATGATGACATTGCAAAGGATAGTGTTCGGAGAGCGCTTCAGGAGGAGCTATCGAGAATCCTGCCAAAGGACAGACCGGGGGACTTCAATCAATCGCTGATGGAGCTGGGAGCTACAGTCTGCCTGCCGAACGGTAAGCCCCTTTGTGAGAAATGCCCTTTGATGCATCTATGCAGGGCCTTCCATCAGGATATAGTATCTGAGCTACCGATCAAGTCCGGTAAGAAGGAACGCAGAATTGAGGAGAGAACCATACTACTGCTGGAATATGGGGAGAAGCTTGCGATCAGAAAGAGGGAAGACAAGGGTCTTCTGGCAGGACTATGGGAGCTACCTGCTCTTACAGAGCATCGAAAGCCTGCGGATGTGCTGAAGCAGCTGGAGGAATGGGGGTTGAAGCCCTACCGGATTGAATCGGCCGGTCGGGCAAAGCATATCTTTACCCATATCGAATGGCATATGCTTGGGTATTATATATCGCTGAAGGAGCTGCCCTTGACTATGGAAGAGAGGGGGCTTATCTGGGCGGACAGGCAGGAGCTGAAGGATAAATATACACTTCCGAATGCATTTCAGAAATTTCTAAAGATTTCAGTTGGATAAGCAGGATAAATGTGCTATTATGAATAAGGAATCAGAATAGTTTGATAAAGTTTGGAGTGATGCTTATGAAGAATAGGTTCTATTTCCTTATAATAATTGCGGTTATTGTCCTATCCGGCTGTAAGGCCGCAGATGAACAGACCTTCTTCATC
Organism: Bacillota bacterium; assembly: GCA_023435645.1. GTDB lineage: Bacteria > Bacillota > Clostridia > Lachnospirales > Lachnospiraceae > Mobilitalea. Next base: position 33,186 of record JAEYRK010000053.1, read on the forward strand.
CCGACTCCTGAGGTAACAGAGGCACCGTCTAAGGATGTGACCCCGGAGCCATCTGAGGATACGGAGGGGGATGCTGAGGCAAATGACCCGGAGGAGACCAATGCGCCGGTGTATGTAGGTAAGACTACAACAAAATATGTGAAGCTGGATGATTATGATGCGATTCTGAATATCAGATCAGCCCCTTCAAGGGAAGGTGAGATCGTAGGCTTTCTGGTGCATACGGAGCAGGTAGAGGTAATCAGCATTGAGAATGGATGGGCAAGCTTTGTTTATCTGGATGAGATCCGGTATGTTAGTGCAGACTTTCTGGTAGATAAGAAGCCGGCATACCTCATACCACCCACTTCAACACCGAAGCCGTCTCCTACCAAGGCACCGGATCCCAATGATGCTCCGCCGGAGATTTGATACAAGAGTGTAGAATCAGCTGACAGCAGACTGTCATTCACAAATAAACGAAATAAATTTTTTCATGGAATCGGAGAGGAAGGCATTCTTTAAATAACAGAAGCCGACCTCTCTTTTATTGACTGGAGTTTGCAAGGGGATCTGCACCAGTGACCCCTCCTTCAGTTCCGTAGCTACAAATTCCCTGATGACACAGGCAACCCCAAGACCGGTTTTGGCAAACTCAATCAGCAGCTCCATGCTGCTGACCTCCAGAATCTGCTTTGGTTCGATTCCATGGTCCATAAAATAACGTTCAATGTATTTGCGAGATACATTCTTTGTATCCAGAAGCATAATATTAGCTGAAGAGAAAATGTCTTGGGAATCCTCCCTGAGGATCAGATTATCAAGGTAGGCCTTGGTTGCTACGAAGATATCCTCTGTCTCACTTAAGGTATGGAAATGGAAGCTGCCGATGGCTTCGGGCTTAACCACCAGACCGATATCCAGATTGTTATTCTCCAGGTGCTTCAGGGTCTGAGCGGAGGACTGGCTCTCAATTGCAATCTTAATATGGGGATATTCCTTCACAAAACGGTTCAGACAGGGGAGTAGCAGGTACTTACACAGAGTGGCGCTGGCTCCGATCCTAAGGTGTCCGATTCCCAGCTCATGGAGTCTGCGGATATTATCCTCCCCCTGCTTCAAGGTATCGAAGGCATTACTGGTATAGGTATATAGAAGCTTACCCTCGTCGGTCAGACGAACCCCACGGGAGCTGCGAAGAAATAGGATCGTATTCAGATTCTCCTCCAGGTTCGTTATAGCCTTACTGACTGCGGGCTGACTGATGAACAGCTGCCTGGCAGCATGGGAGATGTTACCGGTCTCGGCAACACAGTTAAAGATATGATACAGGGATAGGTTTTGCTCCATGGGATATTCCTTTCTCCGGACAGCTATGTATTATATAACTGTAGGTTATATTAACCATTCGTAATATGTATTTCAATTATACCAGATGATATGATATGATTGCAACAGATTATATGATGGAAGCTTAGAGCCATCAGCGAATACATAACTGTAGGGAGGAGAACAATGAATTACAACATAGCAGTAATTCCGGGCGACGGAATCGGACCGGAGATCATTACGGAGGCGAAGAAGGTACTGGATCGGATCGGTGCGAAATACGGTCATACCTTCAACTATACCGAGGTGCTGATGGGAGGTATATCCATTGATAAAACCGGAGTACCTCTTACGGAGGAAGCTCTGGAGACAGCAAAGAGAAGTGATTCCGTGCTATTGGGAGCAGTCGGTGGGAATGTGGGACAATCGAACTGGTACAGCCTTCCGCCCCATCTGCGGCCGGAGGCCGGACTTCTGGGAATCCGTAAGGGCCTGAAGCTCTTTGCCAACATCAGACCGGCAGTCCTCTATGAGGAACTGAAGGCAGCCTGTCCTTTAAGGAAGGATATCATCGGTGACGGCTTTGACTTCGTGGTGCTGCGTGAGTTGACCGGGGGACTTTATTTTGGTGAAAGAAAAACCTACGAAGAGAATGGTCTTCGTAAGGCATATGATACACTGGTTTATGATGAGAATGAGATCAGGCGGATCGCAAAGCTGGCCTTCGAGATTGCGATGAAACGGAATAAGAAGGTATGTAGTGTGGATAAGGCCAATGTACTGGATTCCTCCAGGCTATGGAGACAGGTAACGAAGGAGGTTTCTAAGGATTATCCTGAGGTGGAGCTGACGGATATGCTGGTGGATAACTGTGCCATGCAGCTGGTGAGGAATCCGAGACAGTTTGATGTCATCCTTACGGAGAATATGTTTGGAGATATATTATCAGATGAGGCTAGTATGGTGACAGGCTCCATCGGTATGCTGGCATCAGCCAGCCTAGGTGATACGAAGCTGGGGCTTTATGAACCGAGCCACGGCTCTGCCCCGGATATCGCAGGACAGGATAAGGCAAATCCCATCGCAACGATACTCTCGGCAGCGATGATGCTCCGCTACTCCTTCGATCTAATCGAGGAAGCGGATAGAGTAGAGGCTGCAGTAAAGGCAGTCCTTCAAAAGGATTACCGGACCATCGATATCATGTCAGAGGGAAAAACTCTTGTTGGAACGAAGGAAATGGGCGACTTGATTGTTAGTGAGATATAGAATAATCAGGAGGTGACTCATTCCATACAAGGAAATTACAAACCGGAGGAATCCGTGGGGACGGACTTTAGGGTTCTAAAGAGTGATATAACATAATAGGATAGGAGGATTTTGCTATGGGAATGACAATGACGCAGAAGATACTGGCCGCCCATGCGGGACTGGAACAGGTCACTGCAGGACAGCTGATTGAGGCGGAGCTGGATCTGGTACTGGGCAATGACGTAACAGCCCCGGTTGCCATTCATGAGTTTGAGAAGTTTACATCAAATAAGGTATTTCATAAGGATAAGATTGCGCTGGTACCGGATCATTTCACACCCAATAAGGATATCAAATCTGCGGAGCACTGCAAATGTGTCAGGGAATTTGCAATGGAGCAGGAGATTACGAATTATTTTGAGATTGGTGAGATGGGGATTGAGCATGCACTGCTTCCTGAGAAAGGTCTCGTGGTAGCAGGAGATGTTGTCATCGGAGCGGATTCCCATACCTGTACCTATGGAGCTCTGGGAGCCTTTTCTACAGGTGTAGGAAGCACAGACATGGCAGCGGGTATGGCTACCGGCAAAGCCTGGTTCAAGGTTCCGTCCGCTTTGAAATTCATTTTGACAGGTAAGCCTGCGAAGTGGGTCAGCGGTAAGGATGTTATCCTACATATCATTGGTATGATCGGAGTGGACGGTGCCCTATATAAATCCATGGAATTTGTGGGAGACGGTATAGAGAACCTCTCTATGGATGATCGGTTCTCCATGGCTAATATGGCGATTGAGGCAGGAGCCAAGAACGGAATCTTTCCCGTGGATGCAGCCACAATCGCTTATATGAAGGAGCATTCCACGAAGGAATATACCAGCTACGAAGCAGATGCGGATGCAGAGTATGATGAGATCTATGAGATAGATCTCTCCGCCCTCAAGCCCACTGTGGCCTTCCCCCATCTTCCGGAAAATACCCATACCATTGATCGTGTGGGGGAAATCAAGATTGACCAGGTTGTCATCGGTTCCTGTACGAACGGAAGAATCGAAGATCTCAGAACTGCTGCTAAGGTATTGGAGGGCAGGAAGGTGGCGAAGGGAGTTAGAACCATCGTCTTCCCTGCAACCCAGAAGATATACCTGCAGGCCATGGAGGAGGGTTTACTCGCTACCTTTATTAAGGCCGGTGCAGTAGTTAGTACTCCCACCTGCGGACCCTGTCTGGGGGGACACATGGGAATTCTGGCAGCAGGAGAACGGGCTGTTGCTACGACTAACCGCAATTTCGTCGGCAGGATGGGTCATGTAAAATCCGAGGTTTATCTTGCGAATCCCGCAGTTGCCGCAGCCAGTGCGGTCACCGGAAAGATATCAGGACCGGAAGAATTGGGTTTATAAGCTGAAGATAGATTCAGTTTGCAAAAGGTACCTAGGTACTTTTTACACTATGATTGAAAGCCTATAGCAGGCATATGGAGGTAATTATGAAAGCATATGGATTAGTTCACAAATATGGTGATAATGTGGATACGGATGTTATCATACCTGCCCGCTACCTGAATTCCTCCGATCCTAAGGAGCTGGCAGCGAAATGTATGGAAGACATCGATAAGGACTTTGTTAACAGGGTGAAGCCCGGAGATATTATGGTAGCGAATAAGAATTTCGGTTGTGGCTCCTCCAGGGAGCATGCACCAATTGCCATCAAGGCTTCCGGGATCAGCTGTATCATAGCTGAGACCTTTGCCAGGATCTTCTACCGGAATGCAATCAACATCGGTCTTCCGATCATCGAATGCCCGGAGGCTGCAAGGGAGATCGAAGCAGGGGATGAGGTGGAGATTGATTTTGATAGTGGAAGGATCTATGATAAGACGAAGGGTAGCACATACCAGGGGCAGGCATTCCCTGAGTTCATGCAGAGGATTATCAAAGCAGAAGGTCTGATCAACTACATCAACAATAAAGCATAATATGAATATAATTGAAAGAAGTGCCATAACCTTCCTTATACGAACCTGTAGGCCGGGAGGTCTGGTACTTTTTTTATGCTTTAAATATTGCTTTTAATTCCCGATGGGCATGCTATAATATGAATGAACGAGGTTATTCTTAAGGACTGCGAAAGGCTTAAAGCGGCAGGTAATCAAGATAATAAGGAGGAAGTACCATGTGGATTTTTTATGCATTCATGTCAGCGATATTTGCGGCATTGGTTTCAATTCTTGCCAAGATTGGTATTAGGAACATCAATTCCAACCTGGCTACGGCAATCAGAACAGTTGTGGTTTTGATTATGGCCTGGGGAATCGTATTTTTAACAGGGAAGCAGAAGGAGCTTTCTACGCTGACGAGCAAGAACTGGAGGTTTTTGATCTATTCCGGACTGGCAACGGGAGCCTCCTGGCTGTTTTATTTCAAAGCTCTACAGATGGGGGAAGCCTCTAAGGTGGCTCCCATTGACAAGCTGAGTGTTGTTCTTACGATGATTATGGCATTTATATTCTTAGGGGAAGCCTTCACGGTGAAAACGGCAATCGGTGGAATACTAATTGCAGCCGGAACGCTGGTCCTGGTTCTATAGGAGGACTCTCTAAGCAAATTGCTTTGTCGTTATGTGATAAATCCTTAAGGAATGGAACCTTTTTCCTTACTGAAACATAAGTTGAAATAGAACTTAGAATTAGGGATGATATTCAATATGAGTGGTACGATTAGATATACAATCCGGCCATATGATACCTTATGGATGCTGGCGCAGGTATTCAATACAACAGTAGATTCTATGATGGAGTTAAACCCGGGGATAGATCCCAGAAACCTCCAAGTCGGGCAGGTAATAACAATCATGCCGGGCTATCAATACTACCCATCCTATGGTAGTGGAAATACCGGAAATCCTATGGATGATTTTGATGATATGGATATGGATATGGACATGGATATGGATACGATGATGTGCGATCTAGTGAATTATTTCCGTATACTATGGGAGCAGCATATTGCCTGGACCAGAATGGCTGTCATGGGTATCATCCATGAGCTTCCCGAGGCGAACCTGATCATTCAGAGATTACTTAGAAATCCTGTAGATTTTGCCAATGCTTTCAGAACCTTTTATGGAGATGAGATCGCTCAAACATTCGAAGAGCTGTTAACAGCTCATCTTACCATAGCTGCAGAGCTGGTGCAGGCTGCCAAGGCGGGGAATGCGCAGGCAGCTGCAGATGCAGAGCAAAGGTGGTATGCCAATGCAAACCAGATAGCAGAATTCTTAGGAAGCATTAACCCCAATTGGAGTAGCGAGGATTGGAGTGCCATGATGAATGAGCACCTGGAGCTGTTACAGGAGAATATCATGCAGATGCTGGAAAAGAATTATGAGGACAGCATCAACGGTTTTGATGAAGTGGAAGCGCAGGCTCTTGAAATGGCTGATATGATGGCCGAAGGCATCGCAAAACAGTTCCCTGCTTATGAAGATAGTATGGTATAGAAGATGAATAACATAGGCAGCTATGGCTAGACAGTGACAGCATAGGCAATTAAGGATTCCTTCTGAAATGATACGAAGGGTATACGGCTTATATGTCTTCCCTCAAAAGACATACGCAAAGGAAAAACATAGCTGAACATTAAAAGGACTACCTGCGATGCAGGTAGTCCTTTATTTAGAAATGAAAGCTTGGTATTTAAGAGTTGTGAGGGGAATCATGAACCTTTCCTTGGCGTCTTAATAAGATATAATGTCGGGATAATGTCAAATCTACGGTTTGTGAACGATATTATTATCAGCAATCATACCGTAGATCGGTGATAAAGGCTTTGCCGATTTCCTATAGCTAGAGATTATTTTAAGATAATTTATATCAAAGGAGTGATTATATGCTGTCTAGAAGAGACTTTATACGCCAGTCGCTGGAAACACATCTGTTTTTTGCCAGAATTATGAAGGAGCATGCTTTTTTTCTACAGGTCGGTTTTACCCCCAGGGATGATAGATTTAGCCATCGTGCAGATGAGCTAAAGCATGCATTTGAGAATTTCCTGGCGGACTGCGTGGCCCTGTCCAATGGGGTTATCAGCGATGATGTACTGCAATCTGGTGAGGTTCTCACCCAATACACCCTGGAGGCAGAGCGGGCTACGGAATTCTATACATCAGTACCCTTCAATACTAAGCTGACACAAGCAGAGCTGGGACTTTGTGGAGGTCAGGAATTTAGCCCGACTCTGGAGAGAAATGTAGCTATACTCAATCGAAGAGCTATTTTTCTGCTGGATGAGATTATCCGCTTTAAGAATACAATATTAAATGATGTTTTAGCATGTAAGATGTTTACGAATAACTATCCGCTGCTCATAGACCATATTCTGAGGGAAGCCAGATTCTACCAGAGACTGATTAAGAGACTGCAATCCAGGGAGGAGGTCAATATCCAGCGGGAGGCCTTCGAGCAGGAAATCTTCTGGAATAGGATTATGGCGGAGCATTCTAAGTTCATCCGAGGGCTTCTAGATCCTTCCGAGGAGGAGCTGTTTATAACAGCAGATCATTTTGGCAAGGAATTCGATCAGCTGACCTATGAAGCAAAGGAGGCCATGGAGCTATCCAGACCGGCTTTGGACAAAGTAACAGAGAAGAGCCTGGAGGCTACCTGTAAGTTACGGGACTTCAAGGCCCAGGGTACGGAAGGACTGCTTGACTGTAAGATTAAGTCGATTATAATTCCTCTGTTGGCAGATCATACTCTTAGGGAAGCCAGCCATTATCTGCGTCTATTAAAAATTTTTAAACGTTGTGATTAAATTACCTCGTATGATTCTCTTTGTTCCGGCAAACAATAAGATTGTAAAACACAAGAATGGAGGGACAAAGATGGCAGTTAGAAAAATGGATAAACCAAATGAAGGAATCAAATGCATCGTCAATACCTGTGAGTATTATATGTCCGGTGATCATTGTTCAGCAGAGAAGATTGTGGTAGAACCCAGAAATGCCAGCAATTCCGATGATACAGATTGCGCTACCTTCGCTCCTAAGGGTAATTTTAGATAATCTGTCATAGAAGTGCGATCAGATTACTATCATGTTAAATGAAATACAGGATGTCAGTAGTTAGCCCCTTCCTAAGGGACGATCTAAGACATCCTGTATTTTCTATCTTTATATCACTTACTTATAAGCTCTTTAAGAACAATGTAGCTTTATTTGTTATGCTTATCGAAATAATTGGATGGTTCCCTCATCGTTCAGCTTCTTAAGGATCGTAGCGATAACCGGCAATAATAAAAGACCAAGGACTCCCATCAGCTGGGCACCCACAAACATCAGCAGCAGTGTCAGAATGGGATGCAGACCAATTTGCTGACCGACGATTTTAGGCTCAATTGTTTGACGTACTACGGTTATAACAACATAGAGTATCAGCATTCCGATACCGACTTTTGTATTACCAAGGATCAATGCGATTCCTGCCCAAGGAAGCAGTATCAATCCTGTGCCCAGAATCGGTAGCACATCAATAATTGCAATCAGGGCTCCATACAGCGCTGGGTTAGGTATGCCAATGATCCATAGGCCGACGGATAATTCTATAAAGGTGATAGAAATGATGGTGGTATAGGCACGGATGAATTTACCCAGAGTGCCGATGCCATTATCCTTAAGCTTCAGCAGCATCTCCCTACGCTCTCCCTTGAATTGCTTCATTACGAAATTCGAGATTCGGTAATAATCAATTGTAAAGAAGAAGGAGGATACGATGGTAAAGATCAGCTTGATGAGAAGCGTCGGAAGACCACCTGCAACTCCGGTAATCATCCCGATTACTGAGGAGGAAGCATTCTTAACAAAAGCAAAGGTGGTATTATTCAGATCCTCTACATAGGGCCTGATCTGAGGAAACTGAAGCATCAGGTTATCCCCTGCCTTATCCAGGGCAGGTTGAATCGTATCCTCATAAAGATTCGGAAGCCTTCCGAACAGATCCTTTAAGAAGGTAAATATCTTCACTCCGATAAAGCTGAACAGGAGAACCAGGATTCCATAGAATATAATCAATATGAAGATGGATACGAAGGTACGCTTGATATGAAGCTTTGCTTCAATCAGATCAATCAGCTTCCGAAATACTACTGCTATAAGTAGGCCGATCACAAAAGGCATCAACATGGGAAGGAAATATTTTATTACGATGTATACCAGGCCTAATATCATTACCACATAAATTACATGGATAATAAATGCCTTCTCTTTATCAATATTCATTCTTACCGAACCTTTCTTAACAATCAGGTGCAGGGTTTTGTTTCATAAAATGCATTAGGAATTCTTCATTACAATGCCTTCAATAATGTCTGCCACATCCTCACAATTATCACAGCATAGCTCAAGGCGGTGCATGATTTCTGTCCAGGTCATGAGTTCAATGGGATCCTTGGAGGTGCGATACAGTTGATTTACCATTTTTACATAAAGCTCGTCGCCGTCCTCCTCCAAGCGGTTGATTTCGATCAGCTTTTCCTTCAGCTTCTTGGAGTTTTTGAAATTCTTAAATTCTACCAATGCTTCATACATCGACTTACAGCATCGTTCAATCAGCTCTGTAAACTTTAGCACCTCAGGACGGATTTTTTGGATATCGAACATGCTAATAAACAGCAGAACATCCTCTACAGAATCAGTTACATCATCTATCTCCTGAGACAGATTGGTGATATCCTCACGCTCGATCGGGGGGAGGAACTCCTTCACCAGATGATCCATGATCTCATGCTTGGCCAGATCAGCGGAATGCTCAATATGATGCATCTCCTTAACCTTCGTCGGCATTTCCTCAGGATTGAAAGCTCCTAAGGTTTTATGAAGAATTTCAGCGGATTTTAATGAGAATGTGGATAGGTTAGCAAACGCCTCAAAATAATTGTAATCATTTCTTTTACCCATGTAAAGATACTTCCTTTCTATTATAATGTTCTATTTCATATGTCTATTACATATATAATGTTCAATTTCATATGCCTATTACATAGCTCCGGGAAGTCAGGACCCTGTCCTAAAAAATCCTGATAAAAATCAATGACATTATATAACCGAGGAGCCCACACCCGGGGAAGGTAAGAATCCAGGCAGCGACCATCTCCTTCACGATGGACCAGTTAACACTGGAGAGGCGCTTGGAGGCACCCACCCCCATGATGGCGGTTGTCTTCGTATGGGTGGTACTAACCGGAATTCCCCAGGTCGTTGCAGCAAACAGACTGATGGCTGCCGCTGCATCAGCTGAAAAGCCCTGATAGGGGTCCAGCTTTACCATTCCCATGCCTACTGTTTTTATGATTTTATATCCACCGATCGAGGTACCTAATGCCATGACAACGGAACACAGTACCATAAGCCAGATTGGGATGACATAATCCGAAGTAACACCTTCTCCGTTCGAAAGGAACATACCTAGCATAAACACGCCCATGAATTTCTGGCCATCCTGAGCACCATGCATGAAGGCCATGGCTGCACCACCGGCTACCTGTGCACCCTTAAAAACCTTGTTGGTTTTTCTCCGATCCGCATGCTTAAATAAATATCCGGTAAGTCTTGTGATCAGAAAGCCTAAGCCAAAGCCTATGATAGTAGAAAGCCCCAGACCATAGATAACCTTGATCCATTCACTACCGTTAATACCCTTTCCTCCCTGCAGAGCGATTGCAGCACCGGTGACTCCGGCGATCAATGCGTGGGATTCGCTGGTAGGGATACCGAAGGCCCAAGCTGCAGTGGCCCAAACTACAATGGCGAATAAAGCAGCACAGAGAGCAACCAGTGCGTCCTTATCGCTACCAAACTTGACCATCTTTGATATGGTAAAGGCTACTTCCCGGTTTACCATGGTCATTACAAGTACTCCAAGGAAATTGAAAACAGCAGCCATTATGATTGCCCTTTTCGGACTGATGGACCTGGTCGATACGCAGGTTGCGATCGCATTTGGTGCATCCGTCCAGCCATTCACTAGGATGACTCCCATAATAAGTAGGACGGTGATGAAAAGGGTAGGGTTCGAAAATAGCTGCTGCAGAAATTCAGACAAACTCATTTTAACGCCTCCTAAAGAATAAAAATGATTTTGTTGCTATATTTTGCTCATACATTTGAATATTATCATGTAATTAAAATAGAAGCAATGAAATTTTAAATAAGTATAGTATTTGATGTGATTTTTTTGTCATTTCGGCTTCTGGGAATCAATGCAAAAATAATTTCATTTTTACATTGATTTTTATATGGAAATCCTTTATGATATACTGTACTACATTAAAGCAGTAAAAAACAACATAAAATGCCGTATTTCAAGCCAAGTAGGTCATTATGGCATGGATGCATTATAATAAGGAAAAGGTGGTTAAGGATGAGAAGTGACGCAGTAAAATCAGGGATACAGCAAGCACCCCATCGATCGTTATTTAACGCCCTGGGGTTTACAAAGGAAGAATTACATAAGCCACTGGTGGGTATTGTAAGTTCTTATAATGAAATTGTTCCCGGGCATATGAATCTGGATAAAATAGTGGATGCCGTTAAGCTGGGTGTAGCTATGGCCGGCGGAACACCGATCGTTTTCCCTGCAATTGCCGTCTGTGATGGAATCGCCATGGGACATCAGGGAATGAAGTACTCCCTTGTAACCAGGGATCTGATCGCAGACTCCACCGAAGCCATGGCTATGGCTCACCAATTTGATGCATTGGTCATGGTACCGAACTGCGACAAGAACGTACCGGGTCTTCTGATGGCGGCAGCCAGACTGAATATACCGACCATCTTCGTCAGCGGAGGACCGATGTTGGCGGGAAGGGTGAACGGCAGTAAGACCAGCTTATCCAGCCTGTTTGAAGCGGTAGGCGCCTACAGTGCAGGAAAGCTGACTGAGGAAGAGGTAGAGGAATATGAAAATAAGGCCTGTGCAACCTGTGGCTCCTGTTCCGGAATGTATACAGCGAACTCCATGAACTGCCTGACCGAGGTCATCGGTATGGGTCTGAAGGGGAACGGAACCATTCCCGCAGTATACTCAGAGAGAATCCGTCTCGCTAAGCATGCAGGCATGAAGATTATGGAGCTTTATGAGAAGAACATCTGCCCGCGGGATATAATGACTGAGAAAGCCTTCCTCAATGCATTAACCGTCGATATGGCACTTGGCTGCTCCACGAATACGATGCTACACCTCCCGGCGATTGCCCATGAGGTAGGCTTTGATTTAAATATTGATATTGCAAACGAAGTAAGTGCGAGGACTCCGAATCTGTGTCACCTGGCACCGGCCGGGCACACCTATATGGAGGATCTGAATGAGGCAGGTGGAGTCTATGCAGTGATGAATGAACTTAATAAGAAGGGACTCCTGTACACAGATCTGATCACAGTCACCGGTAAGACGGTGGGAGAGAATATTAAAAACTGTGTCAACCTGAACGAGGAAGTCATCCGACCGATTGATCGTCCCTACAGTGAAAGCGGCGGTATTGCCATACTAAAGGGCAACCTGGCTCCGGATTCCGGTGTGGTTAAGCGTTCTGCTGTGGATCCCTCCATGATGAAATTCGAAGGACCGGCCAGGGTATTCGATTGTGAGGAGGATGCCATTGAAGCAATTAAAGGCGGAAAGATCAATCCCGGAGATGTAGTCGTCATCCGTTATGAAGGCCCGAAGGGCGGACCCGGCATGAGAGAGATGTTGAATCCGACCAGTGCAATCATGGGTATGGGACTTGGGTCCTCCGTAGCTTTGATTACAGACGGACGTTTCTCAGGAGCCTCCAGGGGAGCCTGTATTGGTCATGTATCACCGGAAGCAGCAGTCGGGGGCAATATTGCTCTGGTAGAGGAAGGGGATGTCATTCGGATTGATATCAATCAGAATTCCTTGAATTTTGATATAAGTGAGGAGGAGCTGGCAGCCAGAAGAGCGAAATGGCAGCCCCGCGAGCCCAAGATCACAACCGGGTACCTATCCCGTTATGTAGCCATGGTAACCTCCGGTAACCGTGGTGCCATTCTTGAAGTACCTGGAGTGAAATAAAGGGAACAAGGATGGAACACATCATGCTTAGGATCGATATTTGCAAGACAAATAAAAGCAGACAGCTTCGTAGCATAGTATGCGGTAAGCAAAAATTGTACCTCTAAGAGCTGCCTGCCGATAGAATGGAGGTTATTATGGAATTAACAGGATCGCAGATTGTAATTGAATGCTTGAAGGAACAAGGTGTTGATACCGTCTTTGGATATCCCGGAGGTGCCATCCTTAATATTTATGATGAGATATACAAGCATAGTCATGAAATTAAGCACATTCTTACCTCACATGAACAAGGAGCTGCCCATGCAGCGGATGGATATGCCAGAGCGACAGGGAAGGTAGGGGTCTGCTTTGCAACTTCAGGACCCGGAGCCACGAATCTGGTTACCGGAATAGCAACTGCCTATATGGACAGTGTACCGGTCGTAGCGATTACAGTGAATGTGGCTGTTAATCTGTTAGGTAAGGACACCTTCCAGGAGATCGATATCGCAGGTGTTACGATGCCGATCACTAAGCATAACTACATTGTTAAGGATATAACGAAGCTGGCAGATACCATCAGGAAGGCATTCCGTATCGCCAGATCCGGCAGGCCGGGACCGGTACTGGTGGATATCACAAAGGATGTGACTGCTCCGACTACGAAGGCGGAATATCTTCCGAAAACACCGGAGCCGGTCAAGAGAATGACGGAGAATATCACCGAAGAGGATATCAACAGTGCAGTCCAGATGATACGTCATTCGAAAAAGCCCTTCCTCTTTGTAGGAGGCGGCGCTGTTATCTCCGAGGCTCATGATGAGCTGAAGGAATTTGTGGATAAGGTGGATGCACCGGTAGCGGATACGCTGATGGGCAAGGGAGCATTCGATGGAACAGATTCAAGATATACCGGTATGCTCGGCATGCATGGAACAAAGGCCTCCAATCTAGGAGTTACGGAATGCGACCTTCTGATTACCATAGGGGCCCGTTTCTCGGATCGTGTAACGGGGAATGCGAAGCTATTCGCAAAGCATGCGAAGATATTACAGATCGACATAGATCCGGCTGAGATTAATAAGAATGTAACTGCCCACAGCTCCATCATCGGAGATGTGAAGGAGGTACTGGTTAGGCTGAATGCGGCTCTAGAACAGCAGAACCATAAGGAATGGCTATCCCATGTGATGGGTCTGAAGGAGAAATACCCCTTAAAATATAACCAGGAAATCCTGACCGGTCCATACATACTTGAGAAGCTATATGAGATTACGAAAGGGGATGCCATTATTACAACAGAGGTTGGTCAGCATCAGATGTGGTCATCGCAATTCTATCAGTATAAGCTGCCAAGAACCTTTATCACCTCCGGTGGCTTAGGTACCATGGGCTATGGTCTCGGTGCCTGTATCGGAGCGAAGATGGGAAGGCCGGATAAGACAGTGGTTAACATCGCAGGTGACGGATGCTTTAGAATGAACATGAATGAGCTGGCTACTGCAACCCGTTATAACATTCCGATCGTAGAGCTTATCTTTAATAACCGTGTACTTGGGATGGTTAGGCAATGGCAAACCTTATTCTATGGCAAACGATATTCCCACACGAATTTGATTGACAAGGTGGATTTTGTTAAGCTGGCGGATGCTATGGGTGCGAAGGCTTATCGGATAACGAAGAAGGAAGAAGTGGAAAGCGTTCTGAGGGAAGCGATTGCACTGAATGAACCGGTACTGATTGACTGTATTATTGATAGTGATGAGAAGGTATGGCCGATGGTTGCACCGGGGGCAGCAATTGATGAGGTATTCTCAGAGGAGGATATAAAGCTTTAAAGAGGTGAGAAACCGCACAATAACAGAAGGAATTTCATTGATAAACTTGTATTGACAAAAAAATAACATAGTCTTATAATGAGAGGTATACTTTACTATATTAAAGTCATATAGTGATAAGACAGAAGGATCCAAGGGAGGATATGAATATGGGAAGAATATATAATTTTTCTGCAGGACCGGCGATGTTACCGGTAGAGGTTTTAAAGGAAGCGGCGGATGAAATGCTCGATTATAGAGGCACCGGTATGTCCGTAATGGAGATGAGTCACAGATCGAAGCCCTATGAAGCCATCATTCAGGAGGCAGAGAAGGACCTGAGGGAAGTAATGAATATTCCTGATAACTATAAGGTTCTGTTCCTGCAGGGCGGTGCTTCACAGCAGTTTGCGATGATACCTATGAATCTCATGAAGAATAGGGTGGCGGATTATATTGTTACCGGTCAATTCGCAAAGAAGGCTTATCAAGAGGCTCAGATCTTCGGTAAGGTAAACGCTATAGCCTCCTCTCAGGACAAGACATTTTCCTATATTCCGGATTGTTCCGATCTTCCTGTTTCTGAGGATGCAGATTATGTATACATATGCGAAAATAATACGATTTTCGGAACGAAGTTCAAAGCTCTACCGAATACAAAGGGAAAGCCCCTGGTAGCTGACGTGTCCTCCTGCTTCCTGTCGGAGCCGGTGGATGTAACGAAATACGGAATCCTGTATGGCGGTGCTCAGAAGAATATCGGTCCCGCCGGTGTGGTCATTGTAATTATCCGTGAGGATCTGATTACGGAGGATACACTGCCCGGCACACCGACCATGTTAAAATATAAAACCCATGCCGAGGAGGGCTCCATGTACAATACTCCGCCGGCCTATGGAATCTATATCTGCGGTAAGGTATTCAAATGGATTAAGAATATGGGCGGTCTGGAGGCTATGAAGGCACATAATGAGAAGAAAGCAGCCATCCTCTATGATTTCCTGGATGAGAGCAAGCTCTTTAGGGGAACAGCAGAGAAGAAGGATCGTTCCCTGATGAATGTTACCTTTGTTACCGGAAGCGAGGAGCTGGATGCGAAATTCGTTAAGGAAGCGAAAGCGGCAGGCTTTGAGAACCTAAAAGGTCACAGATCCGTTGGCGGTATGAGAGCCAGCATCTATAATGCTATGCCGATTGAGGGTGTGGAGAAGCTCGTTGAGTTCATGAAGAAATTTGAGACTGAGAATACAAAATAGTATAATAGGGAAGCTTAGAGGAGGGTTTTTGCTATGAAATACAGCTGTCTGAATCCGATCGCTGACATAGGGATTAATATATTTACCAACCAGTATGAGAAAGTAGATCAAGTGAATGATGCAGATGTAATACTGGTAAGAAGTGCAAGTATGCATGAAATGGAGTTCTCTGATAATCTGAAGGCCATTGCCAGAGCTGGAGCCGGAGTGAATAATATTCCTTTGGAGAAATGTGCAGAGCAGGGTATTGTTGTATTTAATACTCCAGGAGCCAATGCGAATGGAGTGAAGGAGCTGGTTATTGCAGGCCTTGTCATGGCTTCCCGTGATATCGTAGGTGGTGTCAATTGGGTGCAGACCATTAAGGAGGAAGCCGGCGTTGCGAAGCTGGTGGAAAAAGGTAAGGGTAAATTTGCAGGCCGTGAAATTCAGGGCAAGAAGCTTGGTGTTATAGGCCTGGGAGCAATCGGCGTACTGGTGGCGAATGCAGCAAACCGTCTGGGAATGAAGGTCTATGGCTGCGATCCCTTTATCTCTGTTGACAGTGCATGGAACCTATCCAGAGATGTTGTTCATGTTAAGACCAGGGATGAGATCTATAGAGAATGTGATTATATTACAGTCCACACACCCTTGATATCCGACGGGAATCCCGATGTAAATACCAAGGAAATGATTAATAAGGAATCCATTGCTAAGATGAAGGATGGAGTGATTATCCTGAACTTTGCAAGAGACCTGCTGGTAAAGGATGATGATATTGCGGAAGCTCTGCAGTCCGGTAAGGTAGCAAGGTATGTGACAGACTTCCCGAATGATAAGACAGCGAAGATGGAGGGAGTAATTGCAATTCCCCATCTGGGAGCTTCCACTGAGGAATCCGAGGACAATTGTGCAGTTATGGCAGTAAAGCAGCTGATGGATTATATGGAGAACGGCAATATCAGAAACTCTGTAAACTTCCCGAACTGTGATGCAGGAGTATGCCAAACTCAGGGACGAATTGCAATTCTGCACAAAAATATTCCGAATATGCTGACCCAATTTACGGGTGCCTTCTCTGCCCTAAATATTAACATCTCCGACATGGTGAATAAGAGCAAGGGTGATTATGCCTATACGGTCCTGGATGTAGAGGCCTCCATCAATGAAGATATTGCAGCGAAGCTTGCTACCATCAAGGGTGTATTAAATGTTAGAATTGTTAAATAGCCGTAGTTTGAATAGAGTGGATAGGGGATAGAAGAAAGAACTGCAGATGGATTGCTGACGTAATTCGTATGCAGTTCTTTTTGTACGAGGGACTGATGGGAACCAGGTTGATCTGAACGGAAGGAAGCCTTGACATGATTAACAGTCTTTTATATAGTAGTAAGGACATCGCAGGGCAGAGGAAGAGCTATGTCCTAGGTGAAAGAGGTAATATCAGATCAGCTTGAATCTGCCGGTCAGATTCAGGCTTAGCGCAAAAGAATGAAGGAACAGTAAGATTCAATCAAGCATATGAAATAGCAGTGTGGAGGTAACTATCTATGGCAGCAATAAAACCGTTCCAATGTATCAGGCCGGAAAGTAAGATGGCCGAGCGGGTGGCAGCATTACCCTATGATGTTTATAACCGGAAGGAAGCAAAGCAGGAGGTTCTGAGAGAACCCTTCTCCTTTCTGAAAATTGACCGGGCAGAAACACAATTCCCCGACGAGGTGGATACCTATGATCCAAGGGTGTATGAGAAGGCCAAGGAGTTGCTTGAGGATATGCTCAAGCAGGGGGTTTTGCTGAAGGATACACAAGAATGCTATTATATCTATCAGGTGACGATGGAAGGAAGATCACAGACAGGAATTGTTGCCTGTGCCTCAATCGATGATTACCTGACGAATGTCATTAAAAAGCATGAGAATACCAGGGAAGATAAGGAGATTGACCGCATCAACCATGTGGATCATTGCAATGCCCAGACAGGGCCTATCTTTTTGGCATATCGATCCCAAAGGGAGATTGACCAGATCGTGGAGCAGGTGAAGCAGGGGGAATCCCTTTATCATTTTATGGCTGTAGATGGTATCGGACATCTGGTATGGAGGATCTCCGACAGGGAACTGGTGGAGAGAATCAGAAAGGCGTTTCAGGCTATTGAAAGTATCTATATCGCTGACGGACACCATAGAGCTGCTTCTGCTGTGAAGGTTGGTATGAAACGAAGAAGGGAACATCCGAGCTATACCGGAGAGGAGGAATTTAATTACTTCCTATCAGTGCTATTTCCCCACGATCAGCTGATGATCATGCCCTATAACAGGGCTGTGAAGGATTTGAACGGCTTGACCCAAGAGGAATTTTTGAGGAGGGTGGGGGAGAACTTCCTGATCACTGCTGCGGCAGAGGAACCCTTTGCTCCCGGAAGGAAGACAGAGTTTGGCATGTATCTGGAAGGAACCTGGTACAGCCTTCAGGCGAAGGAAGCCCTAAGAAAGCTCACGGACCCAGTAAGGGCTCTGGATGTTTCACTCCTTCAGGATTATCTGCTACAACCGATCCTTGGCATTGAAGATCCGAGAACGGATCAGAGGATTGATTTTATCGGTGGAATCCGAGGCTTAGGGGAGCTGGAGCGTAGAGTAGAGGAGGATATGAAGGTAGCCTTCTCGATGTACCCCACTTCAATCACAGAGCTGTTTGACGTCTCAGACGCAGGGAAGCTGATGCCGCCGAAATCCACCTGGTTTGAACCGAAATTGAGAAGCGGTCTTTTTATTCACTCACTGGAGTGATAGAGACTACATACGGATTATTTCCTGAGATGGAAGGTCTTGCCTTTCCGTCCCATCTAATGGTATACTGAGTGAGTAATTTTATTACGGTAGAAGGTTGAGCGAAAATCGCACAGAACATCACGTAGAACATCAAAACAAGGAGGTCATACATATGGCAAATTTAAGAGGCACAAAGACACTTGAAAATCTGATGAAGGCATTTGCAGGCGAATCTCAGGCAAGAACAAGATACACCTATTTTGCATCTGTAGCAGGGAAAGAAGGATATAAGCAGATACAAAATATCTTTCTGGAGACAGCAGAGAATGAGAAGGAGCACGCTAAGGTATTTATGAAGCTTGCCCTGGAGCACCTGGATGGAGAGAATCCTGCACCGGTGGAAATCAATGCGACCTATCCCTTTGCCTACGGAGACACGATAGCGAATTTAAAAGCAGCAGCCGCAGGAGAGCATGAGGAATGGGAAGTGGATTATCCTGCCTTTGCACAGATTGCGAAGGAGGAAGGCTTCCCGAATATTGCATCCAGTTTCCTGTTAATTGCAAAGGTTGAAAAGCATCATGAGGAAAGATATCGCAAGCTGCTAGAGAATATCGAGAATGGAACGGTTTTCAAGAAGGACGGCAAGGTATTCTGGAAATGCCTTAACTGCGGATATGTCCATGAAGGTGACAAAGCTCCGGAGCTCTGTCCTGCCTGTAAGCATCCGAAGGATTACTTCCAGCTGTTGGATGACTGCTTCTAGGCGATATCCTTGTGTTATTCTGTAATATCAAATGCATTCGATGACAGAGGCACCGTTATGGGTTCATAATGGTGCCTTCCATACTTTCTTAATAATAATTTTACTTTTCTATATGGACAGGATGTGTTAAAATAGGATGACAAGACCGGCTACTATGATCTAGAAGAAGCAGTCATCAGAATTCGAGATAAGGGAGAATGATTATGAGCAACCTTTTTAATATTGATAGTCCGATTTTAGTCTTCCTCAGTAAGATTACCGATATCTTATTCCTGAGCATACTATGGGTATTCTTATGTATCCCGGTAATTACGATTGGACCTGCAACAACAGCATTATACTATGCTACAGTGAAGGTGATCCGTAAGGAGAGGGGATATTTGTTCCGGGAATTCTTTAAATCCTTCCGAATGAATTTTAAGAGGGGCGCAATTGTCGGAGTGATTCTCACAGTCATTTTTGCAGTCCTTATCTTTGATATCAATGTTTCCTGGCAGTCGCTCTCCGAGGATAGCAGCAAGGGATCCATATTTCTTGGGATATATTTAGCACTTACCTTCCTGGCAATCAGCTTTTCCTTGTTTGCGTTCCCGATTCTGTCCAGATTCGAGATGACGATAAAGCAATTGTTCAAGGCGGCTGTATTTATGTCCATGAAGCATCTTCCCTTTACCTTTGTTATGCTGGTGGTAATCGTAGCTTCTGCCGTCCTCACAATCTATATGCCGATGATGCTGTTCTTCGTTCCGGCCACCGTAACATTCCTCAACTCCTTCCCAATGGAGCATATCCTAAAGAAGTATATGCCGAAGTCGGATGGCCCCGGAGAAGAGACAGGGAAGGATGAATGGTATCTGGATTAAACGGATTTTGTTGATTTCTAACAAACAACTAAATATTGTGAGATGCTTTTTGGCAATTTTCATAAAAAGTGATTTATTTAAAAAAAGTTCTTTTCTTTTCACAGAAAACGTGATATAAACTATTATATATTATAAAAGTAAAGAGCAAAGGTGTTCTCAAAGATTTGAGGACACCTTTTTCTTAAATCTGAACCGGGGAGGATAAGATATGTCTGAGAGATTAACCGATTTATTTGGCATTGATGTGTTTAATGATGCAGCAATGGTAGAGCGTCTACCGAAGAAAATTTATTCGGCACTGAAAAAGACAATTGAGAATGGAGAGGACCTGGATCCAAACATTGCAGAAGTGGTTGCGAATTCAATGAAGGATTGGGCGATAGAACGTGGTGCTACGCACTACACCCACTGGTTCCAGCCCATGACAGGGATCACGGCAGAGAAACATGATTCCTTCATTAGCCCTACCGTGGACGGCAAGGCGATCATGGAGTTCTCGGGTAAAGAGCTGATCAAGGGTGAGCCGGATGCATCCTCATTCCCCTCCGGCGGCCTACGTGCCACCTTTGAAGCAAGAGGATATACTGCATGGGATTGTACCTCACCGGCGTTTCTGCGTGAGGATGCCGGCGGAGTAACACTTTGTATTCCCACAGCTTTCTGCTCCTATACCGGAGAAGCACTGGATGTTAAGACCCCTCTGCTTCGCTCCATAGAGGCATTGAGTGAACAGGCAGTCCGTATCGTGAAGCTGTTCGGTCATACAGAGGTGAAACGGGTGACGCCCTCAGTTGGTCCGGAGCAGGAGTATTTCTTAGTAGATAAGGCGAAGTATCTGAAGAGAGAGGATTTAATCTTTGCAGGCAGAACCCTTTTCGGTGCAATGGCACCCAAGGGACAGGAGCTGGAGGATCACTACTTCGGAAGCATTAAGGAAAGAATCAGTTCCTTCATGAAGGAACTAAACACCGAGTTATGGAAGATGGGTGTTACTGCGAAGACACAGCACAATGAGGTTGCTCCTGCTCAGCATGAGCTGGCACCGATTTATGCTACCGCTAATATCGCTACCGACCACAACCAGCTGGTGATGGAGTGTATGAAGAAGGTGGCAAGTCGTCATGGTCTCGCTTGTCTGCTCCACGAGAAGCCGTTTGCAGGAGTGAACGGCTCCGGTAAGCATAATAACTGGTCTATTGTTACCGATACAGGTAAGAACCTATTGGATCCCGGTAAGACACCTCATGATAATATACAGTATCTGCTGTTCTTAGCTGCAATATTGAAGGCGGTTGATGACCATGCAGATTTACTCCGTGTGTCAGCCTCAAATCCCGGTAATGATCACAGATTGGGTGCAAATGAAGCTCCTCCGGCCATCATCTCCGTATTTGTTGGGGAGCAGCTTGAGGATGTTCTGGCACAGCTGATTGAGACAGGAGAAGCAAAGAGAAGTAAGGATGGTGGCAAGCTGAATGTCGGTGTTCATACGCTTCCCGAGCTGAGCAAGGATGCTACGGACCGTAACCGTACTTCACCGTTTGCATTTACCGGTAATAAATTTGAATTCCGTATGGTGGGCTCCTCTGCTTCCATCGGCTCCTGTAATACAGTACTGAATACCATTGTAGCTGATGTACTGTGTGAGATGGCGGATGTGCTGGAGAAGGCGGAAGATTTTGATCTGGCGGTTCATGATCTGATTAAGAAGACTGTGAGTGAACACAAACGGATTGTATTCAACGGCAATGGCTATTCTGAGGCCTGGGTGCAGGAGGCTGAGAGAAGAGGACTTCCGAATATCAAATCCATGGTGGAGGCGATTCCTTATCTGGATTCTGACAAAGCAATAAAGCTCTTCAAGAAGCATAAGGTGTTCTGTGAAACAGAGCTGCATTCCCGTGCCGAGATTATGTATGAGTCCTATTCCAAGGCAATTAATATAGAAGCCAAGACAATGATTTCTATGGCAAGCGTGAAGTTTATACCAGCAGTCATCACCTTTACCAAGAATTTGGCAGATACGATTAATGCGATTAAGGCAGCAGTTCCGGATACGGATATCAGCGTACAGGCAGACCTTCTTAAGGAGACCTCAGCGCTTCTGGCAAAGGCCCAGGCTGCTTTAAAGGATCTGCAGGCTAAGACGGCTAAGGCAAATGCCATTGAAGAAGGCCATAAGAAAGCAGAAGCCTTCTATCAGGAGGTAGTTCCTGCGATGGCAGAATTAAGAGCACCGATTGATTCTCTGGAGGTTATTGTGGATAAGAGTCTATGGCCCGTACCTACCTATGGAGATTTATTGTTTGAAGTTTAGGAGATCTGCTCCTTATTCTCAGGGGGATATCACCTGTTAGATCTGAGGGTCTGTTTCATAACTCCAATGTTCTTATACGGAAGGAGGGTTTTGGTTATCACTAGCCAAAACCCTCCTTCCGGAGGATAGAAGTATGGGACAGCCCTTTTATGATGTAAATTCTTCTTGACATTTGACCCATTATCCTATATATTTTGATTATCAAAATGTTTGCAATGCAAAGCAAATACAGGTTTGATACAAATGTTTAGGGGTGAACTAGGTGAAGGAAAAATTCATGGAAATCAATAAGCTGCTTGTTGAGATTTATGATGATATTATTCATATTGAAGAATATTCAATTAAGCAGGGGGCCTTTAGCGACCTTTCCATTACTGAGATACACACAGTGGAGGCCGTTGGCTTATACGGTTCTAAGACAATGTCTGAGATAGCAGCTGAGCTGGAGATTACGATGGGAACCTTGACGACAGCAGTG
Source organism: Bacillota bacterium (assembly GCA_023435645.1). Taxonomy (GTDB): domain Bacteria; phylum Bacillota; class Clostridia; order Lachnospirales; family Lachnospiraceae; genus Mobilitalea. Next base: position 56,067 of record JAEYRK010000053.1, read on the forward strand.
GATAAGCTGATCCGTAAGGGATATCTGGAACGCAACAGAAGTGATTCTGACCGAAGGATTGTGAATGTGAGCCTGACGCAGCGGGGGAAGCTGGCTTACCGTATCCATGAGAAGTTTCATTTGGATATGGTGAAAGCGATTATGAGTGATTTTAACACGGAAGAGGAAGAAATCCTTCTGATTGCCCTCCGAAAGCTGAACATGCACCTGAAGGAGATTTATAAGCCCACCGGTGATAAAGACGGTAAGGGCAGTAAATAATTCCATTCATCAAGATTGCAAGGCATAGCGGGCTACGATTATGTGAATGATTTAGCGGGAGGACTAACAAAATGAAGCATGCAGTAGTCATTGGTACCGGAAGCTATGTTCCGGAGAACGTAATAACAAATGATAATCTATCGGAATTAGTGGAAACCAGTGACGAATGGATTGTTACAAGAACAGGCATAAGTGAACGGAGGATTACTACTGGTGAGAATACCTCCGAGCTGGCATATAAGGCGGCAGCCAGAGCGCTGGAGCAGGCAGGACTGGATCCAAGAGAGCTTGACCTGATTATCTGCGCTACAATTACACCGGATTCCTTTATGCCGTCCACTGCCTGCATCGTACAGGATAAGCTGGGGGCGGTGAACGCAGCAGCCTTTGATCTCACAGCAGCCTGTACCGGTTTAATCTATGGGATGGTCACGGCAGATCAGTTCATAGCCTCCGGTATGTACCAGAAGGTATTGGTCATCGGTGCGGAGACAGTTTCCAAGGTACTAGATTGGGGCGACCGGGCTACCTGTGTTCTGTTTGGTGACGGAGCCGGAGCGGTGGTGCTTTCCTCAGAAGGGAGCAGTAAGGGGATATTAGCCTCCTATCTGGCGGCGGACGGCAGTAAGCAGGCTATGCTGACCTGTCCGGCCATTCCACTAAGGAATCCTTTTGTCAAGCAGGAGGAGTATGGGATGGTGTCAAAGATAGAGATGCAGGGTCAGGAGGTATTCAAATTCGCTGTGCGTGCGGTTACAGATAGTATTCAGAAGGTTCTCGCCATTGCCGGTATGACTCCTGAGGAGATCAGATATATCATCCCCCATCAGGCAAACAGGAGAATCATCGAACAGGCAGCAAAATTCTGCGAGATTCCTCTTGAGAAATTTTATGTTAACCTGGGTCGGTATGGAAATACCTCGGCTGCTACGATAGGAATCGCAATGGATGAGCTAATGCAAAAGCAAGGACTAAATCCCGGAGATAGAGTGATTTTGGTAGGCTTCGGCGGAGGAATGACCAACGGAGCAATTCTTCTGGAGATATAGCGAAACAGGTCAAAGAATTTAGGAGAAGCAAAGCCTCTCCTAGGTAAAATAAATAAAAACCATTTAATATGAATTATGGAGGGATAAAAATGAATTTAGAAAAAATTAAAGAGGTTGTAGCTGAGCAGTTAGGAGTTGAGGTTTCAGAGCTTAAGAAGGAAACGAATCTAAAGGATGATCTGAACGCTGATTCCCTAGACCTTTTCCAGATTATCATGTCCTTAGAGGAAGCGTTTGAACTTGAGATTCCTACCGAAGATACCGAGAGCATCAGCACCATTGGAGATATCGAAAGCTATATCAATAGCAAAAAAGAAGAAGAGTAAGGTTTGGTAGGGGAGTCAGAGCTCCCGGAAAGGCATGGGCGGATGATATGAAATCGCGCATTTGTAAAATATTGAATATAGAATATCCTATTTTCCAGGGAGCAATGGCTAGAATATCGGATGCATCCTTAGCAGCAGCTGTAGCGGAGGCAGGAGGACTTGGCATCATTGCAGGAGGTACTGCTCCGGTCGATTATATCAGGTCTGAGGTAAGAAAGGCCAAGCGTATGACAAGCAAACCCTTCGGTGTCAATATCATGCTACTCAGTGAGAATGTGGATGAGCTGGCGAAACTGGTGTGCGAGGAAGGGGTCAAGGTAGTTACTACCGGCGCAGGGACACCGGGTAAGTATATGGAGATGTGGAAGGACCATGGAATTAAGGTGATTCCTGTTGTACCTTCTGTAGCAATTGCAAAGAGAATGGTACGTAGCGGCGCAGACGCAGTGATTGCTGAGGGTACCGAATCCGGTGGCCATGTTGGTGAGTTGACCACCATGGTGCTGGTTCCTCAGGTAGTAGATGCAGTGGAGGTGCCGGTCATTGCAGCCGGAGGGATCGGTGACGGAAGAGGGATCGCAGCCGCCTTTATGCTGGGGGCTGATGCAGTACAGCTCGGAACTCGTTTTCTGACCGCCCATGAGTGTACGGTTCATCAGAGTTATAAACAGAAGGTATTGGATGCCAAGGATATCGATACCGTGGTTACCGGACGCCGTACCGGGCATCCTGTCAGGGTCTTGAAGAACAAGCTGGCCCGTCAATTCATGGAGCTGGAGGCATCAGGTGCTGCGGCAGAGGAGTATGAGAAGCTGGGAGTCGGTGCCTTAGCCAAAGCAGTCGCTCAAGGTGATATTGATTACGGCAGTGTCATGGCAGGGCAGGTCGCAGCCTTGATAAGGAAGGAACAGAGCTGCCACGAGATTATTACAGAGCTAATGACTGAGGCAGAGAGTCTGCTTCACCGTGATTGGACCTGAGCTATGGCTCAGGATTTCGATAGCTTTCACCTGGTAGTGTGATTTGCAAACACCTAAGGGAGCCAAGGAGGATAGAATGTCAAGGATTGCGTTATTATTTGCTGGGCAGGGGTCCCAGTATATCGGTATGGGAAAGGAGCTGTATGATTATTTCCCGGTCTGTAAGCAGGTCTTTGAGGAGGCAGATGAGAGCCTTCATAGGAAGCTTTCCGAGCTGATTTTTTACGGCAGAAAGGAGGAGCTGGACCTGACGGAAAATACACAGCCAGCCATTGTAACTATGTCGTTGGCAGCCTACCGTGCCTTTGCTCAATATGGGATAGAAGCGGATATGGCAGCAGGACTTAGTCTGGGCGAATATTCCGCCTTAACTGCCGCTGGTGTATTTACGCTTTCCCAGGTGATTCCGCTGGTAAGAAAGCGCGGGCGCTTTATGCAGGAGGCAGTGCCGGAGGGCAGAGGCAAGATGACTGCAATCCTTGGTCTGGCGGAGGATAAGGTCAGGGCAGTCTGTGAGGAAGCGAGAAGCTACGGGATCGTGGAGCCCTCAAATTTTAACTGCCCCGGACAGATTGTAATTGGTGGTGAGATCAAGGCAGTGGACGAAGCTGCCAGACGCTCCATGGAAATAGGTGCAATGAAAACCGTCGACCTTGCTGTCAGTGCTCCCTTTCATACCTCTATGCTAGAGCCTGCGGCAAAAAGGCTGAGGGAGGAGCTGGAGCCGATGACTCTTTTAAAGCTGACACTTCCTGTCATCAGTAATGTAACAGCTGATTTCATCGGAGAGAGTAGTGAGGTGAAGGACCTGCTGTACCGGCAGGTCATGAGCAGTGTGCTATGGGAACAGACCATAAGGAAAATGGTGGACAGCGGTGTCAGACATTTTGTGGAGCTAGGGCCCGGGAGGATACTCTCCGGTTTTGTAAAGAAGGTGGAGAGAGGACTCTGTACTTATCATGTGGAGGACGTCGCATCGCTGGAATCAGCTGCCGGAGCGATCAGAGCGGCTAAATAGAAAGGAAGCTAATATGCTGAAGGGAAAAATTGCAGTGGTAACCGGAGCCGGAAGAGGAATCGGCAGGGCGATTGCCTTACAATTGGCCGAGTACGGGGCTAAGGTGGTAGTGAATTATCGTAACAGTGTCGCACAGGTGGAGGAGCTATTGGCTGCCATTCATAATAAGGGCGGGGATGCCCTGGCAGTGAGAGCGGATGTCAGCAAGGAAGAGGAAGCGAAGTCGCTGATCCAAGCCGCCGTGGAGCATTATGGAAGGGTTGATGTCCTTGTAAATAATGCAGGGATTACCAGAGATAATTTACTGATGCGGATGACAGAGGAAGAATTCGACAATGTGATGGATATTAATCTGAAGGGAACCTTCTTCTGCTTAAAGCACGCCGCAACGGTCATGCTAAAGCAGAGAAGCGGTAAGATAATCAACATTTCCTCCGTAGTTGGACTGACAGGAAATGTAGGCCAAACGAATTATGCCGCCTCGAAGGCAGGCGTTATCGGTATGACGAAATCGGCAGCCAGAGAGCTGGCCAGCCGAGGAATAACAGTGAATGCAGTGGCGCCGGGCTTTATCCAGACGGATATGACGGATGTGCTTCCGGAGAAGGTAAAGGAAGCCTGCATCGCCGGTATCCCATTAAAGCGCTTTGGAACAGCCGGTGAGATCGCCGGAGCAGTCAGCTTTCTGGCCTCAGAGGCGGCCGACTATATCACAGGCCAGGTGCTACAGGTGGATGGCGGCATGGTAATGTAGATAGTGGAGGATTAATATGGATCGTAGAGTTGTAGTTACCGGAATGGGAGCGATTACCCCGATTGGAAACAGTGTGGCGGAGTTCTTTGCCGGAGTAAAGGGAGGAAGCTGCGGAATCGATTTTATCAGCGCCTTCGATACGGAGAATTTCACAGTTAAGCTCGCTGCCCAAGTGAAGAACTTTGATGCAAGGAATTATATGGATGCGAAGGAAGCCAAGAGGATGGACCGCTTCTCTCAATTTGCAGTGGCTGCCTCCAAGGAGGCAATTGAGGATGCCGGGCTTGAGCTTAGTGCACTGGATCCGGAACGCTTTGGTGTCATTGTAGGCTCCGGAATCGGCGGACTTGAAAATATCGAGAAGGAAGCAAGGACCTTGGCGGATAAGGGACCGAGAAGGGTGAACCCCTTATTCATCCCCATGATTATTACGAATATGGCGGCAGGTAATATTGCCATTCAATTCGGAGCTCTGGGCATCTGCACAAATATTGTGACAGCCTGTGCTACAGGAACTCACAGTATCGGTGAGGCATATCGCAATATTAAGCACGGGTATGCGGATGTGATTCTGGCAGGAGGCACAGAAGCCTCCATTACTCCTTTGGGAGTTGCAGGCTTTACCTCCTTGACCGCCTTGTCCACCAGTAAGGATCCCTCTCGAGCTTCCATCCCCTTTGATAAGGAAAGGGACGGCTTTGTTATGGGGGAAGGAGCCGGAATCCTCTTACTGGAAGAATATGAGCATGCGATAAAACGAGGTGCCAGACTATATGCAGAGATCGTTGGCTATGGTGCTACCTGTGATGCTTATCATATTACCGCACCCTCTCCGGACGGATATGGTGGTACGAGAGCCATGAGACTGGCGATGCAGGAAGCAGGGATTACACCGAAGGAGATTTCCTATGTCAATGCACATGGAACCAGTACTCCGATCAATGACCGCTTGGAGACACTGGCAATGAAGGCTGCTTTTGGTGAGGAGGTTTATCGAATACCGGTCAGCTCCACCAAATCCATGATTGGACATCTCTTAGGAGCAGCCGGTGCAGTAGAAGCTGTTACCTGCGTTAAGGCGATGGATGAGGATTTTATTCCGGCAACCATTGGGTATCGGATACCGGATGAGGAATGTGACCTTGATTATGTACCTAACCAGGGCAGAACAGCCAAAATCAATTATGCAATGTCGAATTCCTTAGGCTTTGGCGGTCATAATGCTACTGTCATATTTAAGAAAACGGAGGGGTAATCGTGGATTATAAGGCTATTATCAACTTAATGAAGGAAATGAATCAAACAGAGCTTACAAAGCTTGAGGTTGAATCTGAGGGAATTAGAATATGTCTGGAGAAAGCGGATCAGAAATCTGCTTCAGTGGTTTCGCAACCCCAGTTTATCCTGCCCCCACAGTTACCTCATGGAACTTATATGGCGGCGGTACCGGAACCGAACACGGCAGCATCCCCTGGCAGCAATCAGGGAATACCCTTTGCTCATCCCACGGCTGAAGCTACGGATCAGCCGTCGGCAGCAGAAACTGCTGCAACGAAGAAGCTGCTATCTCCAATGGTAGGTACCTTCTATGCTCAGGCAGCACCTGAGAAGCCTCCCTTCGTCAAGGTTGGGGATAAGGTGAAGAAGGGTCAGACCATCTGCATCATTGAAGCGATGAAGCTGATGAATGAAATTGAAAGTGAATATGATGGAGAAATTGCAGAGCTACTTGTTGAGAACGAGGAAATGGTTGAATTTGGTCAGCCCCTGTTCCTGCTCCGGTAATTAATTCTGCCACCTAATAATGATCAGGTGATTACAAAAGTTTATTACTGAGTGTGGGCTGTCTAATCAGACAGAGCGCTTGGTACTTAACATAACACCGTAAATAGTAAGAGAGGAATCCTATGTTAAATATTGATGAAATTCAAAAGATCCTTCCCCACAGGCCTCCATTTCTTCTGATAGACCGGATTGATGAGCTGGAGCCGGGGAAGCATGCCGTAGGCAGAAAATGCGTTACGATGAATGAGCCTTATTTTTTAGGACATTTTCCGGGGAAGGCTGTCATGCCCGGTGTCATCATACTGGAGGCACTGGCTCAGACCGGAGCAATCGTCATGCTTACAATTGAAAAGAATGCCGGTAAGATAGCGTATTTTGGCGGAATGGATAAGGTGAAATTCAAGCGTCAGGTATTTCCCGGTGATGTGCTTACCCTGGATGTGGAAATCATTAAGAGTAAGGGCAGCTTCGGTGTCGGATCAGCGAAGGCTTTTGTGGAGGATCAAATCGCCGTAGAAGCAATCTTTACATTTGCGATCGGAGAATAATCTGACGGTGACTGTAACGGTCACTGTGGTCCCTATGAAACCTTAAGGAGAGTTACGATGTTCAAAAAAATATTAATCGCAAACCGCGGGGAAATTGCAGTCAGGATTATAAGAGCCTGCAGAGAAATGAATATTGAAACCGTAGCAGTCTATTCTGAAGCTGACAGAGAAGCGCTGCATGTGATGCTGGCGGACGAGGCGGTATGTATCGGGCCTGCAAAATCAAGGGACAGTTATCTGAATATACAGAATATCATCAGCGCAACCGTCCTGACCGGAGCTACTGCGATTCACCCGGGCTTCGGCTTCTTATCTGAGAACAGCTCCTTCGCCAGGATGTGTGAGGATTGTAACATAACCTTCATCGGTCCGAAGGCGGATACGATAGATTTGCTTGGAAATAAATCAAAGGCAAGAGAGACAATGAGGAAGGCCGGTGTAGCAGTGGTACCAGGCTCCGAGGGTGAGGTTGAGAGTGTACAGGAGGCCCTTGCCTTGGCTGAGAAGATCGGTTATCCCGTGATGATCAAGGCTTCAGCCGGAGGCGGTGGTAAGGGGATGCGAGCGGTACACCGGGCCGATGACCTGGAGAATTCCTTTATCTCAGCCAAAAATGAAGCAAAAGCTGCTTTTGGTGAGGATAAAGTCTATTTAGAAAAATTAATCGTGAATCCGAAGCATATTGAGTTCCAGATACTTGCGGATCAATATGGAAATGTGTTACATTTAGGTGAGCGTGATTGCTCGGTACAGAGAAGGAACCAGAAGCTGATGGAGGAATCCCCTTCTGCTGTGATGTCAGAGGAGCTCCGTGACCAAATGGGCAATGCTGCAGTGAAGGCAGCGAAGGCCACCGGCTATGTCAATGCGGGAACGATCGAATTCCTGTATGATAAGCAGGGAAACTATTATTTTATGGAAATGAACACACGAATTCAGGTGGAGCATCCGGTCACGGAAATGGTAACCGGAATTGATATGATTAAGGAGCAGATTCGAATCGCCGATGGTCAAAGATTGCCCTATACCCAGAAGGACATCGAATTCCGAGGACATGCGATTGAATGTCGTGTGAACGCAGAGGACCCGAAGAAGGGCTTCCAGCCCTGCCCAGGCCTCGTGGAGAGCGTCTTGTTTCCGGGAGGGTTTGGTGTCCGTGTGGACAGCGCCCTCTATCCGGGCTATAAGGTGCCCTCCTGTTATGATTCCATGCTGGCAAAGGTAATCGCCTATGGCAGGGACAGGGATGAGGCCATCCAGAGAATGAAGCGCGCCTTAGCTGAATTCGTGATTGACGGAATAGAAACGAACCTTGACTTCCAATATGAGCTTCTGGAGCGGAAGGAGATTCTGTCAGGAGTCTATGATACCGGCATAATTCAGAAAATAATGAATGAGCCAGCCAATTCATGAAACAGAGGACATGAGGCATAATGAACAAAAATCCGTTTAAATCTAAGCAATATGCTACATCAAAAATCTACCGTGCCAAACCTCAGGACATTGATAAACCCAGTGCAGAGAAACCGAATGTTCCACAGGGTATCATGACGAAATGCCCGCAATGCGGCAAGGTCATCTACACGAAGCTCCTAATCAAAAATTTTAAGATGTGTGATGATTGTGGTTATTATTTTAAGGTATCTGCAAATGAGCGGCTTGCCATGATTTTAGACGAGGAGGGCCTTGAGGAATATGATCCTCAGATTTCCACCAGGGATCCGCTCAATTTCCCCGGATACGGTGATAAATTAGTGAAGACACAGACCCTGACCGGACTTGTGGACGGACTTGTCACCGGTAAGGGTAACATCAATGGTATGTCCGTATGTCTAGGGGTGATGGATGCTGCCTTTTTTATGGGAAGTATGGGCACTGCCATCGGAGAGAAGCTGGCCAGACTGTTTGAGCAGGCGACAATGGAAAGACTGCCCGTCATTGTCTTTACAGCCTCAGGCGGAGCCAGAATGCAGGAGGGCATCTTCTCCCTGATGCAGATGGCTAAGGTCAGTGCGGCTGTTGCAAGACATAATGCAGCAGGACTTCTGTATATTACTGTACTTACTGATCCGACGACGGGCGGTGTTACCGCCAGCTTTGCCATGCTCGGAGATATCATTCTGGCAGAACCCGGAGCCTTGATCGGCTTTGCCGGTCCCAGGGTAATCGAGCAGACCATTGGACAGAAGCTGCCGGAGGGCTTCCAGAGAGCTGAATTTCTTTTGGAGCACGGATTCGTAGACAGGATTGTAAGCAGGGACCAGTTAAGGAATACCCTAAGTACCCTGTTGAAGCTGCACCCTGGAGAGGAACGACAGACCACCGGTAACGAACCTACAGAAGCAACAGATAACCGAATCAATCACCCATAGGGAGGAGGGCATCATGGACATAACACCATGGGAAAAAGTGAAATTAGCCCGGATGCCGATCAGACCGACCGGACTGGATTATATAGAGAAGATATTTGAAGGATTTCTAGAACTCCATGGCGACAGACTGTATGGTGAGGATAGAGCGATCGTTGGAGGGATTGCATTCTTCGGAGCTACCCCGGTAACTGTTATTGCCCAACAGAAGGGTCGAAATACAAAGGAAAATATCACTAGAAATTTCTCGATGCCACATCCTGAGGGCTACCGTAAGGCACTGCGTCTGATGCGGCAGGCAGAAAAATTCCACCGCCCGGTCCTCTGCTTTATCGATACACCGGGTGCCTTCTGTGGCCTTGGAGCCGAGGAGCGGGGTCAGGGAGAGGCGATAGCTACGAACCTGGCAGAGATGGCAATGCTAAAGACACCGATTCTCTCCCTAGTAATCTCGGAAGGGGGCAGCGGCGGAGCCTTGGCACTGGGCGTTGCGGATCGGGTCTATATGCTGGAGCATGCGGTATATTCCATCCTTTCGCCGGAGGGCTTTGCCAGCATTCTGTATAAGGATTCCTCGAAGGCAGAGCAGGCAGCGAAGGATATGAAGCTCACCGCCCAGGATCTGTATCAGTTCGGCATCATCGACGGTATCATTCCGGAGCCCCAGGGTGGCGCACATAATGATTTTGAGCTGATAATGAAGAATGTAAAAGTTGTGATAGAAGAGGAATTGAAGAAGCTGCAGGAGCTGCCTCTGGAAGAACTACTGGAGCAAAGGTATCAGAAGTTCAGACGGATGTAGCTGTGACCCTGTGTTAATAAAATGAGCTGATAAGAACCACCGAAAGAACCGGAAGGGCGCATGCGCTCTTCCGGTTCTTTCGGACATACAAATCGGCCTATTTGCTTAAGGTCATATTGTTTTATTGTAAAATCATTTCGATTGCCTCAAAAAGTAGTAATGAAGTGCTATCCCTTCCTCCTGATATCCACAAGACTGCTGGTATAGGTTCCGCTGTGATTGCCGATATAATCCCGGTATTCCTCATAATTGATATAATATTCCTTACCCCAGGAGGAGATACGGAGCAGGATTCTGGCGGCAGCTGAATCCTTTAGTATTCCGGTTATTGTTACAAAATGACCGTTCACAAGCTGCTTCACAGGCTGATAACGAAGCAGGATTTCAATCCCTGAAGTTGGTGATTTCAGTCCATCCTTTGCGGTCTCCCGGGTAACCAGCTCAATATGCTGCTGGTAAAAGGGAATACCCTTCCTTCCCAGTAGGTTCGGAGTGTTCGGGCCGATAGATAATATTACGGGGAGATCGTGAGACAGCATATCCTCCATTACCTCCAGCATATCATAATAGGTCAGAGTCCATCTCCATCTTGCCCTCAGCCGTAAGCCAAACATACGGGAATAATCATTGATTGCCGTAGCAGCCTTCGGTCCCAGAACTGCCAGCCAGCGCTTCGTCTTGGTATAATATCCATCTATCTTTCTGACATAATCCATATATTCAGTATAGCCTGCTGAATCAGTTCCCTGTAGCACGGCTTCTGTAATCGGATTTCGACAAGACTCCTGATGAATTGCCAGATAAAGAAACAGATCTGCAACAGCAATCGTTCCACAGCCATAATGGTGCAAAATATAATCCCTGCTGAACCATCGATGGTCAGAAAACCACATTTGGCTGCCGCCATAGGAAATGGCAGCATCTTTTATTATGGGTACATAAGCAGAATGCTTCAATGCAATCGTGGTGGTTTTTTGAGTTGCCAAGCTGTCTCTTACCTCTGATCGGTTTTTCATTAACATCATATTCGAGGTGGACGGCAAAGTGACATTGAAAATACGCCCTGGTGCCCCTATAACAAGTACGTTTTTATCATCAATATTACTGAAAAAAGCCTTAGCCTCTGTGAGTATATCCAGAATGGCGAGGGCTTTTTTATCTTTATCCGGTGCTATGAAATAGGACCGGTCATGGTTATTTTCCTAAGTCACTAAGGGTTTCTGCCTTATTGAGAACTTCCGCCAAAAATCTTGCCAGTATACATAATAGAAAGACTCCCAGCATGATCAATTCAAAATACAGCATATAATCATAATCCCAGCGATGGGGAAGACCATCCAAAGAAACAGGATTCTGATAGAGATACCATAACACCGCGGTATTCATCAGACCGAGGAGGACGGACAGGTAAGGAAGCCTGCGAATCGTGGATGCAGAATAAAACATCATAAAGTACGCCAGCAAGAAGATGACTAAACCGGTTTCCTTTTCCAGGTTTTCTGTTTTGGTGGTCAGAAATAGATAAAATGCAAATACTACAGCGGTTCCGATCAGGGAGAAAAGCATCCTGTGTTTATGCGCCTGTTTCCGATAGCTGACCATCAGAAAGGGGCCGGAGATAAACAGGTAGTAAAGGTGATTAAAATATTCCGGAAGTGAGCGGCCTACCATCTGAAAAATCAGTGTAATCAGGTACAGGAGGAAGACTCCGGAGGGGAGAATATGTACGAAGAGCTTCTGCCCTCTATTCAATAAGGTGTTACGACTGATGATAAAATCCAGAAGGATACCTAGCAAAAGGAAGGGCAATAGGACGGTGATCAGGTTCCACTGGCTATCTGCTTGGAAACCCTCCAAAAAGAGGAATACAATTACCATCACCAGATAAATTGCAAGAAAGATCAGTGCGGATAGATTCCGTTCGAGTAATAATTTCATACGATTCATAGCATGCCTCCTGCTCCTTTGCAGGATAACCCTGCATAAGGTATGTTTCAAGCTCCTATGCTTCTATTGTAATATTACAGGAATTCATTGTCAATCGTGGAAAAGGCCCCCGTTTCCTAGCTCATGATAAGAAAATTACGGTTCACACCTCAGCCTAGGTGTGAACCGCAACAAATCAGATAGGTAAGGGAGCCTTCCATATTAGTCAGCGAGCTCTTCATCCTCTTCTACAATATTAAATTGCATAATCTGTCTCTTACGAGCCATCTCATCGCTATCCAAATATTCATCGTAGGTCGTGACCTTATCGATCAGGCCGTTCGGGGTAAGCTCCATGATACGGTTCGCGGTAGTCTGAATAAACTGATGGTCGGGGGAGGTGAACAATGCAACTCCGGGAAATTTGATCAGGCCGTTATTTAAGGAGGTAATGGATTCCATATCCAGATGGTTGGTCGGCTCATCTAAAATCAACACATTGGCACCGGCGATCATCATCTTGGAGAGCATAACTCTGACCCGTTCACCACCGGAGAGTACCTTCACCTTCTTAGAGCCCTCTTCACCGGCAAACAGCATCCTACCCATGAAGCCACGGACATAGGTTACATCCTTCTCAGGAGAGAAGGGCATCAGAAAGTCCACGATGGTCTCGTCACCCTCGAATAGCTTCGTATTGTCCTTCGGGAAATAGGAAACATTCGTAGTGATTCCCCATTTATAGTTACCGGAATCCGGCTCCAGCTCCCCTGCCAATATCTTAAATAGGGTAGTAGTAGCTAAGGTATTCGGTCCGACAAAGGCGATCTTATCATTATGGCCTACAATAAAGCTGATATTATCCAGTACCTTAACTCCATCAATCGTCTTGCAGAGATTTTCAACAGTAAGAACCTCGTTTCCGATCTCACGGCTCGGACGGAAGTCGATATACGGATATTTTCTGCTGGAGGGACGAATATCATCCAGCTCGATCTTCTCCAGGGCTCTCTTACGGGAGGTTGCCTGCTTGGATTTCGATGCATTGGCAGAGAAGCGCTGAATAAATTCCTGCAGCTCCTTAATCTTCTCTTCCTTCTTCTTGTTGGCTTCCTTCATCTGCCTTACCATGAGCTGGCTGGATTCATACCAGAAATCATAGTTACCGGCATAGAGCTGGATCTTTGCATAGTCGATATCTGCGATATGGGTACATACCTTATTTAAGAAATAACGGTCATGGGATACAACAATTACAGTATTGTCGAAATTGATCAGGAATTCCTCCAACCAGCGAATTGCCTCGAGATCCAGATGGTTCGTCGGCTCGTCTAAAAGCAATATGTCGGGATTACCAAACAATGCCTGTGCAAGCAGAACCTTTACCTTCTCACTACCGTTTAATTCACTCATTTTCTTATCATGAAGCTCTGTCTCAATTCCGAGACCGTTTAATAAGGATGCAGCATTGGCTTCGGCCTCCCAGCCATCCATAGCTGCGAATTCACCCTCCAATTCACTGGCCTTAATCCCGTCCTCTTCGGTGAAATCCTCCTTGGCATAGATGGCATCCTTCTCCTTCATGATTTCATAAAGGCGCTTATTGCCCATGATTACGGTGTCCATTACGACATAGGCATCATATTTGAAATGATCCTGCTGCAGGAAGGAGAGTCTTTGACCGGGGGTGATGATGATATCTCCCTTGGAGGGCTCCAGCTGCCCACTCAGTATTTTAAGGAAGGTGGACTTACCGGCACCATTGGCACCGATGATACCGTAGCAGTTGCCCTCTGTGAACTTGATGTTCACATCCTCGAACAGTGCGCGCTTTCCTAATCGTAGTGTTATGTTACTAGCTTGAATCATTGTAATCCTCCTGTAAAGCCTACGTCCTATCAATCTGAATTTAACTATAGTTTCAATCAGACGTCAGGCATACTAAACTTCATATTTAAAGCATCATTTCTATTGTACAGTATCCGTCCGATTTTGCAAGCGGTTTTTACGAAACCTGAACTGATCCTGTTGCTCAACCTGTGGGATTCTGATATAATAGAGCTATGATATTGGTTTGTCTAAACTGTTCGGTTGCTGCATAAATTTTACTCATCACAGTTTTAGCAAACCAGTTTTTTTTGAAGGCGGTGTGCAATGAAACTAATTCAAATGATAAAAAAAGTGAATTTCAGATTAGGATTAGTGCAGAAGATAACAGCAATCATAACCATAATTCTGATTGTTCCAATTACCCTCATCTTTACATATTACTTCAATGCATATCAAAAATCTCTGACAACAGATGCCCACAATAACCTTGGCAGAATATTGGATTCAATGGAGGGAATAGTGGAGGGGAATATAGATTCCATCCTCAATGTGTTTAATCAATTGAGTTATCGTCAGGAGCTGACTTATTTTCTGAATCATAGAAACGATCTGAGTAGTCGGGAGCAAAACCACTATATCTCCTCCATCCATCAGGAATTAACGAATATTCGGTATCTATATCCAAATAAGTTCTACCATATCTCCATATTCTCCTCAAATAATCAGATCACTGATTTATTTGAATGGCAGTATCCCCTGACTGAGCTTACTAAGGAAGCTTATTTTGAGGACATTGCCAATAATCCGGAGATGATTGTTTTTGGCGATATCCGGAAGACGAACTACCAATCCTCTAATATTGATTTAAAGGATCTGAATCTGAATTATACGGATACCTTTGTATTACCTGCTTATCTGAAAATTCATGACCTGAATTCCAAAAAGCTGATCGGTGTTGTTGAGATTGAAATGAGGGCCAACAAGTTCTTGAATGTCAGTTCACTAAGGGGAGTTGATCAGGAATTTGATTATCTTATGCTGGATCATACGAACACGATCGTCTATCAGACCGGCAAGCTGAATTCGACAACCTTTGAAAAGCTGAAGTTAGATCAGCCCAGTTCAATTATTGAGGTTCAGGTAGGAAACAAGACTTATATGATGGCATATAGCAGCAATCAGCAAACCGGATTAACAATCGCCACCCTTGTATCCAAGCAAAGGGCGTTAAGCTTTGCCATTGAAATGATGGGAAAGATTGTTCTGGTATTAATCCTGGGAATACTAGTCATCATTCTCATGGTTCATTGGGTGATACGCAAGGTACTGCAACGCTTGTTAATCCTTGATGAAAAAATTCTTGAAATTGAGGCAGGTAAATTTGACGCCTATATTCATGATGATAATTATAATGATGAGATTGCTAACATCGGAAGATCCTTTAACCGAATGGCCTCCCGGCTGGATGGTTTGATTCGCTCTACAATTGAGAAGGAACAGGCGAAAAATGAAGCAGAAATGCGTGCCCTTCAGGCTCAAATTAACCCGCATTTCCTTTATAACACTCTTGATAACATGAGAATGCAATGCGAGATTGATGAGTACCCTATGGGAGAAAGTTTGGAAGCCCTGGGGAATCTGTTCCGCTATAGTATTAAATGGGGAAGTAATGAGGTCCCCTTTGAAATGGAGTGGAATAATTTGAAGAATTACATTGCCATTATGAAAATGCGGTTTGGGGATGATATCTCAGTCGTAATGGATTGTGAGACGGGTCTGCAAAATATCATTATACCGAAAATGATTCTTCAGCCACTGGTAGAGAACTGTTTCCAGCATGGTTTTCAGCATGTGTTACCTCCGTGGAGCATCTATATGAAGGCTTACTTAGAGCAAAATAAATTAATCATTTGGATCGAGGATAATGGTAGCGGTATCAGCCTGGAGCGACTGGACTATATCCGTTCCTGCCTTAATGAAAATAAATCCATAAAGAGTAATGAAACGATGCAGAATTCCATCGGTATTGTCAATGTTAAGAAACGGATAGAGATGATTTGCAGGCCGGGAAGCGGGATTAAGATCGAGAGCGAAGCAGGCAGCGGGACAAGAATCGTAATTTCTATCGTTTTGGAGGAGGAAGTCCATGTTTAAAGTATTGATTGCAGATGACGAGAGAGTAATCCGGCAGGGTATCATAAAGATTCTGGATCGTAACATAGAGGAAGAACTGGTATTCATTGAAGCCAGAAACGGGTTGGAGGCCTTGGAGCTTTCACAGAGGAAATCCCCGGACCTGATTATAACAGATATAAGAATGCCGGGCTGCAGCGGATTGGAATTCATTCAGAAATTACGAGAGATCAATGATACGATTTCTATCATCATTCTTTCCGGCTTCGAGGATTTTGAATACGCCAGGGCCGCCCTAAGGCTGGGAGTCAAGGAATATGTAACGAAGCCCTTTAAATCCGGAGAATTTCTGGAGCTGATCAGATCCTATATCCATGAGATTAAAAGCGAAACTGTTCGCACTAAGGAGATAACATCCCGAATCATTGAGAGTAAGCAGATGATCAGCCGAATGAGAAACGAGGTATTAAAGGCATTATTAGTGAGTAATAACAGCAATGATGCCAAGCTTTTGGATGAAAAACTGAAGGCTTGCGGAGTACTTCTTCAATCGACACTTTATATCTGTGCGGCGGTTCAATATGAAGTAAAGCAAGGGAATAAGGATTACATAGACTTTGCAATTCAGAATATACTGGAGGAGTATCTGGATACCAACTGTGAATATGATTATATCTATATTGTTCCCCTTGAGATGGGAACGACGGTGATTATATGCGGAGGACGGGATCAGCTGGAGCTTAGGGAACAACTGAAGGAATTACTGGTAAAGGTAGGGAAGCTCTTTGAAGAATATTATAGTATGAAGGTCTTCACCGGGCTAGGGGATGTGGTCAGAGATCCCTATCACCTGCACCAATCCATGAAGCACGCCTTAATGGCTGCGGATATGAAGATCTATGAAACCATAGAGTCGATGGAGGATTATGAACAGATTAAGGATGGTCCTGAGTACAAGCCGGTGGAAATTGAGAAGCTATTAAAGCCGCTGGAGGAAGCAAACCCGATTTTAGTTTCGAATGCATTTGATCGGATCATAACCGAGCCAAAATCAAAGAATGCTCTGACCACGATACGGCGGACCTATGAACAATTCAGTGAAATTGTCTATAAGAGGCTGGAGCATTTACAATATATCAATCCGGAGCTATTGCCGAAGGTGAAAAGCTTCAGCAGCTTCTGGAGCTTTTCCGATATGAAACGAGAGATCAGGGATACGCTTGGTAAATTACAGGAATCCGGGTTTCTCAACAATAATGAGGCAGTCAACACCAGATTGTTGAACGATATACTGATCTATATTCAGGATCATATTACAGAAGAATTGGATCTGAACACGGTAGCGGAGCATTTTTCAAGAACACCCGGGTATATCAGCAGCCTGTTTAGCAAGCTTACCAATTCAGGGTTTAATAGTTATATAACCAATGAGAGAATTAAGATTGCCAAACGGCTATTAAAGGATTGTACGATACCGATACTGAAAGTGGGAGAATTATGTGGTTATCCGAACCCAAAGTATTTTTCGGTGGTATTTCGGAAGGTTACCGGAGAAACTCCGACCTCATATCGGGAGAAAAGAATCTGAAGAAAGCTACTTTATTTCAGATTCATAGCACTGATCGAATTGTTGATCTGTTTTATAGTAAGGCGGTATACCATGTACTCTGCAGCTGCTTGCAGTTTATTTTGAGCAGCGATTGCCACAGTCTGATCGGCTGTCATGCAGATAATACCTGATATACCGCCTACTTATATGTTAATTTTGTAACAAATTAAATATTGAACTTAATCGTAATTATTTGAACCTCTCTACCGGGTATGAACCAGCTATAATGACATTAAAGAAACGGACAGCCGGTAAAAGAAAGAGAGAGGTGAGTGTTTTGAGCCTATTGGAGATGAAACATATTGAGAAAAGCTTTGGCAGATCCCAGGTACTTGACCGGGTACATTTTACTTTGAAGGCCGGTACAGTACATGCTTTGATGGGAGAAAACGGAGCTGGTAAATCAACTCTGATGAAAATACTTGCGGGAGTCTACAATAAGGATGCGGGTGAGATCTGGCTGGATGGAGAACAGGTAAGTATCAATACACCGTCAGACGCACAGAGACTGGGAGTAGCCATGATCCATCAGGAGCTATCCTATATTCCGCAAATGACCGTTGCAGAGAATATCTTCCTGGGGAGAGAACCGGGATCGGGATTATTCATTAACTACTCCAAAATGTATGAGGATACGAAAAAGCTTCTACAGAGCCTTCAGCTGAAGGTGAAACCAAAGGCGAAAATGGCAGACTTAAAAATTGGGGACCAGCAGCTGATTGAAATAGCGAAGGCAATTTCCATGGAATCCAAAATCATTATTATGGACGAGCCCACATCAGCCTTATCCGATAAGGAGGTAGAAATCCTGTTCCGTGTCATTGAAGATCTGAAAAAGCAGGGAAAGGGCATTATCTATATTTCTCATAAAATGGACGAGATTTTCCGTATATCGGATGAGATTACAGTATTAAGAGATGGACATTATATCAATTCCTGGAAGTCCAGCGAAACAGACAATAATACCCTGATCAAAAACATGGTGGGTCGTGAGCTGAATGAAATTTATCCTAAGACGGAAACAGTAATCGGCAAAGCAGTTCTGGAGGCAAAAAACCTCACCCACAAAGAATTTTTCAATGATATCAGCTTTGAGCTGAAGGAGGGTGAAATTCTTGGTATCGCCGGGTTGGAAGGCGCCGGCAGGACAGAGGTAATGAATGCACTATTCGGTCTTATGAGAATTGAAGCCGGGGAAATTCTCCTTAGGGGACAAAGCCTTAAGATAACAGATCCGGAGCATGCAATCAGAAATGGCATCGCCTATGTAACCAATGACCGGAAACGGCAGGGACTGGTGCTTCAGATGAGTGTTGGGCACAATTCATCCCTGGCTTCTCTCAGGGAATTCACGAAGGGTCTTCTGTTGAATTCCAGAATCGAGAAGGAGCAGGTGAACAATCAGGTAAAAGCCTTAAAAATCAAGGTCAATACACCAAGACAGCTGGTATCCTCTCTATCCGGAGGAAATCAGCAGAAGGTGGTTTTATCGAAGTGGCTGATGAAAACACCACGGATCTTTATCATGGATGAACCCACGAGGGGTATTGACGTCGGAGCGAAGGCTGAGATCTATCGTCTGATGTGCGATTATGTGGCAAAGGGTAATTCCATCATAATGATATCCTCAGAGCTGCCTGAGCTAATGGGTATGTCGGACCGGATCCTTGTCATGAGCAATGGATATCTGACGGGAGAATTAAAGCGTGGGGAGTTTGATCAGGAAACAATTATGAGCTGCGCCTTTGCTAGATTATAAAGAATGGAGTGAAAAGGGAATGATTAGTATAAAGAATGGAGAGAAGCAGATAGATACAAGGAAATTCCTTACTACCTATGCAACCTTTATAGGATTGATTATCCTAGTGATTATTTTTTCAATTATGAAGCCGAAATTTATTTCTCCTGATAATCTGCTGAACCTTCTGAGGCAGACATCAATTAACGGATTATTAGCAATCGGCATGACCTTCGTCGTATTAACCGGAGGAATTGACCTTTCGGTTGGTTCCATCCTGGGTGCCTCCGGTATGTTTGCAGCTCTGGTGGCTCAGAAGACCACCGGATTACCCTGGTGGCTGGCCGTACTGGCGGGGCTTGGTATCGGATTACTGCTAGGTACGATTAATGGAGTAGTGGTAGCCTATTTTAAGGTTCCTGCCTTTATCGCAACCCTCGGTATGATGAGTATCGCCAGAGGAGTTACCTTCATGGCGACGGATGCAAGACCGGTGCCGGGGCTAAATGCTCGCTTCTTAACCATCGGCGGTGGAAGCGTCGGTTCCATTCCGATCCCGGTGATTATTTTGGCAGCAGTGCTGGCAATCTGCTTTGTATTCCTGTATAAGACGAGATACGGCAGGCATGTATATGCAACTGGTGGTAATGAAACAGCAGCCAGGGTATCCGGTATTAAGGTTAAGAAGATAAAGATGAGTGCCTATATGGTCGCCGGTGTTTTGGCCGGTCTTGCCGGTATTATATTGACTTCCCGAGTCACCTCCGGTCTGGCACAAAGTGGCCAGGGCTATGAAACAGATGCAATCGCAGCTGCTGTAATCGGAGGGAACAGTCTATCCGGCGGAAGGGGTCATCTGTGGGGTACCATTGTAGGCTTTCTGATCATTGGAGTGCTGAATAACGGATTAGATATGTTGGCTGTATCATCTTACTGGCAGCTGGTCATTAAGGGTGTAATAATTGTTGCGGCAGTAATGATGGATTCAATGAATGAAGCTAAATCATGATAAATGATTAGTTCATTATAGACACAATATTACAATTTATTCAGAGGAGGAAATGTTATGAAGTTATGGAAAAAGGGTCTCGTAATGGTGTTGGCGGCGGCTGTGGCGATTGGTTCCATTGGCTGTTCCACAAAGGAAGAGAAGAAGGACAGCGCAGGACAGACAGATAATAAGAAAACGGATGATAAAATCGTTCTCGGAATGACCTTGTACAGTCTTAAAAATGAATTTACTGTAAGACTTGCGAATTCTGCAACAGCAAAAGCGAAGGAATTGGGTGTTGAAATTAAGATATATGACGGCGATTATGATCCCAGTAATCAGATCAGTCAGATTGAAACCATGATTTCAGACGGTGTGGACGGTATCATTTTAAATCCCCAGGATGCAGAAGCCCTCGCAGTAGGTGTAGATCGTGCTGTAGCTGCCGGCATTCCGGTAGTAGGTGTCAATACCAGAGTAAACAGTGATAAGCTGACCAGCTATGTTGGCTCCAAGGATGTCTATGCAGGCGAGCTGGAGACCCAGTATATGGTAGATTTATTAGGTAATAAATTCAATGCTGTAATCATCGAGGGTCCTTTGGGACAGTCAGCACAGATTGAAAGACGTCAGGGTATCCAGAATATCCTCGATAAAAATCCCGACATCAACATTATTGCAGAGAAAACTGCGAACTGGTCAAGAGCCGAGGCTATGACCGTTATGGAAAACTGGCTGAACGCTTTTGATAACATTGATGCAGTGATCGCAGAAAATGATGAGATGGCATTGGGTGCAAGAGAAGCCATCAAAGCAAAGGGCCTTGACATTCCCTGCATCGGTGTGGATGGAATTACGGATGCTTTAAATGCAGTAGAGCAGGGAGATATGGTAGCTTCCATATTCCAGGATGGTGCAGGACAGGGAAGTAAGGCAGTAGAAGTGTTAGTTGAGGCAGTGAAGGGTAATAAGGTAGACAGTGAATATTGGATTGACTTTGAATTAGTAACCAAGGATAACGTAGCAGAGTTCAAGAAGAGAGCTCAGTAACATTCAGCTCAGTAATACAGGAAAAGGACAAAAGAAGCTCAGAATGGCCAAAAGGTCATTCTGAGGCTTATGCCCGATATGCATATACATAGGAACTAGAAGAGATCGTGAATTCATCAAATAGAACATAACCATAAGGAGGTTTCATTATGTTACCATATAGCAAAGTTGATACAGAATTTTCATTACAAGGAAAAACTGCGATTATTACCGGTGGAGCCGCAGGAATCGGCTATGGAACTGCGAAGTTTTTCGCAGATAAGGGTGCGAATGTATTTCTGGCTGACCTCAATCCCGAGGTAGCAAGCATTGCGAAGGAGCTCTCCGATAGGGCTAGCGGCCTTGCAGGAGATATTACCAGTGGGGAATACCGCAAGGCTGTAATTGATGGGGCAGTGAAGGAATTCGGACAGGTGGATATTCTGGTAAACTGCGCCGGAATTGTAGCACTCGATGATGCTGAGGTAATTAGTGAGGATATGTGGGATAAGACGATGGCGATTAACCTGAAGGCTTCCTTCATGATGGCACAGGCATTCGGCAAGTATCTGATTGACCATAAGCATCCCGGTTCTATCGTAAATATGGCTTCCCAGGCAGGCGTCATTGCTCTGGACAAGCATGTTGCTTATTGTGCAAGTAAGGGTGCAATCATATCCATGACCCAGGTTATGGCTCTGGAATGGGGAGAATACGGCATCCGCGTGAACTGTGTATCTCCTACGGTGGTACTTACCGAATTGGGCAAAAAGGCCTGGGCCGGTGAGGTAGGGGAGGCCTTTAAAGCAGAAATGCCCTCCAAGCGTTTTGCTGAGGTGGATGAAGTCGCAGGAGCGGTTGCCTTCCTCTGCAGCAATGCAGCAGGAATGATTACCGGACATAACCTATTAATTGATGGCGGCTATACGGTTAAATAGATCGCTTAAGTCAGCAGATTGACATATAAGCAACGGAAGGAAAAGCTTTGAATAAAGGGTGCTGCGTTTTGCGGCAGATAAGAATAGGAGGATATATATGCAGCGAATTTTGAATAATCCCGATGATATCGTTGATGAGATGCTGAAAGGCTTTTTGAAAACTCATAGTGACATAGTAGAGAAAACAGAGAATCCCAGAGTGGTAAAGGTAAAGGGTGCTCCCTATGACCGCGTTGGTGTGGTTACCGGAGGTGGATCCGGGCATAAGCCGGCATTTGTAGGATATCTTGGTGAGAATATGTGTGATGCGGTAGCAGTTGGAGAGATCTGTTCCTCCCCCACGGCAGCAGCGTTTCTGGATGCCTTTAAAGCAGCCAATGGCGGCAAAGGTGTCGCCTGTCTGTACGGTAATTACTCCGGTGACAATATGAATGTTAAGATGGCAGTGAAAATGGCAAAGAAGGAAGGCATCGAAGTTAAAACAGTCGTAGCCAATGACGATGTGGCCAGTGCTCCGAAGGACCAGAGGGAGAAGCGGCGCGGAGTTGCCGGAGAGGTATTGATGTGGAAGGTAGGCGGTGCCAAGGCAGCAACCGGTGCTTCGCTGGATGAGGTAATCGCTACTGCCCAGAAGGCAATCGACAATACCAGAAGTGTAGGAATTGGCTTGACCCCCTGTACTCTTCCGGCTGTAGGACATCCGAATTTTGAAATTAAGGAAGGCACGATGGAGGTGGGAATCGGACACCACGGGGAACCGGGCATCGAAGTAACCGAGCTTGAGACTGCAGCACAGATGGCGAAGCGTATGGTGGATATCGTAATTCCGGATTATCCATTCGTGGCAGGAGATGAAGTGGTTGTATTAGTATCCGGTCTTGGGGCTACTCCGGTTATGGAATTGTATGTGTTATTTGATGAGATAGACCGTCTCTTAGGTGCACAGGGAATTAAAATCCACCGGTCCTATGTGGGTAATTACTTCACCTCCCTGGAGATGATGGGAGCAACCTTAACGGTTATGAAGCTTGATGAGGAATTAAAGGAATTGGTGGACATGCCTGCTTATAGTATGGGATTGAAGCAGAAATAGGACTTTAACACAGGCTTAAATCAGTGGAAAGAAGGATTAGTTTATGAGCACATTTTACAATAAGGACGGAAAATCGGTTCTGCTTCATATGGTAAAAGCAATTCAGGAGAATAAGGCTTATCTGGGCGAGGTTGACGGTTTAATCGGTGATGGCGACCATGGTATGAATATGAATAAAGGATTTTCGGTATTTGAAAGCCGTTTTGCAGATAAGGAGTTTACCTTTACGGAAGGACTTTGCGAACTGGGAACCATCCTATTCAATGAAATCGGCGGATCCATGGGACCGATCTACGGCACTATTTTAATGGATATGGCAGAAGCAGGAGAAGACCTGGAGGTAATTAGCCCTAGCGATCTCGGTGTTATGCTGCAGGCTGGACTAATGGGACTTTATGATATCGTAGAAGCTAGGGTAGGAGATAAGACCCTGGTAGATACACTGGCACCGGCTACTCAGGCGATCATGGAGGCAGCTGACCAGGGCGTAGAATATAAGGATGCCCTGGAGCGGATGCGTATCGCAGCTGAGGAGGGCAAGAATACTACGAAGGAGCTGGTTGCTAAATTCGGCCGTTCCAGTCGGTTAGGAGAACGCTCCAGGGGTGTGCTGGATGCAGGTGCGACCTCCTGCTATATTATCCTAAATGCTATGGCGGAAGGGATACAGTCCGTATTGGCTTAAGAAGTATCGGTGAACAGACGGGAGGGTTTTACGGTGAGAATAGCAATTGGCTGTGATGAAGCAGCATATAATTTAAAAGTAATAATCAAGGAGCATCTTGTAACTAAGGGAATTGAGGTTGTCGACTTTGGAGCAGAGCAGGGGGATATAGTACTTTATCCTGATGTTGCCCAAGCAGTGGCACAGGCAGTGGCGGAGGGTTCATTTGAACGGGCGATTCTGCTTTGTGGAACTGGCATTGGAATGGCGATCACAGCAAATAAGGTTCCCGGGATTCGCGCAGCTGTCTGCCATGACCCCTTCTCTGCGGAGCGGGCAAGAAAAAGCAACAATGCCCAAATCATGTGCCTCGGAGAAAGAGTTGTCGGTGTAGAATTGGCTAAGATCCTGGTGGATACCTGGCTGGCTTCGGAATTCCAGGGTGGAGGATCCACACCCAAGGTTGAACGAATTATGGAAGTAGAGCAGACCTATTATAAAAAAGCTTGTTCGCAAGATTAAGCATTGAAAGCAGCCGGGATTTCCATCGGAAATCACCGGCTGCTATTTTCATGCACAGAAGTATATGCTATGGAGTCTGCCCCTAGGTGGTCTGTTAATGCGTTATTTGGATAACAGGGCAATCTCGTCCAATCTGTCCATGATCGGCAGATGCTGGGTGCAGAGTTCCTCGCATTGACCACAGCGGATACATTCCGCTGCCTGGGAGACCGGAATACGCCAATGATACTGCAGGCGATTGGTAATACTGTTGCCCAAGATCTTTTCATTATAGGCATCCATGAACTTCGGAATATCGATTTCCTGCGGGCAGTAGTTGCAATAGCCACAGCCCGTACAGAGATTATTCAGGGCTACACCCTTTCGCTCATATTCTGCATAGATGGCTTCAGCTGAGTGCTCCTCAAGGCCTTCCACAGCTCGTACTGCGTCATCCACATGCTGCTTCGTTGTACAGCCTGCTAGGGCGACTGAGATCTCCTTATGGGAGGCTACGAAGCGAAGGGCTGCCTGGGGCACTGTAAGCTTAGTACCCTCTGCCAGATAGCCAAAGATGTCGGGGTTATTGGGTATTAAGCCGCCTCCCAGGGGATTCATTACGACAATGCCCATGCCCTTTTTATGTGCGGCGGAGATACCTGCTTGACGGAAACGGTAATTGAGCGCATTATATCCAATCAGCATACCCTGGAAGGAGTCCGTCTCGATTACCTTCTCCAGGTCAGATCCCTGCATATGGGAGGAGAAGGTGATGCTCTTGATCAGACCATCCTTCTTCGCCTGCTCAAAATAGGGATAGAGGATATCATACTGCTTACGGAAGGACTCAAGGTCCAGAAGACACCATAGATAATAGAAATCCAGGTAATCCACCTTCAGCCGCTTGATAGAATTCTCCAGCCTGCGTCGGAACTCGTCCGCAGTTCCTTTATGATTAATCGTTCCCATATTCATCTTAGAGGATATATAAAAGCTGTCCCTGGGAAGCTGTGATAAGGCCATACCGGTGATCTCTTCACTCTTATCCTGACAATAGAAGGGAGCGCTGTCAAAGAAATTAATTCCCTTCTCATGGGCATAGAGTACGACCTCGGCGCATTTGCCTAAATTACCTGCGCTGATATCCTCATCGTTATATCTCATGGTTCCCATACCGACAGCGGATACCTTCCTGCCGGAATTGCCATATTGTTTATAATACATGGAAACTCCTCCTTTTTACTTACGTAAGTGCACTTTAGATGTTATCTAATCGTCTGTAGTATAGCATAATTTGATCCGTCACTCAATGGATTATCCAATCATTTGGCAAAGGGTTTTCGCCATAGGACGATTGGTAGGAATTCTCTGTTTTATTTGACTTTTAAATATAACTTCGTTAGAATGTAAATAGTTACTTTAGGTGACTATGTGCGGAGGTTCTATGGCAATTAATAAAGCGATGAGGCTCGCCCTCAAGGCCTTGTCATATCCTGATCTCGATACGAAGAAAACCTATAAGCTTCAACGGCAGGTGACTGCTGTGGTTCATCCCTGCTTCAAGCCCTTATATGAGATGTGGGACCATACAATCAAGAGTCTGGATCATGAAATTCCGGTTCGTATCTTCTGGCCTTCCCATCAGGAGGGGAACCATAGGCTTCTGTTATTTTTCCACGGTGGTGGCTGGGTCATCGGTAATATAGACAGCTATAGTAAGGTATGCTCCAATATGGCTAAGCTGACCGGGCATATCGTGATTTCCGTGGATTACCGCTTGGCACCGGAGTACCGATTTCCTGCAGCCTGTGAGGATTGCTATACAGTGGCAAAAGAGATTTTTCGGGAAAGTGAGCTCTTCCAGGTGAAACAGGAGGATATTACCCTGATCGGAGATAGTGCCGGAGGGAATCTGGCTGCTGTGGTATCCCTTATGGCAAGGGACAGGGGAGAATTTCAACCAGCGAAGCAGATTCTTCTATATCCCTCCACCGCCAGCGACCATAGTAAAAGCTCTCCCTTCCCCTCGGTAAGGGAGAATGGTACCGGATTTCTGCTGACTACCAAAAGAATTAATGATTTTATTGAATTATATATGAGCTCGGAGGAAGATTTGCAGAACCCATATCTTGCTCCGCTACTTGCCCCGGATTTGTCCGGACAGCCGAAAACCTTAATTATTACAGCGGAATACGATCCTCTCAGGGATGAAGCGGAGGAATATGGGATCCGCTTGCAGAAGTACGGCAATACTGTAGAGATATTTAGGATGAAGGATGCACTACATGGTTTTATCTCACTTCCGAAGCATTTTGTTCATGTGAAGAGGGCCTATGAGCTGATGAACCATTTCTTGCAGACTTAATTAGGATAAATGCCCTGTAATTCGGAAAGGAGCATATTGTAACCTATGACCAGAAGAAAGCCCGTCGAGTGGACAAGACTGGATAATGCAGCCAAGATATTTCCTCCCACTACGAATGAGAAGGATACGAAGGTGTTTCGCTTCGTCTGTGAAATGAGGGATGAGGTGGAGAAGGAGCTGCTTCAGGAGGCTCTCAACCGTACCATGCTCTTATTTCCCTTTTACCGCAGCGTACTGAGGAGGGGAGTATTCTGGTATTATTTTGAGCACACCGAACAGAATCCGGTGGTAAGGGAAGAAGACAAACTGCCCTGTAGTATGCTTTACCATCCCAACCGCAAAAATCTGTTATTTGAGGTAACCTATCATAAGAAAAGGGTTAATTTGGAGGTGTTTCATTCCCTGACTGACGGAACCGGAGCCCTCGCCTTCCTGAAGACCCTGCTGTATTACTATATTACTGAGAAATACAGGGAGGATTTTGATGATCTTCCGGTACTGGATTATGATGCATCCCTGACACAGAAGATGGATGACAGCTTCTTAAAGCATTATACAGGGAATAAGAAGCCGAAGAGGATCAAGCTGACCAAAGCTTATCATATCCAGGGACGCAGGCCAATCGATAACCGATTAAAGGTCATTGAGGGGGAGATGCCGGTGAAGGAGGTCATTGAGCTGGCACATCGCTATCAATGCACTCTGACAGTTTATCTGACCGCACTTTTCTTACAGTCCATCTATCAGGATATGCCCTTACGAAGCAGGAGATACCCGGTCGTGTTATCTGTTCCCGTAAATCTGCGGGCCTATTTTCCGTCGGTTACTGCCAGAAACTTCTTTGGAACCATAAATATACGATATCATTTCGGAAAGAATTCGGATAAACTAGAGGATATCATAGCTGAGGTTAAGGCCTTATTTGAGAGGGAGCTACAGGAAGAGAAGCTGAGAGAGCATATGAACCGGCTTGGTGCTCTGGAGCATAATGCCTTCATGCGGGTGGTGCCCTTATTTCTTAAGGATATGGTACTTCGTTTTGCTAAGCATTTAAGTGACAGGGGAATCACTGCAACTCTCTCCAATGTGGGGAAGATTACAATGGCAGAGGAGTTTCAGCCCTATATTCATATGTTGAATTGCTTCACCAGTGCGATCAGACCGCAGATTGCGATCTGCTCCTATCAGAATAAGCTGGTGGTAAGCTTTGCATCACCCTTTGTAGGAACTGATATTCAGAAGAACTTCTACCGAAGCTTATCACAGGAGGGTGTGTCGGTTACGATATCCACGAACTCGGGGGATTTGTGAGGCTGATCCGCCGGGGCTGTGTCGATGGAGGTAGCAATAGTCCATGATTCAAATTCTGATGCCCAAATCACAGCATAGAAGTTCATGCTTGATCACCGGGCAGAATGGAGATTTACATGCAGTTGTGTGAGCATTGTAGGATAAATATCAAGGGAGATCATCATATCTGTCCTCTGTGTGGGGGACCGGTTCAGGGAGAAGGGAATCCTTCGGAGGAGGTATTTCCTTATATCCCTACGATATACCAGGAGTTTAATATCTTTATCCGTATTATTATACTGGTATCGGTGGTTGCAGTTGTCATAAGCGTTGCTGTGAATGTTATATTTACCAGGGAATCAAGGTGGTCCCTTCTGGTGGCAGCTGCCATTGCAAGCATGTGGATCAGTCTGTTTCTTCTGATCCGTAAGAAAAATAATATACCCAAAACAATTATCTGGCAGGTTGGACTCATCAGTGTCTTGTCCTTCCTTTGGGACCGTTCCATGGGTTTTATTGGCTGGTCCATTGATTATGTAATCCCCTCAGTCTGGGTAATCGCTATGATTGTGATGGCAATCGGAGCTAAGCTATTGAAAATCGGAGTCAGGGACTTGATTGTATATCTCTTTGTGGATGCAATTTTTGGCTTTGTACCCTTGATTTTTCTGCTCTTTGGCTGGTTGAAGGTAACCTATCCTTCTGTAATCTGTGTTGCTGCCAGTGTGATCTCATTGTCTACATTGATTCTCTTTGAGGGAGACAATATGAAGACGGAATTGAATAAAAGAATGCATATCTAACCAATTTCGAAAGGAACGAAAACTATGAGTATCTTTGTATTAAAGCTGATTGCAATTATAACAATGCTGATTGACCATGTCGGAGCTGTATTCCTAAGGTCAAATCCGGACCTTTACTGGTATGCACGAACCATCGGCAGAATTGCATTTCCGATCTTTGTATTTATGCTGGTAGAGGGCTTTTACCATACCAGCAATATTCGTAAATACCTGACCAGGCTGGGGATCTTCGCCTTGATTTCAGAGCTTCCCTTTGATATGGCCTTCTATAATTATTTTACCAACAGGGATTTCCTTACGGATTTGAAAGCCTCCTTTACAGATGCGGCAACCTTGGAACTATTCCTTAAGAATCTGCTGGCCCATCAGAATGTATTTTTCACCTTGTTCTTAGGCTTATCCGCCATTTATTGTATGAGTATGATAGAAAACAGGTTTAGAAAAGAGATACTATTAAGCAACCTGTTTGATGCTCTGATCACCATTGGCTTCTGCGCTGCTGCAGTGATTCTTCGGACGGATTACGATATGAAGGGAATTCTATTGATCGTTGCCTTCTATCTGTTCCGTGGCAGTAAGATTATGATCACATTATGTCTTCTGATTGTTATCGGAACCTTCTTCCCCAGTACAAATGGTAGCATCAATATCCAAACCTTCGCTCTATTGGGGATGGTGCCGATCGCTTTCTATAAAGGGAAAAAGGGTAAAAATATAAAATATCCTTTTTATATCTTTTACCCTGCGCATCTTTTTATTTTATGGTTGATCGCTAACTTTAGATAGGATGATTGAGGTCAATAGCATAAATCAGAAAGGATATTCAGTGCCCTGAATTAAGAAACTGAGCTATCTCATACATCCTTATTTGCTTCCCGCTCCGGCACATGATTTGTTGCCTGGGAGACATACCGGGTATCCTCCTCGGTAGTTCTCGATTTCTCAGGAAAATATCTTCTGGAATCCAGAGCGGAGATGCTTCTGGCGGATGGGAAACGGTAATAGGTTTTCCGGGTTGGCTCAAATAGCATGATTACAATCCTCCTTCGTCAGAGTATTATAATTTTAAATGATAATCTATTCTTATTGTCCGTAACTCTTCAAATTATATACTAGCAATATCAGTGAACCCTATTGTTTTATAAAAAAAGAAATGATTTATAAGAAAGACAGGCCGGTGAACCCATGATTTCTTTTCATATCTCAGAGATAAAGCCTTTTATGGCAAAGCTTTTGACCAACACGGTATTTGACCATTATATCCTTAAGGAGCTGGAGATCCAGACCTTTACCACCTTCCATATCTCCGGAAGACTGAATGAAGAATTCTTCACGGAGGAGGAGCTGGAGGAACGAGATAGCCGGGTAATCACCTGGAGTGAGCTTAGAGCGATCGCCTTCTCCATGATCAAAGGCAGTAAGACACCACTGGCAATGAAGCTTATCTTCCAGCTTCCCAAGGAGGAGTCCGATGAGCTGGTCAATAGCCTGGGAGGAAAGCTAAAGCTGGAGGAAGTAGGTGGACTCTATCTGAACATCCGCTTTGAGAAGGGTGAGCTGCACATCATCACCGGTACCGCCATCAAGACCTTCACGATGGATAAGACCCTGGAACAGGAATGGGATGCGAAGGTAAGAGGCTTTCTAAAGCAGCAGGAAATCGCCTGTGAGGAGGATTAGGAATAAGAAGTTGGATGGATCGGATGTTGTTAGCACTCTTACACAAAGAGTGCTAATTTTGTATTGACATTTACATTTTTAAGTATTATCATAACAAATGAAGCAAGTATTTGAACGGGATTACCAGCAATAGGAAGGATTTCATAAAAAAAACAGCAAATAATAATATTTTATATTATACATCAGGAAAGGAATGAAATATCTATGAGTACAAGAAGAGGTAATTTATCCATTCATTCGGAGAACATATTCCCGATTATCAAAAAGTGGTTATATTCCGACCATGATATCTTTATTCGGGAGTTGATCTCCAACGGCAGTGATGCCATCACCAAGCTTAAGAAGCTGGAGGTCATGGGGGAGGCGACGCTTCCTGAGGATAACCGTTTTCAGATCGTGGTTACCATCAATCCGGAGGAGAAGACCATATGCTTTTCTGATAATGGTATTGGTATGACGGAGGAGGAAGTGGATGAATTCATTAACCAGATTGCCTTCTCCGGTGCCCAGAAATTCCTGGAGAAATATAAGGATAAGACCAATGAGGACCAGATTATTGGGCATTTCGGTCTTGGTTTCTATTCCTCCTTCATGGTAGCAGGAAAGGTTACGATCGAGACCCTGTCCTGGCAGCCGGGTGCCAAACCGGTTCATTGGGAATCAGAAGGCGGTACAGAATTTGAGATGGGTGAGGGTACACGCACCGAACGTGGTACGGATATTACTCTGCATCTGAACGAGGACAGCTACGAGTTCTCCAATGAATATCGCGTCAAAGAAATTCTTCAAAAATACTGCTCCTTTATGCCGGTGGAAATTTATTTTAAGAATGCGAATAAGCCCGAGGAGGAGAAGGCTGAGGAGCAGGAGATTGTAGATACTGTTGTGGATGAGGAGGGAAATGCAGTTCGTGAGGATCAGGCAGCTCAGGAGAAGAAGCCACAGCCGATCAACAACCCGAATCCACTCTGGGCAAAGCATCCGAATGATTGTACCGAGGAGGAGTATAAGAAATTCTACCGTGAGGTATTCCATGATTATAAGGAGCCATTGTTCTGGATCCACCTGAATATGGATTACCCATTTAACCTTAAGGGTATCCTTTATTTCCCGAAGATTAATTTTGAGTATGATTCCCTGGAGGGTGTCATCAAGCTTTATAATAATCAGGTATTTGTTGCCGATAATATCAAGGAGGTAATCCCGGAGTTCCTCATGCTTTTGAAGGGAGTGATCGACTGTCCGGACCTTCCTTTGAATGTATCCAGAAGTGCCTTACAGAATGATGGCTTCGTGAAGAAGATTTCGGATTATATCTCAAAGAAGGTGGCAGATAAGCTTTCCGGCATGTTTAAGGTAGAGCGGGAGAATTATGAGAAGTATTGGGCGGATATCAGTCCATTCATTAAATTCGGCTGTCTAAAGGATGAGAAATTTGCAGAGAAGATGCATGAGGCTCTGATCTTCAAGAACCTTCAGGGCAAATACATGACGATTTCTGACTATGTGACGGCAGTAAAGGGTAACAGCTCTGATAGCACCACTGAAGAAGCTAAGGACGGTGTTGAGAAGCCTGCAGATCAATCCTCCTCAGAGCAGGAGAAGGAAGGCTGCTGTGACCATGACCATAAGCCGGGCGAGGAATGTGACTGTGGACATGAGCATCCTGCCGATGAGCTAGAGGATGAGGACGCAGAGGAGAAGAAAAAGACAACAATTTATTATGTGACGGATGAGAAGCAGCAGAGTCAGTATATCAATATGTTTAAGGAAGCCGGTATGGATGCCTTTATCCTGACCCATAATATTGACCAGCCGTTCATCACCCGTTTGGAATATAAGGAAGAAAAGATTAAATTCCAGCGTATTGATGCGGATATCTCAGACAGCTTCCGAGAAGAGACCAAGAAGAAGGATAAGAAGGTCCTGAAGAATAATACAGAGGCGATGACAAAGCTGTTCCGTAAGGTCCTCGGCAAGGAGAAGCTGGAGGTTAAGGTGGAGAAGCTGAAGAATGATAAGGTCTCCTCCGTAATCACTCTCTCAGAGGAGAGCCGCAGAATGCAGGATATGATGAAAATGTACAGCATGAACGGCATGGACAATGGCATGTTCGGTGAGGGTGAAGTCCTGGTGCTAAATGCGAATCATCAGCTGGTTCAGTATATCCTTACGAATGAGCAGTCGGAGCATACACCTATGATCTGTGAGCAGCTGTATGACCTCGCCTTATTAGGTCATAAGCCCCTGGAGCCGGAGGCTATGACGAAGTTTATCCTAAGAAGTAATGAAATCATGCTGCAATTGGCAAAATAAATAAAGAGCGAACAGAGCTATATCCGGCAGTGCGTGATCGCCTGCCGGAGTTTTTACGCTGTGTTGTGTGTCCAGCTACTATTAGGATACGCTTTATCATAAGCAAAAATTTTCATCAGAGAGTGAATAGAGAAGACTATCTTTTATCAGTATTGACAAATCATATTGAAGTATTTAGTTGACAAAAAACTATGAAATTTTTATAAACTTCTTGCATTTACTGGTGTATATGCTATTATATATAGTAATAAAAACTATATAACACAGCACCGAGGTAGTGACATGTAGTTTACATACAAAATTTTCTAGTACTGAGTGGATAAGCGGAGGTTGAAGATGTCTTATAGAATTATTGGAGATAGTTGTACCGATTTACCGGAGCAGCTTAAGAAGGATGAGCATTTTAGGTTGGTTCCCCTGACCTTAATCGTAGATAATGTTGAGATCGTGGATGATTCCGGATTTGATCAGAAGGATTTTCTGCGGAGGGTGAAGGAGTGTCCAAGCAGTCCGAAATCTGCCTGTCCCTCTCCGGAGGATTATATGAGGGAATTTGATTGCGATGGTGACATCTATGTGGTGACGCTATCCTCCAGCCTTAGCGGTTCCTATAATAGTGCGGAGCTGGCTAAGAAGCTTTATCTGGAGGAGCATCCGGAGAAGAAGATTGAAATCATAGACTCCCGGTCCGCATCAGTCGCTCAGACCCTGATCGCCATGAAGATTAAGGAGCTGATTGAAAAGGGTCAATTGTTTGATTCTGTGGTAGGAACAATCCGCAGCTTCAGGGACAACCTGAAGACGAAATTTGTACTTGAGAGTCTGGAAACCTTAAGGAAGAATGGAAGATTAACCAATCTGCAGGCAATCATCGCCAGCGCTCTGAATATTAAACCGGTTATGGGTGCCACACCGGAGGGGACGATCTGCAAGCTGGATCAGGCCCGCGGTATAGTAAAGGCACTGATTGCCATGACTAAAATGATCGAGCATGATGTGGTAAGACCGCAGGAGAAAACCCTGGGGATCTCCCATTGTAATAATTATGAAAGAGCATTGTTCGTGAAGGATGAAATATTGAAGAGAGTTCCCTTCCGGGATTGCTTTATCGTGAATACGGCAGGAGTAAGCTCACTCTATGCCAATGAGGGTGGGATTATTACAGCCTATTAAGACTGAGAAATACTGCATAAATTTGTACTGAAAAAATAATGGATTTCATAAAATAAACAGTTGACTTTTCAGTACATTTATTAGATAATAACTAATGCGGTGCTTCAGTGAACAGTTGCATCGGCAAGTTATTATCGAGGCGTGGCTCAGTTTGGTAGAGCGCTGCGTTCGGGACGCAGAGGCCGTGGGTTCGAGTCCCGTCGCCTCGAGTAAAGTATAACCTATAAGATCCGGAAACGGATCTTGTAGGTTTTTTTATGTCCGGCCAGCACCATACAGGGCAGTCTCTATGCCACTGCTGTAAAGAAGAAGGTGCTGCTACTGTGAAGAAGATAGACTCTTGACAGCAGATGCTTGATGGATTACGATTGCATAAAATAAATTTAGTTTGGGGGAAGTATAAGATGGAGATTGATATCAGAGCCATGGAAAAGAAGGATTGGGATAGCGTTGCTGCGATCTTTCAGGAAGGAATTGATCTTAAGACCTCGACCTTTCATCAGGAGGTTCCTTCCTATGAGGTATGGGATGCTTCCCACACGGCGGATTGCAGGCTGGTAGCAGTTCATGAGAATCAGGTGATTGGCTGGACAGCCCTTACCCCCTATAGCAGCAGGAAGGTATACCGTGGGGTGGCGGAGCTTGGCATCTATATTAAGTCGGAATACCGTGGACAGAAGGTAGGAGAGAGGCTCCTAAGGGCACTGATTGAAGAATCCGAAAAGCAGGGTTATTGGACACTGCAGGCCGGTATCTTTGAAATTAATCAGGCAAGCATTGCCCTTCATGAGAAGGTGGGCTTTCGTATGGTGGGCTATCGGGAGAGGATTGGGAAGGACAATAACGGAGTCTGGCAGAATATCGTATTAATGGAGAGAAGAAGCTCACGGACAGGAATATAGTTCTAATTCAACGGGGTTGCTCAGCCATTCCTGACAGCAGGAAGGTGGTTCAGCCATTTCTAACAGCAGGGTCTGTTTTAAAACTCCAAATCTCTCACACGGAATGAGTGTTTGGGAATAGGAGTTTTGAAACAGACCCTGATCAGTAATATTGGCATGATGATTAACAAAGGAATGATCAAACGATCTAACAAATAAACTTCGGCTTTACAAAGGTGATCCCCGCGTCCAGAGTGCGGTCAATGATCTCCTGGAAATAACCAGGAACCAGCTCCTCCGTATAATCATGATCATGAATTAAGATGATATGATGTGCGTCAGGGTCCTGCAAGCTTCCTCCATTGGCAGGCTTCGGGTCAGCGATATGCTCCATGACCATCGGATAGGAGAAGGTGCTGTCAAAATGAAGACGGTATTCCTCATAATCGAAGGTCCAGAAGGTATCATAATCCTTGTCCAGCTTTTCCTCAAAAAACCAATCATAGGTAATTGGGATGCAGTCCAGTCTGCAAAAGCCATGGGAAGCCAGATATTCCTGGAGCGCCGCTCTGTTCTCACCACCCTTATCACCGTAAGGGAAACGGAAAATCTTAACCTCGCGTTTTACACCGGCTTCTTTATAGAGGGCATTTATTACCTCTTCCTGACGTTCAATTTCCTCAATACATTGTTCTAAGGAAATCTTCGAAAAATATGGATGGGAATAGGTGTGGTTTCCGATATATGCTCCCTTCTGTATCGCATAGATGGCATGTTCTCTAGCTTCCTCCACCCGTTCACCCCAGAAGAACATAACAGGTATGATATCCTTTTCAAGAAGATAATCCAGGATCTTTTTCGTATTCTTAGAAGGACCGTCATCAATGGTCAAATATGCAGTGCTCATAACCCCCACTTCCTTTCGTTTAGTGACCATATCATATCATATTTTCACAGAGAATTCCAGAACACTTTAACAGCTAGGAAACGAATGCACAAATGAGTGATATCACTGATATACATAGAGAGACCAAAGTAATACCAACAAAAAATATGATCATCTTTCGTATGGTTATAATATCCTTCGCTTGCTTCGCCAATAGAGCGGTATTGATCTCATCCGAAGAAAGCTCACTGTCATAGATCAGATAAGCCCGTCCATCCTTTCGGTATATCTCATCTTCACCGTACTGGTCTGCGGCATTCTCATTCAGATATTTTTCTTTGTGTATCCCCAAGTCGATTAAATTAACCTTTAAATCTTTTTTTGTCATAGTAAGCTCCTAAACTGGAAAATTTTATTACATTTGTAGTAATTTATACCATTATATGACATTGCCAATGTTATTTCAACAGCTATCATTAAGATGGATGTAAAAAATATATTAAGATTGTATGATGCGGATAGTAAAGAGCCGGATAAAAAGTAATCTGAGGTTTAAGAATTGCTATTGACAAATCCTTGTCCATATGACTATAATACTTTTCAAAATTTGTAATTGCCATCGGATGACAAATTGGCAGAGCTTTATCGGAGCATAAGGGAGTAATCGTCATAGTGAATGACAGAGGCGTCTTAGAATATTACTAAGGCGCTTTTTTGTTTGGATCTGACGGGCTGGCAAGGGTTGGTCCTGAGATAACAAAAGGAAAGGAGTGGGGAGTATGGTAAAAAGAAGTCAAGGAATGGCAGTATTACTAATGATGCTTGTCATGGTCAGTTTATTTCTGTCCGCATGCAAACACCAGGGGGATAAGAGGAAGGAGATACTGGTGGGGGCAGCAGCAAGCCTGAAGCATGTGATGGAGCAGATTAAGGAGAATTATGAGAAGAGGGAGGAGGAGATCACCCTGGAATTCACCTATGGAAGCTCAGGAACCCTGGAGCAGCAGATTCGCCAGGGGGCACCGATTGATGTATTTCTATCAGCTTCTCTCAAACAGATCCAGTCCTTAGAGAAGGATCACTACCTGATAGAGGAAACAGTTACGGACCTGATGGAGAACCGGATTGTACTGATCGTTCCATCAGACAGTGGTATTAGCCTAAGCAGTTTTGAAGAGGTCACCGGTTTATCGAAAATTGCAATCGGGGATCCGGACTCTGTTCCTGCCGGGAAATATGCCTGTGAGGTATTTGACTATTACGGAGTCCTGGAGGAGGCAAAGAACATAGCAGCCTATGGGAAGGATGTAACAGAGGTGCTTACCTGGGTTAGCTCCGGCAATGTGGAGGCCGGGGTGGTATATGCCACGGATGCTGCTTCGACGGATCAGGTTACCGTGGCCTTGGTTGCTCCGGAAGAAAGTCATAGTAAGGTGATTTATCCGGCGGGGGTGGTAGAGGGGTCAAAGCAGGAGGAAGCAGCAAAGGACTTCCTTCAATATCTGACCTCTGAGGAGGCACAGAGGGTATTTGAGGAATACGGCTTTATTCCGATCGGATAATGCCAGTCCGAGTCAAAGAAAGATTGATAGAACCTGAGGATTTCAGCACTTGAAACGGTAGGAGGAATGAATATGGATTGGTCACCGTTATGGATTTCATTGCAGATAGCGATACCGGCAACAGCCATCACCGTATTCCTGGGTATTATCTGTGCCTGGAGGGTATATCGGACAGAGAAGAGACGAAGGAGGATCACGGATGCAATCCTCACCTTACCTTTGGTACTTCCCCCTACGGTAGCAGGCTTTCTTCTACTGATGCTATTCGGAAAGAAGGGAATTCTCGGAGAACCATTACTTCAGATGGGAATCCGAGTCGTATTTACAAAAACAGCAGCTGTCATTGCAGCGATAACGATTTCCTTTCCGCTGATGTACCGATCGGCAAAGGCAGCCTTTGAACAGGTGGACCATAACCTGGTCCATGCGGCAAGAACGCTGGGAATGCCGGAGCTTAGAATCTTCTGCAGGGTCATCCTGCCACTGGCACTACCCGGCGTGATTTCAGGGGGGATCCTCTCCTTCGCCAGGGCGATGGGAGAATTCGGAGCCACATTAATGATTGCCGGGAATATACCGGGAGAAACCCAGACCATGCCCCAGGCGATCTATATGAGCATACAGGGAGGGAGGACGAAGGAAGCCACCGGTTGGGTAATCCTCCTGATGTTACTTTCCTTTGTCATGATAGTAGGTATGAATGCGATGGCACTGCGGAAAATGAAATGGGAGAGGAAACATTATGAGCATAATGATCGAGATTAAAAAACAGTATAAGGAATTTACCCTTGGCATATGCATAGATGGTAAGGGGGAAGCCTTGGGATTACTGGGAGCCTCCGGCTGTGGTAAGAGCCTGACCCTTAGATGCATTGCCGGGATTATAACACCCGATGAGGGCAGGATCATCTTGAATGACCGGATTCTCTTTGATTCCTCCCAAGGGATTAATCTTTCGCCAAGACAGAGAAATATCGGGATGCTGTTCCAGAATTATGCGCTGTTTCCTAATATGACCGTCAAAGAAAATATCGGAATAGGAATACGAAACAGACAGCACCGGAGGGAAGTTATTGCAGATCTGCTGACCACCTTTCGTCTGGAAGCCTTACAGGATAGATATCCCGGACAGCTGTCAGGTGGAGAGCAACAGAGAACTGCCATGGCCAGGCTGTTAGCTTATGAGCCGGAGGCTCTGCTACTGGATGAGCCGTTTACGGCACTTGATTCCTTTCTGAAGGAGGAGCTGCAGCAGGAGCTGACAGGTATGTTAGGAAGGTATGATAAAGATATCATTATGGTGTCCCACAATAAGGAGGAGCTTTACCGCTTCTGTGAAACAATCGCTGTAATCGAACAGGGACAGCTTTTGGAATATGGTAGTAAAAACAAAATATTTCATGCTCCTGAACATCATAGGACAGCAAGACTTACCGGCTGCAGGAATTTATCCCGGGCGGTCAGGAGATCGGAATATGAGGTGGAGGCAATTGACTGGAAAGCATGTCTGAGAACGGATCGCATCGTGGAGGAGGATATTCGCTATGTGGGCATTCGTCCTGAGGATATGATAGCCGGAGGTTCTGGCAAGGAGAACAGGATACCGGTTTCCTTCAGCCATTTTGTTGAAGGCCCCCGGGAGGTCAGCATAGCGCTTCGGTCAAATGAGCGAAGTGATAGCAGAAGCCTGATTTACTGGACGATTCCCCTGCAGGAATGGAGAAGGAGGAGGGGGAAGTACCCAGAGTATATCTACCTGCCGAAGGAACAGATTCTACTCTTAAAATAAGTTAGTAGTGAGAATTGTTCAAAAAAATATGAAAAACCCTGTGATATTTGACAATTCAATGTATTGAAATATCATTTGCTTGATGCTAGAATTGCACCTATAGAAATTATTGGTAATTAATAAATGCAATCAAGTATATGGACCGGATTCCTGCCAAGGGGAACGGTCGGAGCTCTTACGGACAGAGACGTCACTCTTCATAGAAAGCAGTGGCGTCTTTCTTGTTGATACAAGGAAGTACCTATGTCTATACCGTAAGAGCTTTGATATCAGGAAATCCCGGTTACAAGAAAAAGGAGGTTATTGCTATGAGACAGGTTGCAATTTATGGAAAGGGCGGCATTGGAAAATCTACAACAACTCAGAACTTAACTGCGGGCTTGGGTGAGATGGGAAAAAGCATTATGATCGTCGGTTGTGATCCCAAAGCGGATTCCACAAGATTAATACTGGGAGGACTCGCTCAGAAAACGGTGCTTGATACCTTAAGGGAAGAGGGCGAGGATATTGATCTGGAATTCATCATGAAGCGGGGCTTTGCCAATATTCGCTGTGTAGAATCCGGCGGACCGGAACCCGGCGTCGGCTGTGCCGGTCGAGGTATCATTACCTCAATTAACCTGCTGGAGCAGCTGGGAGCCTATACGGAGGATCTGGATTATGTATTCTATGATGTACTTGGCGATGTGGTATGCGGCGGCTTTGCGATGCCGATCCGAGAAGGTAAGGCACAGGAGATCTATATCGTGGCATCCGGCGAGATGATGGCATTATATGCAGCCAATAATATCTCAAAGGGTATCCAGAAGTACGCATCCACGGGTGGAGTAAGGCTTGGCGGTATTATCTGTAATTCCAGGAAGGTGGATGGAGAAGCGGAGCTGGTAGATGCCTTTGCAAAAGAGCTTGGTTCCCAGATGATTCATTTTGTACCGAGAGATAATATGGTACAGCGGGCAGAGATCAATAAGAAGACAGTCATTGATTATGACCCGCAGGCTAACCAAGCGGATGAGTATCGGACGCTGGCACAGAGAATTGACGGCAATGATATGTTCGTCATTCCCAAGCCGATGAAACAGGAACGGCTGGAGGAATTATTGATGGAGCATGGTATTTTGGATCTGTAAAAGGGGAGGTAATTGCGAAGTATCAACAGGATCTGATAATTCTACAGCAGATCGATATTCCGGAGCAGGGATACATCGCAATATCTTATATTAAATATGGAGGTGCAAATATGGTATTAATCAGATCAATCATTCGCCCTGAGAAGGTCGGAACTGTATTATCAGAGCTATTATCTGCCGGCTTTCCTGCAGTAACCAAGATGGATGTATACGGACGCGGAAAACAGAAGGGGGTTAAGGTAGGGGAAGTATTCTATGATGAGATACCGAAGGAGATGCTTCTGATGGTAGTGGAGGACACGGATAAGGAGGATGTAATCAGAATTATTATGAAATACGCCAGAACAGGGGACGAGGGACATTTCGGTGATGGCAGAATCTTCGTAAGCCCGGTGGAGGAGGCCTATACCATTAGTACTAAGAAAAAGGGACTGTAGGGATCGTTACCACCTGCCTGATTACCGGTATGAATATGTCTATCTGTGGG
>JAEYRK010000097.1 GCA_023435645.1 Bacillota bacterium
ATGTGAAGGCGGCCATCAAACAGGTATATACAGATTCAGAGCTGTCACAGCTCTATAGTGCAAACGGAACTCTAAAGCCGGAGACAGTCTATCATGCAGTAAAGACTCATGATTTATCCCTATTACCGGAGCATATGCGAAGCAGTGCCGAGGAGGCCTACCAGGTTCTTTTGCACACCGGAGACAGTCAGCTCTGTGATGTAATTTTGGATAGGGCTGCTCTTGATACAATTTATCAGAAGGGGAAGGAAACCGGAAACGAGCTCCTGGCTCAGTACGCCGAGCTAAAGGTTGCTTCCGCTGATATTAATATTATCATCCGCAGTATCCGTACCGGGAAGGATCAGGCCTTCATGGAGAGAGCTCTGGCAGAATGCAGTAGCCTTAATAAAAGAGAACTGATCCTGGCAGCCATGGAGGGAGGAGAGGAGCAGGTTCTGAATTATCTATCAACTACGGTATATGCAGATGCAGTACCGGCATTAAGAACCTCCTTTTCAGCCTTTGAACGCTGGTGCGATAACCTGATTATGGGGTTGATTCGTCCGCAGAAATACAATCCGTTTACAGTTTCACCTCTGGCTGCTTATATCCTTGCCAGGGAAAATGAAATCAAAACGGTGCGGATTCTGCTGTCGGGTAAGAGGAACGAGATATCGGATGATTCCATCCGGGAAAGATTGAGGGAGATGTATGTATAAGATTGCAGTGATGGGTGACCGTGACAGCATCTACGGTTATGCAGCCCTCGGTTTGGATACTTATCCGGTTACGGATCAGGAGGAGGCTGCGAAGCAATTG
This sequence comes from Bacillota bacterium, assembly GCA_023435645.1. Lineage (GTDB taxonomy): Bacteria > Bacillota > Clostridia > Lachnospirales > Lachnospiraceae > Mobilitalea. The sequence goes on from JAEYRK010000097.1 coordinate 802, forward strand.
AAGCTTCTGGCCGACAGCCAATATGCGGTTATCTATGTGACAGAAGCCTTACAGGCTCAGTTAGAAGCAGAAATTGACCATTATGTAAGTGAAGGACTTCCGGCTATTATACCAATTCCCGGTGTCTCCGGTAATACCGGAATGGGAATACGTAATGTTAAGAAGTCCGTGGAACGGGCGGTAGGTTCGGATATCATCTTTAATACTTAATGTAGCACATTAATAATAAAATGGATAACGATAACGAAAAAAGCAGGTGAAAAATAATGAGCAAAGGCACCATCAAAAAAGTTGCCGGTCCCTTAGTTGTCGCTGAAGGAATGCGGGATGCCAACATGTTCGACGTGGTCCGTGTTAGCGATCAGCGTCTGATCGGTGAGATTATAGAAATCCATGGCGACCAGGCTTCCATTCAGGTATATGAGGAAACCTCCGGCCTGGGACCCGGTGAACCGGTAGAATCCACCGGGGCTCCCCTAAGCGTGGAATTAGGACCTGGACTGATCGGAAGCATCTTTGACGGAATCCAGCGTCCGCTGGTGGATATCATGGAAGCCACCGGAACGAATTTAAAGCGCGGTGTTGAGATTCCCTCCTTAAGCAGGGAGAAGAAATGGCATTTCGTACCCGCGATGAAGGTGGGAGATGCAGTAGAAGAAGGGGATATCATCGGAACGGTGGCAGAGACTGCTATTGTTACCCAGAAGATCATGATTCCGAAGGGAATTAAAGGTACCTTGACCTCCCTTCAGGAGGGTGATTATACAGTTACGGATGCTGTCGCAGTTGTTACCAAGGAGGATGGCTCCACAGAGAATATCACTCTGATGCATAAATGGCCGGTTCGTATCGGCAGACCCTACAAACAGAAGCTGTCCCCGGATAAACCTCTGGTTACCGGACAGCGTGTCATTGATACCCTGTTCCCGATCGCTAAGGGCGGTGTGGCTGCGGTTCCCGGTCCCTTTGGAAGCGGTAAGACCGTCGTTCAGCATCAGCTGGCTAAGTGGGCAGAAGCGGATATCGTGGTTTATATCGGCTGCGGTGAACGCGGTAATGAGATGACCGACGTATTAAATGAATTCCCGGAGTTAAAGGATCCGAAAACCGGAAAGTCTCTGATGGAACGTACGGTTTTGATTGCAAATACCTCCGATATGCCCGTGGCTGCCCGTGAGGCATCCATCTATGTCGGAATCACAATTGCGGAATATTTCCGTGATATGGGCTATTCTGTGGCTCTGATGGCTGATTCCACCTCCCGTTGGGCAGAAGCACTCCGTGAGATGTCAGGTCGTTTGGAGGAGATGCCCGGTGAGGAAGGCTATCCGGCTTACCTTGCCAGCCGTCTGGCACAGTTTTATGAGAGAGCAGGAAGAGTAATTTCCCTTGGTAAGGATGGTCGTGAGGGTGCATTATCCGCCATCGGCGCCGTATCCCCTCCCGGTGGTGATATCTCGGAGCCCGTTTCTCAGGCAACTCTCCGAATTGTTAAGGTTTTCTGGAGTCTGGATGCGAACCTGGCCTATCGAAGACATTTCCCGGCGATCAACTGGCTGACCAGTTACTCGCTCTATAATATGTCAAAGTGGTTTAATACCAATGTAAATGAAAAATGGATGGTAAACAGAGACCGTTTGATGCAGCTTCTCAATGATGAGGCAGAGCTGGATGAAATCGTAAAGCTGGTTGGTATGGATGCACTGTCCGCACCGGACCGCTTGAAGCTGGAGGCAGCCCGTTCCATCCGTGAGGACTTCCTGCATCAGGATGCCTTCCATGAGGTAGATACCTATACTGAGCTGAATAAGCAGTTCTTACTAATGGAGCTGGTACTAAATTATTATGATCTTTCACTGCAATCCTTAAGAAACGGTGTTTCTATTGAGGAGCTGGTGAAGCTTCCGATAAGAGAGAAGATCGGACGTTTTAAGTATATCAGCAAGGATCAGGTGGATAAGGAATATGAAGAGATTCTAATGACCCTGAATAAGGAATTGAACGACTTAATACAGAAGGAGGAAGCCTAATGCCAAAGGAATATAGAACCATACAAGAGGTAGCAGGTCCTCTGATGCTCGTACAGGGCGTTGAAAATGTAGCTTTTGATGAATTGGCAGAGATTGAGCTGTCAAACGGAGAGAAGCGTCGCTGTAGAGTACTGGAAATTGATGGCGGTAACGCATTGGTTCAGCTCTTTGAAAGCTCCGCCGGTATTAATTTGTCTAACAGTAAGGTCCGTTTCTTAGGAAGAAGCATGGAGCTGGGTGTTTCCGAGGATATGTTAAGCCGTGTATTCGACGGTCTTGGCCGTCCGATTGATAATGGCCCGGATATTCTTCCGGAAAAGCGACTGGATATTGCCGGACTTCCGATGAATCCTGCAGCCAGAAACTATCCGCAGGAGTTTATCCAGACCGGTGTCTCAGCAATTGACGGTCTGAATACTCTGGTACGCGGTCAGAAGCTGCCGATTTTCTCCGCCAGTGGTTTACCCCATGCAGAGCTGGCAGCACAGATTGCCCGTCAGGCTAAGGTACGTGGTACGACAGAACCCTTCGCCGTTGTATTTGCTGCGATGGGTATCACCTTCGAGGAGGCAAACTTCTTTACCGAGTCCTTCCGGGAAACCGGTGCAATCGACCGTACAGTCATGTTCATCAATCTAGCCAACGACCCTGCGGTAGAGCGTATCTCCACACCGAGAATGGCGCTGACTGCTGCTGAATATTTAGCCTTTGAAAAGGATATGCATGTACTTGTTATCCTTACCGATATCACAAACTATGCTGACTCCCTTCGTGAGGTTTCCGCAGCCCGTAAGGAAGTACCCGGACGCCGCGGTTATCCCGGATATATGTATACTGACCTAGCTTCCCTCTATGAGAGAGCAGGGCGGAAGAAGGGTAAGGCAGGAAGTATCACAATGATCCCGATCCTGTCCATGCCGGAGGATGACAAGACCCATCCGATCCCTGACTTAACCGGATATATCACGGAAGGTCAGATTATTCTAAGCCGAGATCTGTATCGTCAGGGCATCAAGCCGCCGGTTGACGTGCTTCCGTCCCTGTCCCGTCTGAAGGATAAGGGAATCGGTGAGGGCAAGACCCGTAAGGATCATGCCAATACGATGAACCAGATCTTTGCTGCATATGCAAGAGGTAAGGAAGCGAAGGAGCTGATGGTCGTACTCGGTGAGGCAGCGCTGACAGATATCGATAAGCTCTATGCGAAATTTGCAGATGCCTTCGAGAGAGAATATGTATCCCAGGGCTATACCGCTAACCGTGATATTGAAGAGACCTTGAACCTTGGCTGGAAGCTGTTGTCCATCCTTCCGAGGACGGAGCTGAAGAGAATTAAGGATGAGCTGCTGGATCAGTATTATGGTAAACAGTAAAGGGGGGATGACCGTTGGCTAAGACACAAGTGAATCCTACCAGAATGGAATTGACGAAGCTGAAGAAGAAGCTGGCTACGGCAACCCGTGGGCATAAGCTGTTAAAGGATAAAAGGGATGAGCTGATGAGGCAGTTCCTGGACCTGGTGAGAGAGAATAAGGTCCTTCGTGAGAAGGTGGAGGCGGGAATTAAGGCTGCTAATAAAAATTTCCTGCTGGCCAGATCCGCTATGCCCGATGAGGTGATTAATGTATCCTTATTGGCGCCCAGACAGGAGGTTTATCTTGAAGCCTCTACCAGAAATGTCATGAGTGTTGAGATTCCGGAGTTCGAGTATAAAACCAAGACCCCGAATGAGCATGATATCTATCCCTACGGCTTTGCATTTACCTCCAGTGATCTGGATGATGCGGTAAAATCTCTGCAGGATTTACTGCCCGATATGCTTCGTCTGGCGGAGGTTGAAAAATCCTGTCAGCTGATGGCTGCGGAGATTGAGAAGACCAGACGCCGTGTGAACGCCTTAGAGCATGTCATGATCCCTGAGATGAAGGCTAAGATTAAATTCATTGTCATGAAGCTGGATGAAAACGAGCGTAGTACCCAGATCCGATTGATGAAGGTGAAGGATATGATGCTGGAGCAGGCTCATCGTTACAAAGAGAGATACCAGAGCTGATTTTGGCAGAATAAGAATTTCTGAGAAATGTATGATAAGACACCGGTACATCCCGTACCGGTGTCTTTTTTCAGTAGCTGCAAAGGATACGCAGTCGTGACACCTCTTGTACTTGACGTAGATGAGGATAGTTTGTACACTGTAATAGAAGAGGAGTATTATATTAAGGAGTATTATATTAATAGATGCTACCTTAAGGAATATTATATGTAAGGAGTATCATTTTTGAGGGTATTACATAGAAGGAATATTACATGAAGTAGTTCGGCTATAAATTTATGGAGGTGGATTATGAAGACAGGATGTCATTGCAATCGATGTAAGGATAGGTTATGTATACATAAGGTTCCGATTCTGTCATCGCTCAATAAGGATGATCTGGAGAAAATAGCAGACCTGATTACCCATCATAGCTTTAAGAAGGGTGAGATTCTATTTCGGGAAGGAGATCGGATGGATTCCATTGTGATCATTCATGAGGGGAGTGCCAAGGCCTATAAGACCACCTCTGACGGAAGGGAGCAAATTTTATATGTCTTTGCGGAGGGAGATTTCTTCGGAGAACAAAACCTGTTTCGCAATCATGACATCACCTATTCCGTGGAAGCCTTACAGACTTTAAAAACCTGTCATCTGTCAAAGAGCCAGTTTCAGCAGCTATTGTATGACTACCCTGAGATTGCTGTCAAAATCATCGTAGAGCTGGGAAGCCGCATGTCACGACTGGAGACTGCCCTGCAAACCATGGGGGTACGGAATGTGGATAGCAGGATTGGGGGGATCTTAATGGAATTTGCTGCGAAGTATGGAAAGGAGGAGCCTACCGGTACTGTCATCCATCTGCCACTTTCCAGGGAGGGAATTGCCAATTATCTCGGGGTGGCGAGGGAAACTGTTAGCCGTAAATTCAGCCAATTGGAGAGCGAGGGAGTCATCCGGTCCAGAAATAACAAGGAGATCCTGATATTAAATCCTAAGGCATTACAGAACCTTGCGGGAGCATATGAATAAAGTGAATATATTCTACTAAAGTAGTAAAGCTTAAGCTCTAGCCAAGGGGTAGGAGGAAGATCGTTTACTACAGGAGTCGGTTCTGTTGTCAAGCAACAGAACCGTTTTTTGTTTAATAGCAAAGCACAGCTTGTGATCTGATCAATTGGTCTCAAATGTAATCCATAGCCCAAATACTTTGAAATTGGGATAATCCTTCCCTAATTCAGGGAATACTGTTAAAAAACATTTGGAGGTAATATGATGGCAGTTGATTTTAAAAACAGTCAAACAAAGGATAATCTGATGAGGGCCTTTGCCGGCGAAAGCCAGGCCAGGAACCGCTATACCTTTGCGGCATCCCAGGCGAAAAAGGAGCATCACCATGTCCTAGAGATGATTTTTCGGTATACAGCCGATCAGGAGAAGGAGCATGCAGAGATCTATTATAACCATCTGAAGGAGCTGTCCGGCGAAAATATCCATATTGATGGTTCCTACCCGATTGATATTGCTGATAATGTGCAAAAGCTGCTGCGTATGGCACAGCACAATGAATATGAGGAGTATGATCCCGTCTATAAGACCTTTGGAGATATTGCACAGCAAGAGGGATTTCCTAAGGTAGCTGCTTCCTTTCATATGATTGCTCATATTGAAAAGACCCATGGGGACCGCTTTGGATTATTTGCGCAGATGCTGGAGGAGAATAAGCTGTATGTTTCTGAGGTAGAAACGGGTTGGATCTGTCTGAATTGCGGGCACATCCATTGGGGGAAATCAGCTCCTAAGGAGTGCCCGGTTTGTCATCACGATCAGGGATATTTTATTCGTGTAGAGCTGGCACCCTTCCAGAATGCCTGAACCCGATGCTGTGATAGCATTTGGTAGTACAATCCTCCGGGCTGCGAGGAGCAGCGGCCCGGGCTTACATACAGTTTGTGCTCTGGAGCCTTTCAAATGGTAATGATGATTTGCACTGTTAATTCATGCAAATAAGCACATAGTTATGTAGTAATTAAAACCATATTACATAGAACGATATACCATTATATGTTGACAACGATATTTCATGAGCTTATAATTAGGTCTGACCGGTGACTTCACCGGATTATGATAAGCCAATACCTTGTTTATTAGGATAATCATGGTATAATGCTTGGTAAAGGAGACGTTTGTATATGAATATGAAACCATTGGCCATTGGTAACCTGATCGCCAGATTTCCAATCATTCAGGGAGGTATGGGAGTCGGTATCAGCAGAGGGAAGCTG
>JAEYRK010000017.1 GCA_023435645.1 Bacillota bacterium
CATCTCTGATATATCTCATGAAAATCTACAAGCATTCGTTAGAATGCTTTCTTCAGAGCCATGTGTAACTCTGAGTTTTTTAGAATTTTCAGGGTTGTTTTACTGTTCAATTATCAAGGTTCATATCGCTTCGAAACCAAGTTTCAAGCTTTTGATTTCGCTGCCGACAAGGGTTTATTCTAACAGGTCTTTTACTTACTGTCAACCACTTTTTCCGACTTTTTTATTCTTATTTGTGGTTCCCTTTTCAGCGGCGGTTTTCATCTTATCACAGCCTCAAGTACATGTCAACAACAAATTGTTTTTATTTTATATACATTTTGTTACAATTTCCTGAAAGGCTGTTTTCACCTTACTTCCGGATCAGTCACCTAAGTGGCTCCCCGTTTTATCGGTGGAATTTCATCTTAACACATCCACAAGTCGTTGTCAATCATAAATTGTTTTTGTTTTATATACAATTTAATACAATTTCTCAAGATCTTGTTAAGCTAATAGTTTCCGCCCCTTATTCCGAGTAGGTTCCCCTTCTTAAGGGCGGAATGCTATCTTAACATAAGGGAAAGGGTAAGTCAAGTAATAAATTGAATTAATTTTCTGATCAATTTATAGCAATTGATTCCTAAGCAAATATCATGATTTCAAAAAAAGTGCTGAATGCTTTCTTCCTACATTCAACACTTTTTCAGGCTATTCCCCGATCATCTCTTATGAATAGCAAATCAATCTCCGAACTACTCAATCGAATTAGTCATACATCTTTCCTCGGTAACTGTTTTTTCTCATTCGGATATCATGAGTTAAAAGCCTCTGTTACTTAACCAGCTCAATAGCTTTTCTTCCCTGAGCTTAAGATCACCTGCTTGATCATGATACTTCCCCAGCTTCAATTCTGCTTCGATCCGGCCGTCTGTCAGAAAAATCACTCTGTCTGCCCTGGCAGCCACTTTAGCATCATGGGTAACCAGAAGGATGGTGGTCCCTTCCTGATTAATCTGATTAAGTATATTCATTACTTCAAGAGTCGCCCCTGAGTTTAGGGCTCCGGTAGGTTCATCGCAAAATAATATCCTGGGATGATTGATCAATGCGCGACAGACGGCTGCCCTTTGGAGCTGTCCACCGGAAACCTTTGTTATATCATGATTACCTACCATGTTTATTCCCAGCTTCACCATCAATTCATCCGTATCCCTTACCGCTTCTGCTTTTGATTTGATTGCTGCTTTCAAAGCGGGCAGTAGTACATTATCCCGGATGCTCATATTTTTCAGAAGATGGGAGTGTTGAAAGACAAAGCCCATCTTCCTTAATCTAATCTTACTCATATCCTGATCTGACAGCTCCGAGATATCCCTCCCGTCAAATACAACTCTTCCAGCTGAGCTCTGGTCCATTCCGCTGATATTATAGAGCAGTGTGGATTTCCCGGAACCGGATTGCCCCATGATGGCGGTAAATTCGCCTTCTTCCATTCTTAGATCTATATCCTTCAGTACACTTACCTGTTCTTCCTTTGATTGATTGAAATTCTTACATAAGCCCTTCGCTTCTAAAATAACTCCCATCTCAGATCCCCCTCAAAATTCTTATTCCTGTATCATACGAACAATGTTAATTTTTCTTACTGCTGCCGAGCAGACCCAAGCTGCTGATAATACTGTTATGATAATCGTCATAGGAAATAATACATAGGTTTCAAACGGAGGTATAATAAACTCCACCCGGGATAGTCCCAATCCGATCAATGATAATAATCCACTGACTAAGACTTCTCCTAAAGTATTCGCCAACAACACCCCGGATAGAATACCGATGATTGCGACTAAACCGGTCTTCATTAAGTATTGCTTTCGTATATCAAGCACCGAGAAGCCCATCGCTTTCATATTAGCAAGCTGTGCATATTCTCTGGCAGTATGCAGCTTTAGGAATAACACTGTGATCAGCAGGGAGATAAATACAGCTACAGCGATTGCGATACTGACAACCTGCGTTAGCGAATCAATTACCATCCCCATGGTTTGTCTGAGATAATCCTCCATCGGTGCTACCTTTGCATAGGAGAACATGCCCTTATATTCAGCCGTCTTATCCTCCACTGATATTCCAGCCGCTGTGTCAAGAAAATAGGTATACCACAGGACATCCTCATTACTATAATCATAAATCATCTTTGCAGAGTATCCACCGTTGGTAACATCCTGATAGATACCGCAGACCTGATTTTGGACCTCCGTATTATTAATCCTAAGCTTCAGATAATCTCCGATACCCACTCCGAATTTCTTAGCATTCAGTGCTGATAGAGCAATCTCCCCAGTCTTTGCTGGACCCGAACCCTTGAGATAGAATACGTCATATTCGGAATAGTCCCCGCATTCGATCCGTATATTCTCCCAACCATCCTCACGATAGACCTCATAGCTGCAGGATGCAAAGGAACTGTAGTTCACAATTTCATCGTCTGCTTCAAGCCTACCGATAATTTCAACATGTTTGTTCTGTAAATCACTGACCAGTTGGAGATCCATTCTGATATCACTGATCGCTGTACCCATATAAGAAGCAAATTCCCCGGATTTGAGGGTATTTAATAAATTTACAGGTATAATGATGATGGATGTCGCAAGAGCAAAAACAAATAGAAGTAGAAACCAAGCCTTAGTGCGGATCCTTAGTTCCCTGATACTAAGGAAGAGATTGGTTGACAGCCTTCTGTTGCCTGCCAGGGGCATCACTCTTTCTTTGGCTTTTCTCTTATATTTTTGCTTTCCGCTATCGGCATTTCCTTCGATCAGAGCCTGAATCACTGTGATATGGGCAATTTTTTTCAATACCTTTCTACAGAAATGTAGGATGATCAGATGTACCACCAACACTGCTGCCATTGGAATTAAGATATTCCACACAGTGATTTTCTGCTTCCCGTAGTTTAGTGCAATCTCTGCTGTAAAGAAAGTGCTGCTGACTATGGCAGTAAGATAACCAAGGATACAGCCAATCGCTGACAGGAATACATACTTCGTTTGATAAAGCTTACGGATATCCTTATGTGATATTCCGATGGCTTTCATCGTACCGATCTCCCGAATCTCATCCTCCATGGTTGCCAGTATGGTAAAGCGAAGGTTAATGACTGCGATCAATATTAATAGAAGGCTTACAAGAATTACGATTGCTGCCTTGATTCCTTCCCCCAGTGCATTGATTAGTCTCATGAGGGGATAAGTGACTCCCGGCCCGTTCGCCGGTAAACCGGCTTGCTCATAAAGCTTCTGGAAGCTGTTGATTTTTCCAAGATCAGTAAGCCTAAATTCAATCAGGTACTCCAGCCGTCCAATGCTAGACTTGATCTTTCTAAAATCCTCCTCATTCACCAGAAATCTTGTGGAGGATGCCATTGAAGAGGCCATCTGTGCATCCCTTATGAAATCAGTAATCATAAATTCCATGTGGAAGGAGCCTTCTGACAGGATCAGTGTATCACCGGTTTGTAAGCCATTACGCTTCATATACTTAATCGGTACTGCAATTTCGCCGGGAGATGGCTGTACCGGTACATTTTCCAAATTCACCAGATAATCAAATTGTCTGTTCTGGACAACAAAGCCGTTATCAATCATACTATCTGCTAGAGTTACTTGCTCTATTCGGCCTTTTCTTTCCCTCCGTAAGCCAATGCTTGCTCCATCAATATTTAACATTTCCGAGGTCTGTTGTCCTACAACATAGTCCAGGCTGTCAGACAATATATCAATCTCCTTCTGACTAAGGTCCCCTGTATGCATCTGCATAAAGTGCGGCGGCTTCGCCACCGCAAAGAGACTATCAATCGCGCCAATAGACTGCATAATAATAATGCTACCCGTTGCCATCAAAAATGCTGACAGGAAGATGAACAACCACTGTGTGATATTGACTGCTTTATTTCTTTTGAAATCCTTTTTAATCATTGATCCCAGCATACTATACTCCCCACTTGTTATTATTTTTTACGGACAAAATCCTGTAAGTACGCCTCAGTAGGTCATCTTTTCGTTATAGGTTCCATGTACTTCATTCCCCTCGTTTCATGAATGCGCTCCCCTCCATCCTCATCTTCGGCAAATCTGTATTTCTATGTTCTTGTCATAAAGGCCTGAAGCCAGAAATCAAAGCTATTTTTCTCAGCGCCCAGTAATGTCTCTAAGGAATAAATGATAGCCTGGATTATTTGGTACTGCTCTGCTTCCGAGAAGGAAAATATCCCATCGTCGAACAACATTAAGCCGGCTGACAGGATGATCTGAACTGTCTGGACAGGGTATTGGGTTTTGAAACACCCTGCTGCAATCCCTTCCTCCACAACCTCCGCCAATATCGGAGTCATACCGAGAATTATCTGTGTAAAGGATTTCTGATGCATCAAAGCATTCTCCGGCTTATGGAGTTCCTCGATTACTTTATTATCAGGCCCGCCCATTCTTAAGGCCATGAATATCTGTAATAGCTTTTCTGTCGGGGTTAAATCCCTTAACTCCCTAACTGCCTGCACCCGTTCAAGCGCTATCTCCATATATCGCTCTATAATAGCATCCAATACCTCTTCCTTTGATCTAAAATAATAATAAAAGGTTCCCTTCGCGATGTTTACCTCACTTAGGATATCACTGACTGTAGTCTTGTTAAACCCGATAGTTTGAAATAAGCTCTCTGCCTTATTCAGAATTTCATTTCTCCGTGAATCATGTTTTTTAGATACTCTCATAGCCTCACCTCAAAGTTTTATGATCGTAATAATATGTCATTGCAAAATGATTCTCGACCGACCGTCGGTCTATTAATAACAATATAGTAATTTCTTCCACTTGTCAAGAATAAAAAACTCATAACATTTTGTTATGAGCTTTTCATACTGGTTTTCATATGCTTTTGCTATGCTCTTTTTTGTTATGAGCATTTTATTAGATATATCAATGGGATACAGGCTATCAGAGCTCCTTCCTTATCTCCCACTTTTCCGCCACCTTATCCTCTCCTTTATAATAATCAACCATGTCCTTCGTCTCATAAATCTCAAGGTAGGGGATAATATTCACCTTTCCGGAATCAGGATATTCACATATATCAATTCCTGCTTCTGTTCTGAGATCAATATATTCGCATACGGAGGAGGAATGATTATATAACTGATGCGCCCCGGAGGGCCCCATCTCAAAGAAAACCATATCTCCCTGGCATAGCTCTTGGAACCCCTCCTGAGTTCTCAGCGTGCATGTACCGCTTAGTATGACAAAGAGCTCCTCTGCGTTCCTATGAAAATGATAGGGGCAGGAATAATAGCCCGGCTCCAGCCGCCGGATGTTCATATGAAGATGCTTGGATTGTGCCAGCCTCGTCAGGTTTTCACTCGAATGCCGGGAGAATTCTTGGATTGTTGAAGTTGTTTGCTGAAACGTAATTTCATCCTTACGGAATACATGTGACATATAGATACCTCCTTCTTTTTTCACATAACCAGATCCTTCGATACATGAATACCCTCATGGCCTGTGTAACCTGAACAGCAAGCATGTGTGAAACTCTATAATTATAATTCAATATTCATATCAGTTTTAAATAAACCTAAGTATCATACTGATCTATAATGGCTACCATTTCCATGAGCCTTACTTACTTAAATGTCCTTCCTTCTGATCCACCTTCCATATCGTTGCTTCATAGGGACGTAGCCTCGTAGAAGATGCCTCTGGGTAATTGGATAACAATCGCCTTCCCGCCGGAAGTCCTCTGCGTTTGGTTTCTTCCGTAGACAGGTTAATTTCTATATATAGGGTATCTGTAGCGTCCTGACGGTAATAGGTAAATAAATTCTTCACCTTCTTATTGGTCACGATCACATCCCCATAACACACTACCGTATGCTTTTTTCGTAATGCGATCAGTTTCTGATAAAAGCACAGGATGGAATCTTCCTCCTTTAACTGCGCCATGACATTGCATTCCTTATAATCCTCATCCATCATAATCCATGGAGTATGCGTGGAGAAGCCGGCATACTGCTCATTACTCCATTGCATGGGTGTTCTGGAATGATCTCTGGAGCCTGCCAACACCTTCTGAAAGGCTGCTTCCTGACTCATCGTCTTACATAGCTCAGAATACAGATTCAATGACTCTACATCCCGAAGCTCCTCTATGGATCCAAAGCTTTGATTCACCATTCCCAGCTCCTGTCCCTGATAGATAAATGGTGTACCCCGTAAGGTAAGCTGTATCACAGCTAATAGCTTCCCTAGGACCTCTCGATACCTTGGTTCCGGATTTACCTTGGAAATCATACGGGGATTATCATGGTTCTCATAGAAGAGCGAATGCTGGCAACGGTTCCCATAATGCTCCATCCAGTCAATCATGTACTTTTTCAGGTAGTTCAGATCATAGCGATAATCATCAAAGCGGGTATGTCCCGGGGTCTCAAGATGATCGAAGGAAAAAATCATATCTAACTCCCGCCGATCCTCGGAGGTTAAACGCTTGCTCATCTCCATACCAATTCCCGGAGTCTCACCGACAGAGAACGCATTGTACGGAAGAAACACCTTTTCCTTCAGTTCCCTGAGGTACTCATGAAGCCGGGGCCCATAGAAATAGTGCTCCACCCCGTAATATCCCATGAGCTTACCAATGCTCTCATTCCCATCCGGTAAGCCCTCCCGCTTGGAGATGTAATTGATGACATCCATACGAAACCCATCAACACCCTTCTTAAGCCACCAACTTACCATCCGATGGATTTCATCCCTGACAGCTTCATTTTCCCAGTTCAGATCCATCTGCTTCTTTGAAAATAGATGCAGCGCATACTGATTACGTTCCTCAACATAATTCCAGGCACTTCCGCTAAAAAATGAGGTCCAGTTGTTCGGCTGATCTCTGAAAATATAATAATTCCCATACTTGGAATTTGGGTCGTTGATTGCTTTCTGATACCATTCATGTTCGTCGGAGGTGTGATTGACGACCAGATCCATAATCAATCTCATACCACGGTGATGAACCTCTTGAAGCAGAAGATCAAAGTCCTCCATCGTACCGAACTCCGTCATAATTTTATGGTAATCCCTGATATCATACCCATTGTCATCATTGGGAGAATCATAAATTGGTGAGAGCCAGATCGCATCAATCCCCAAATCCTTTAAATAATCCAGCTTCTCGATGATCCCCCCCAAATCCCCTATTCCGTCCCCATTGCTGTCCTTAAAGCTTCTTGGATAGATCTGATAAAAAACCGCTTCCTTCCACCAGACTTTTTGAATGGGAGCTTCCTCCGTCCCTGGGATGGTCTGCTCACTGTTCAAAAGGGTTAACAGCGTACTTACAAATCCCTCATCCAGCTGTCTTTTTGCCAGCCTTTGCAGGGTTTTCAGCTTCAGATTACCCACAATTGGATTCGTAACTGCTTTTTTACTGATATTCAACTGCAACAGTACTTTATCGATAATGTCCCGTCCGATTGGATTTGCATATATGTCCTTAATCCGATTGTTATTTGTTAACATATCCCCTCCTGTAATGACAAGCTAAATAACACCAAATATCCGATACTCCGATGGTTCTAAGGATACAGGGTAGAAGCTGCTGGCTGCCAATTCACAATATTGCTTTGTGGATAAGGTCTCCAAAATTACTCTTGTGGTATGAGTAATATCCTCTCTGTCCAGTGCATCCTCTAAGGTTAATAACCGAATCTCACTGATCTCATGATGATCCGGCTCCGGAGTTCCCGATAGATACTTCATTTTGAAAATTGCGCACCATTGTTCGGGCTTAAATTGAAGAGCAAGAATTGATTCCGCCTCTGTCATGATTCCTGTCTCTTCTAATATCTCACGAACGATTGCATCTGTCGGTAATTCCTTTTCCTTTGCATGGCCTCCGGGGATCAATAATTTATTCTTCGCCATCCCATAGGTATGCCTGACGAGTAACACCTTGTCCTCTATGAACACTACACCACTGACTGCAAAATGCCTCATATGAAACCCTCCTTGCTGCCACGATCCACGAATTTGGACGTCAGACAAATAATCTTAAGAGATTTGCTAATTGATTTTCTTGTTGTACACCAGCCCTTGGCCCATGATTATAAATCATACAGGTTATTATTTCTGAATCTCACCACGAGCAGTCAGCTCGGTAATAATCTGATCAAATAGCTGCTTATCTATCTTGAATTTCCTGCGGTAGATAAGGTAGCCGGCTACAATAAAGAAAAGGGGTAAGATCAGCATTGCCAGCTTCATAATCAGTAATCCGGATTCGGTGACATCCTCCGGTGTAGCAGCAGCATTGATTCCGGAGATAATCAAGGTCACTCCGACGATACCACTCGCAATCGCACCGCCAATCTTATTAATAAACGGCTGGACGGAGAAGGTAATACTCTCATTACGATGACCAAGCTTCCACTGCCCATACTCTACTGTATCCGTCAAAAACATCAGCATCAGTAATTGAATAAAGGCCTGCCCTACAAAGATGAAAATACCGGAAGCGCCGATAAATTTCATATTCATTGGAGCGAAGAAGAAAATCAGATAACCGATGACTACTAATCCCGTTGCAAAGGCATACAGGGCCTTTCGGCTAAATCTCTTTGAAAATATCGGGAAAACTGACAATGCTACCAGCTGGGAGACTCCGAGGATAGCAGCAAAGATTGAGTACATCCCCTCATCCTTATAGGCATATTTGAAGAAATAGATCCCAAAGCTGGTAGTTATGCTATACCCTATCATGAAAAGTGCCATAGAAATCGCCGTGAATAACAGCTGATCATTTTTAAACAAAATGCGGAACATTTCCTTCAGGGAGGTTGCTTCCTGTTTCACATGAATGCTCTTATCCTCCTTCACTCCAAATACCGTAAAGCAGAGAAAGACCCAGGTGATCAGCACAATCCCAGCAGCGGTTATCTGCCAAGCCCTTTGATCGTCACCCAGTGCTTTTGTAACCGGCATAATCCCGACTACTACGGTGAACAAACCAATATTGGCACAAATCCTGGCGAAGGAGCCGGTCTTCTCCCTTTCCTTCTGGTCAAGGGTCAGTGAAGGAAGCATGGACCAATAAGCAATGTCATTGGCGCCATAGGTTAAATCCCAGAGCAGGTAGAGAATAATGAACATGATAACGTAACCAGCTCCGGTTAATCCAAAATCAAAAAACAGTAAGACAGTTAGGATACCGCCTACAATACCCCCGATGACGATCCAGGGCTTAAATTTACCGAATCGGGAATGGGTATTGTCAACCAAAAACCCCATGACCGGATCGTTGATTGCATCAAAAATCCTAAGAATAAGTAAGGCTCCGGTCATCCACCACATCGTAGAATCTGGTAAATTCAGAATATCAGTCAGGAAAAACATAAGGTACATGCTTACGATGGAATAGAGCATATCCCTCCCAATCGTGCCAAGGCCAAAGGTATAACGATTATGATTCTTCTTTGTTTTCATTCTACTGCAGCTCCTTTCAAGCTATCAATCTCTTCCTTCGTCTTTAAATCCTTAGTTTTTAATTCATTATCTTTGAACCCATTATCTTTGAATCCTATATCTTTGAATCCTATATCTTTGAATCCCTTGTCGTTCATATTCTGCCTTCAACTTCTGCCTTTCATCTTCTGTCTTTCATCTTCTGCTTCTACTGACTTTACATCTTATAAGGCCTCTGTCCGAAAATGCTTTGTCTATGAGATTATCTTCATTTCCAAGGTTTCATCTCTTATTTCTCATATCTCAGATTCTCTTCCTCCGTCCCAAGCTCTGTCTCTACTACTTCACCTCGGCTGCCTCTGAGACCTCAGTGAGATACAGATTGGATCCGAAGTCACCAAGCATTCGTACCTTATCATGATAACCGGTGCCGATAAACTGCTCGCATAATGGTATTCCTGCTTCCAGTGCTTCTGAGGAACAATGATAGGTTTCTACACAGTCCTTCAGACTGTAATGTCGATTCGCAGTCCGCATAATCACTCCGTCCGGATTTAATTCCACCGGAAGGATATGCTTCGTCAAACCACCGAAACGTTCGATATACAGCCTTTGCTGTCTGGTTCTCAGGGTATAGGCTCCGGGCCTTAATCCAATCACCCTAAGCCTGTCACTGCTTTCTGCCGCAGTCGCCATGGTCTGAAAGAACCCTGTCAGCGCCGTCGTCCTATCTTCGCTCACCACTTCCCACTGAACCTTATTCTCTTTATAGGACTTGATTCTGTAGAATCTCCCATATTGGAATATCCTGCGATACTTTTTATAGAATGCTATTTGTTCAGTAACATCCTTTCTCTCCTCCGGTGTCAAATACTTAAGGTCCAGCTCATAGCCCAAGCACCCGAAGCATGCCACATGAAAGCGGGTGGCAAGGGGTGTCTCCCGTAAGGTCTGCTGATGGGGGGACTGGGAAACATGGGCTCCCATCGTGGAGAGCGGATAGAAGTAGGATAAACCTGTCTGTATCTTCAACCGCTCAATCGGATCCGTATCATCAGAGCACCAGATCTGCGGACTAAAGCATAGCATCCCCAGATCAAACCGGTTGCCGCCACTGGAGCAGCTCTCTAATAGGATATGGGGCCGCGGCCCAAAGATACGGGTTAGCACCTCATAAAGCCCCATGATATAGCGATGGTAGAACTCCCCCTGATTCCCTAGGACAGAGGAAAAACTCTCCGCAATGTGCCGGTTCATATCCCATTTCACATAACTGATCCCCGCATCATCCAGGATACCGGATACCTGTTCCACGATATAATCTCTGACTTCCCTCCGGCACAGGTCCAACACCAGCTGATTCCTTCCAAGTACCGCCTGCCTGTGAGGCAGCTGCACGGCATATTCCGGATGAGCCCGGTAAAGCTCACTATCCTCATTCACCATCTCAGGCTCAAACCACAAACCAAACTCCAATCCTAGTTTTCTGATCTTATCTGCAAAGGACTTCATCCCATGGGGCAGCTTCTTAGGATTAACCATGTAATCTCCAAGCCCTGCCTTATCATCGTTTCGCGCTCCAAACCATCCATCATCCAGGACGAACAGCTCAACCCCCAGCTCCTTAGCCTCCTTGGCAAGACGGAGGAGTTTTCCCTCGTTGAATTTGAAGAAATGGGCCTCCCAGTTGTTCAGCAGAACCGGTCGTTCCTTCTTCTTATATTCCCCTCTTACAATATGTTCATTGATAAAATCGTGCATATGGTGGCTTACTCCACAAAACCCCCGGTTGCTATAGCTGATTACACATTCCGGTGCCTCAAACCTCTCCCCCGGCGGCAGAAGCCACTCAAAGCAATGGGGGTTAATTCCCATACTGACACGGACATAATCCCTCTCATTCTTCTCGGCGAGGCTGTAATGGTTGCCGCTATAGATCAGATTGAAGCCATATACATTTCCATAGCTTTCATTGGCATCAGCTTCCGCAAGTAAAAACGCAGGATTATGACGGTTACTGCTTGCTCCTGTTGTGGAGGAATTTACTGTGATTCCGTATGCTACAGGCCGCCTATGCAGATGGGCCTCCTTGATCCACCCGCCATCCAGTGTAAGCATCTGAAAGCTCTCATCCGGAAGATCCAGGGACATACTCATGAAGCGTCCGAGCGTTATCGGGTCCTTTGCTTCATTTCTAATTACCGCCCGCCGGGTAATCACATCTGTATGCTCATAGACAGAATAATATAATTCAATAAATACAGGAAAGCTCTTATCCTTCAAGGTGATAATTAAAGTATCATTTCCCCCATATGCACTCGGCAGGGTGTCCATAGGTATACAGCCTTTATGTAGCTCGTGATGCTCGTAAATAAAATCAGACACGAAGCTGCCATCCGGCATTTTCATTTCCGTAGGACTTTGGCGGTAGTCACCCCGTCCATTGTCCGACCACTCCAGGCACATCCGGTCAAGAGAATAGATATCCTCCTCCCTGCTGTATAAAACACTGCTGCCTACTTGTATGGACCGTTTCTGTGCCAAATTTTCCGCTTGATCGGCTTTACTCAACAAGTTCCCATAATAAATATGCTCCAGATGTCCAAACCTCGTGACCCGAAATATATATGTTGTATGCTCTGTATCTAATCGAAAATCAGTTCCCTGTACTGTAATCAAAGTATTCTCTCCTTTTGATTCATAGCTGAAAGCAAATGCAAAACCCCTATACTGTCGACATCAATTTTCAAGTAATCTATGATTCTCATTATATTTTTGAGGTTCCACATATTGCTCGTAAAGTTCTTTGGATACACCCTTTTGTTCAATCATTTTTGTATAAAACTCCCCGGACCTTTTCACAATTCGCTCCTGAGTTTCATAATTTACATGAACCAGTCCAAACCGGGCGCTTTCTCCCTCGATCCATTCAAAATTATCACAGAAGCACCAATGATAATACCTTGAAATTGGTAATGTGGACTCAGTTATTACTTTCAGATGCTCATAGATATATCTGCACCGGAAGGTATCCTGATTGTCACAGGTCCCATTCTCCGTGATATAAATCGGGCGCTTCAAAACCTGATATACCATTTCTACACAGCGGATTAAGCCCTCCGGATAGATTTCCCAACCCAGATCATTCTTAGGAGCAGCCTGCTTCGTTCCATCTCCAAAGCCCGCTACGGTCGATCTGGTATAGTAATTAATCGCTATAAAATCACAGTATTCTCCCGCTTTGATCTCTTTATCTTTTTTTAACGGCCATTTGAAATTACCCGTAAGCATCGCCTCTGTTATCGCACTCTGGAACAGTCGATCCAGTAACCCTGCGCAAATACGATGCCAGGGATTCTTAGGGTTTTGCGGATCAAATACCCGGATATGATGGGCAAAGCTCACCTTGGTATCCTGAAATCCCTGCTTCTTACGGAGGGAGTGGATGAGCTGATAGGCCTTGATATGGCAGTAGGACATATTTGACATAACCGTTATGGCTCTCTTAAAGGATCTCTCTCCGGGAGGCCAATCTCCGGAGTAATAGGAACTTGTCGCATATACATTCGGTTCATTGATTGTTATGTACTCAGCTACCATATCTCCAAAGGCTTCTACTACCAGAGCAACAAAATCCAGATAATGCTGTAGGTTCTCCTTCTTCGTAAAACCGCCCTTTCGTTCAAACCACATTGGATTCGTAAAGTGATGGATCGTAAGCAGGGTCCTGATCCCCTTCTTCTTAAGATAAAACAGCTCATCTCTGTAATGAGCAATGGCAGCCTCATTCACTTCACCTTCCTTCGGACAGATCCTTGCCCATTCGATCCCCAGCCGATAATCTTTGATCTGCATCTCAGCCATCAGCTCCGCATCCTGCTGCCATAATTCATAATGGTTCGTAGCTCGGGCCGGATCGGAATGGTCCTTGATTCTCCCCTTATGATACCAATCGTTCCAGTTAGACTCACACTCACCGCCTTCAATCTGCGTGGCGGCGGATGCAACTCCTAAGGACAAATCCTTAAATTTGAGCTCCATAATATCCCCCATTCCTGTTAGATAATTTATAATTCTCATATCAGATTATGATCTTAATCAACCACCATTTCCACTGCCAGAAAGAATGGATAAAGCGGCTGATGATATGTGGGCGTTTATGTTCTGTTTCATATTTTGATTATGTAAATTATACCATATATAATACAAATTGTAATGATGATAATATAAAAGAGCAGCAAGGATACAAATATCTGATTTGTATGCCATTACTGCTCCTCACATTAGTAATATGTAACTATTACACGTTAGGCTTAACCCCTAATGCTTCTATCATTTCCATTAGGTTACTGCCAATATCACCTGATCATAGCTTTTCTTCAATTAGCGGTTCATACATCATCAGTGCATGATTCTCGGTGACGTATTCATCTGCGATTTCATTTCCATAAAGATCATAAACCTTCCGATAGATTAAATTATGCCGGCTATATTTACCGAAGAATTCTCTGTTCATATAGTGCTCCTTCTCATAAACCCGGTAGGTTTCCGTCGGTTTATGATCCGTTCTCCAGCACCCGCAGAGCTCTGAATCAGTCAGCCATATTTTTAGTTGAAATGGCTGCTTGGTATCATTGCGGATCATCAGATCCCGGTAGTTATATACACAGGTAGCACCGCTTCCGAAGGGCTGTGTCCGGTTACTGTCAGGAAATACATCATAGCTATGTCTATAACGCTCCACTACAGTAAGCGGCGTATGAATTGTAATCCAGTAGATCAGATTGGAAAGCTGGCATAATCCACCACCGATTCCGGTGCCAAGATTACCGCAGAATAAAATTAATCCTTCCCGATACCCCTTTCTCTTCGTTGGTTTACCGATCAGCCTCCAATAAGAGAATACTTCTCCCGGCTGAATAATGATATCATTCACCTTCGCGGCAGCCAGCTTTAAATTAGTTATCTTATTATATTGAAGATACATATCCACATCTTTTAATTGACGCAATAATGGGGTACTATGAGTAACATATGTATATTGATATGGTTTGCTTTCCTTTTTTGCTGCAAATTTATAATCACCAAATATCCAGACTAGTCTTCTTCGTAGTCTAAAATAGTATTTTCCCGCAAGGATTCTATATTTCGTTCTAGGTTTTGGAGTCAAATTTACATTCATCATATTACTTCCCCCGATAAATCACAAACATATTTTTATCGCATATCTCCTATATAAAAGATATTTTTCAGCTCTTGCTACCTTCGTAATTCTGGAAATCATCTGATGCATGCATTGCTTTAGTTTTTCGTATTCATGTGCAACTTCAGGATGAAGAATTAAATAATCTCTAAAATATAATACATCCAATCGCCTAAATGCCGCACATGGATATGTACACATTGTTCTTCAAAACCGTTCGGAGAATAACCCTTTAAGTACATTATAATGTCCCCTGGAGGTGTGTTGACGATATATCCTTCATCTTTCAGCCTTTCTGTTATTATGGATAAATCCGCATCCTGTGAAATCTCAAGCAGTATATCTATGGTAGGCTTAGCTATCAGTTCGGGTACCGATGTACTTCCGATATGACTGATACGTAAAATAGAATCCTTAAAAGCAGATTTCAAGAACCCCCTTTCAGCCGCCTAATAATCGTCCCATAGAGGGTTATATGCTTCCAGTAAAATAGGAAATAATTCTGAAAGCTTCTGTTCAGTTGTTTTTGAAAAATCTTGTCTCACTATTAATTCCATTTATCTATGATATCCGAAGATCTAATATATTCTCGAAATATCAGATATAAAATCTGCTAATACGACTGTAACTTTTTCTTCATGTAACTTTTGAATAAGCGCATCCGTCGTTTTATTTTTCAACGAGTCAAATGCTCTAAGTATCTTCTTAATAGCATCTGCACCACAACTACAATACAGTCTATATAGATGTAATACTCCATTATCATGCACTCCCTCAGGTCTGCTCAAATCTTTAGTTTTAATAGGTATGATATTGGGAAACCGCATTTCTTTATCCGATATTATATCATTAAATTTATTGATATTGTGGTTTACTTCAAGCTCAAATAAAAGAGCTGACCATTCGGCAAAGGTCTCATTCAACCAATCCTCCCAGGAATCAGTTCTTGCTCCCTGGCACCAAGAATGGGCTATTTCATGTGCCAGCAAGTGGACGATTCCATCATAATCCTCCTGTATGCCGCCGAATACGATCAATTCTTTTCTAAAATAACCACCATATAGATTCTCTTTGGGCAGAATTACGATATTGGATTTTTTAATCTTGTTATTACCATATAGTTCCGTATAGTATCTGACAATCTTATTATAGTTTTCATAATATGGCATCACTGCCTGTTTATTTTTATCACCATAATAATACAAGGTTATATTATCCCCTTGAAGGATTTTATGATTCTTGAGTGCTATGATATTTACATCATAATCCAACGGATAATAATACCAAACTTTTTCATTCTCATCATATAACCCATTAATCAAACAATACGTGTGATCCATATGGACCTTAACTATGTAATTTGTGCTATTTGATAAATCAGTCGGATACCAAGCCGTATATAAGTTTATAGCTAGGATTTCCTCCTCATATAAGGTATGCCAACTCTCAACCTTGCCATGGTATGATAAAAAAAGCTCATTGATTCCTGTAGTATTTATATCTACTCTCTTCGTAGGAGCACGAAACTCCAGCTTTTCTTCACAGCATTTATACTCCATCGGTGATATTCCATCATTCAGCTCATCGATGACAAAGCCATCTGCAAGATAAAAGCTATATTTATTATCCATTGCTGAGGTAAATCGTATGTTAGCCGTAACTTTTATACCTGTTTCATCTTTCCATAAATCAATAAGTATCGTTGTTCCGTTATCCATCGTATCCGCCTTTCTTCATAAAGGTGAATGTACTTGGTTCCTCGAAATCATCGAATGACAATGTTTCATCAATCATAAGCGATCTCCATATTCTTTACTCCATAGCTAAATAGTAATCCTTACTTGCAAATGTCTTTAATCCGCCCAAACTTGTATAGGAGCTTTCTCCGCTATACTGGAAACCAAGTTTCATCATTACTTTTTGGGAGCCAATATTATCAACTGCATGTCTGCAGAAGAATTTCTTTTCTCCCATGGTACGATAAGCAAAATCAAGTATCACTCTTCCTGCTTCCGTTGTAAGACCCTGCCCCCAGTATTTCTTCATAATATTATACCCAAGCTCAAAGCAGCCAAACTCCTCCTTGAAGGTTATTCCACCGGAACCAAATAACTTGCCCGTTTCTTTCAGCATAAATCCCCAGATGTAACTATGGTCATTGTCTATACTTTGCTCCACTGTTTTAAGCCATTCTCTCGTATCATCAACGGACTGATGCACCTCCCATATCATAAATTTTGCTACTTCGGGATCGGAGGTCCAGCTTTGATAGATATGCTCCGCATCATCAACCACCAGAGGACGTAGTATGATTCGTTCACTTTCTAATACAGGTGTTATCATAATATTCTCACTTCCTTA
>JAEYRK010000022.1 GCA_023435645.1 Bacillota bacterium
GACCCAACCGGTAACACGGTAGGTGGCTCCGGGAATCACCAGCTTCGTTACGTCTGCTGCGACACCGTTCCAATTTGCTGTTCTACCGCTCACAGAGATATAGCCCTTTCCGCCTTCAGCAGCTTTAACGGCAGTTGTATGGCTTACATTAGCTCCTCCTCTTGAGGCAAATATGCCTGTGTTCTTGGCGAAGTCCTCCCTCAATATGGTCTTAAGGACCTTCACTTCCTCTTGCTTTCCATTGTTATCAGTAACTTCCGTATCTTTCTCCGTTCCCGCTTTATCCCCTGTTTCCCCTATCCCAAGGAACTTAATTGTGACACTGTCGCTTCTGCCGCTTACTGAGGTAGCTGTGATCGTGGCTGTTCCGGCTTTTCTGCCCGCAAAGGAGCCATCCGTATCCACCATAACAATACTCTCGTCGCTGGAGGTCCAGGTCAACCTGTCATTGGAGCTGGCAGGAGTGAGGGATACCTTGAATTTGTAATACTTCTTAATGTCCAGGGAAGTAACCTTATTGGTAATCGTTACCTTAACTGCAGGCTTTAGAACGGTTAATTTTGCGGAAAGACGGTAGCTCTTTCCTGCATTACTCACCTTACAATAAACCATTGTAGATCCCGGGGCCAAGCCTGTAACTACCCCATTTTTCTCATTCATTGATGCAATCTTTGTATTCCCTACCCGCCATTCATAGGTAGAGCCCTTTATTTTATTCTTTACGTCAAAATTAAAGGTTTTTCCTACAACGATTGTCTTCTCTGCTGCATTGAGTGCAGGTTCTTTTTTTGCTGCTGCCATGGCAGGTGTGATGGAAGACATCACAAATACAGCTGTAGCCATCATTAGGATCAGCTTTTTAAACATACCCTTTTTACCCATTTTTGCTTTTTACCTCCTCTTTGTTATACACATCATCCTAACTACAGTCCGACCTGTTACCGTTCTAACCCCCTTAGAACTGCCAAATCCGTATCTGACCGGTAAACTGATGTAGCAAAGCTGTCGTAGCAGTGGGCTATGACCCCTCCTTTCTCTAAGCATAACGATATCCCCCATGTAAGCTGATCTTAGCTTTGATATCGAATTGCCATACTCCTTTATGCTCAACCCTTGTAAACGGGAAGCACCTTATTAATAGATTGTTCTTTTCTTGGCATCCTCCACGCCGGACTTACGGTAAAAGTATGTGTTGATGCGATCCCGCCATTCCCTTGCACTTTCCAGCTGGATCTCCAATCGTTCTATCACCCGAAGATATACCTCGTCAGGAAGGAGACCCTTCAGACTCCTCCAACTCTCCATCATTCCTTCAACCTCCTCCACACCCTCAAAATGAGTGTCATAGATATGTTGAATCAGAGTCTTTCCGGATTTTAACACATAGTCATAGCGGATATAATGGAAGAATAGGAGCAGCTCCTCGGGGCAGGTTTCCTTATTGTCATACATGGAGGCATTGGGCTCCCGATATTGGTCTGTATAGCCTGTACCGTTTGTAGTACGGTCCACTCCCATGCCTTCCCTGTCTGCCCGGTGATAGGTTCCCCACTTATCATATTCATAGCCGTCCACATTCGGTCCATAATGATGATTTGGGTTCACCATCCAGCCAATTCCAAGGGGTGAGGTGTATTTCTCGTAGGTAAGCCAGGAACCCATTAGGATATCCAGGGTAACTTGGACTACCTTCTCATTGTGAGGCAAGGTCTGTCTGATCCATTCCAATGCAATCTGCTCGGAGCTAAGCCCAGTGTTCCAGCATAGCCTTCCAAAACCGTAAAGGTTTGCTGCTGCCAGGTCATGTCCGGTCCAATTATAATCGTCACCGGTGTTGGATACTGCTGCCATACCACAAGCTGTCTGATTGTAGGTCCTGCCTGAGACAATATTAGCTACGGTTGCCTGTTCCGGAACGGCATAGGTATTAAACTCCAGTACCTCCTTCCACATGGGAAGCAGATAGCAGACATGCTTCTGCTGTCCGGTATATTCCTGGGCTGCCTGTAGCTCCAATATCATATTGGTATTTTTTAAGCTGCCAAACAGCGGAGAAACAGGTTCTCTGACCTGAAAATCCATTGGCCCATTCTTAATCTGCAGGATTACATTGTCAGCAAAGAGACCATCCAGGTCTGTAAAGTTATCATAGGCCGCTCTGGCGCGATCAGTTTTATAATCCCTCCAGTCCTGCAGACAGTTATAGACGAAGCAGCGCCAGATCAATAACCCTCCGAAGGGCTTCAAGGCTCTGGCCAGGACATTCGCTCCATCCGCATGGGACCGGTGATAGGTAAAGGGTCCCGGCCTTCCCTCTGAATCAGCCTTGACTAGAAATCCACCGAACTCAGGGATTTTGTGATATATATTTTCTACGCATTTCTTCCACCAGACTGTAACTCCCTCATCCAGAGGGTCTGCCGTGTGTAGCCCACCGATCTCAATCGGTGCTGCGAAATTTACACTTAAGAACAGCTTAATCCCATAGCCTTTCAATAGGTCGGCCAGCTCCTTCAGCTGATCCAGATAACGGTCTGTTACCAAACCGGTGGCAGCGGCTCCACGGACATTTACATTATTGATTACTACTCCGTTAATTCCTACGGAGGCTACAAGTCTGGCATAATCATGACTACGCTCATTGATTAGTATCTCATCCTTATGAAAGAAGAATGACCTTCCGGCATACCCTCTTTCAATATCCCCCTGTAAATTATCCCAGTGATTCAGCATACGTAGATTGTTCTCAGGGTTTTCTATGACAGAAAGGCCTCTTAATCGTTCCCCCATTGCGATTTTACGAATCAGGGCAAAGCTACCGTATAGGACTCCCTGTTCGGTTTTACCGGAGACAATCAACCGATCGCCCTCCTGCTTAAGCTGGAAGCCCTCCTCCTTCAGCTCCTCCTGTTCCTCAAGGCAAAGGAGGATCCCTGTGGTCGCTTCCATATAATCGCTTCTTGTGTTTACTCTGGGGTTGATCTTGCATATTCTTTGTATTGCTGTCCTTAGCTCCTTCACTGCATTCTGAGTAATTGTCCCTACTCTACCATCCCTGCTGCTCACATTTATCTCTGCCAATAAGCCGGAATCGGGATAATCCATGATTGGATTATAATTTAACCAACACTGGCTGTAGTCCATTTTATTTCCTCCATTTCTGAACCCTGCTGCCTAATTTATCTACCTTCTTAATTACGAAAGAAAAGGCGGTCATCACTACGACCGCCTTAACCGAAGCACTGTTTACAGTATTACGGTCTGATTGGAACGCATGATGATACAATGAGGCTTTTTGCCTGTAAGCTTGATACTTCTTGTATCCGGTTGGCTGCTACCAATGTAAAGCTCATATTCACCCTCGTGAAGCACAAGCCTTCCGTCATGATCATAGAGTCCAAATTCCTCATTCCTTAATGTCATTTGAATTGTTTTACTTTCTCCCGGCTCCAAATAAATCTTCCTTAGTCCCTTCAGCTGCCAGTTCGGTGCTCCCTCCTGCTTTGCCTTGATGTAGATCTGAATTGTTTCTGCGCCGGGAAGCATGCCGGTATTTTCTATTCTTGCTGAGCAGTGAACCTCTTTACCCGGAACAAGCTCTTCCCCATCCACTGACACCTCTGAGAGCTCGAAGCTTGTATAGGAGAGTCCATAGCCGAAGGGATATAGGGCTTCCTGTTTCATATAGCGATAGGTTCTGTTTTTCATATTATAATCTGTGAAGGCAGGCAGCTCCTCCGTGGTACGGTAGAAGGTTACCGGAAGCTTGCCCTCCGGTGAGTATTCGCCAAAGAGCAGCTCTGCAATTGCTCTACCTCCCTGTGCACCCGGATACCAGCCCTGCATAATAGCAGGAATATGCTCGTCTGCCCAAGGAATACTAATTGCACTGCCTGACAGCAGAACCAGTATAACCGGTTTTCCGCTCATATATAATTCCTTCAGAATCTCCTCCTGTAAGCCCGGCAGATTTAGGTTCGGCTTATCGCCGCTGGCAAATTCATTTCCCTGATCGCCTTCCTCTCCCTCAAGTCCCGGATCCAGTCCGAGGCAAGCGATGACGACATCACTCATATCACAAACAGCCTTGACTTCCGCAATTCTGTCATTTTCTATCCCTAAGCCCTGTACCTTATTCTGGAACAGATGGCATCCCTCGGAGTAGTAAACGCGGACCTCATCCCCGAGATAATTCTGGATGCCTTCCAATACCGTGATATACTCCGAAGCAGTTCCTTCATAATTTCCGACCAGTGCCTTTCTGTTGTTGGCATTGGGTCCGATGACACCTACTGTTTTCAGCTTCTCCTTATTCAGAGGAAGCAGATTGTTCTCATTTTTTAATAGAACGATGGACTTTCTGGATGCCTTTAGGTTAAGCTCCTTATGCTCTTTTTGATCCACCTGCTCATAGCCGATGGTGTTATACGATACCTTCTCCGGGCTGTCAAATAAGCCAAGCTTCATTCTGGTGGTGACCAGTCTGGTTACTGCACGATCAATGGTTTTCTCTTCAACCAGTCCGTCCCTCACTGCAAGCAACAGGTTACCATAGATATTGCCACAGTTTAAATCACAGCCGTTATTCATAGCCAGTGCTACAGATTCTACCGGTGTTGATGTAACAAAATGATGCTCATGAAAATCCCTGATTGCCCAGCAGTCCGAGGTGACATGGCCTTGAAAGCCCCAGTCCTCACGGAGAATGTCATTCAATAGGGTCTTACTTCCGCAGCAGGGCTCTCCGTTGGTGCGGTTATACGCTCCCATCACAGTCTCAACACCTGCTTCCTGAACACAGGCTTTAAAGGCCGGTAGATAGGTTTCATATAAATCCTGCTTGGAAACCTCTGCATTAAAGCTGTGTCTTACATCCTCGGGACCGGAATGAACCGCATAATGCTTTGCACAGGCGGCCGCCTTCAGGTATTTCTTATCATGTCCCTGGATGCCATGAATAAATCTGACTCCCAGTCTGGAGCTTAAATAGGGATCCTCACCATAAGTCTCATGACCTCTTCCCCACCTGGGATCACGGAATATATTCACATTGGGTGACCAGAAGGTCAAGCCCTTATAAATGTCAGTATCATTGTATTTTTGCTGCATGTTAAACTTTGCTCTGCCTTCGGTTGAAATGGTATCCGCCACCTCTTCCAGAAGCTCCTCATCAAAGGTTGCTGCCAGTCCGATTGCCTGAGGGAACACGGTAGCCACTCCTGCACGGGCAACTCCATGTAGTGCTTCGTTCCACCAGTTATAGGCTTTTACTCCTAGTCTATCAATTGCCGGAGCAGCATGCAGGGTCTGATATACCTTCTCCTCCAGAGTCATTCTGGAAACCAGATCCCTTGCTCTTTCCTCAAAGCTTAGTGATTCATCCATGTACGCTTTTTTTTCCTGCATGAAAAGATCCTCCTGCTGATATATTATTTTCCTTCTCATTATTTTTAACTACCTATGGACGCCAAACATCCTAGAAATCCATTATTCTGTAGAAGGCTTCCTTGGGCTGATGCTTCTCATCGAAGAGAAGAGGCCAGTTTTTACGGTCCTGTACCGGGAAATGATCCAGCCAGGTAAAGTCATCCGCAACCCCCCACAGGGTAACATTATCAAGAATCTCCTTATATTCACGGAACAGGGCAAAGACCTCCCCATACCGCTTTGCCTGAAGCTTACGCATCCGAAAAGAGGGCTTTTCTCGCTTTCTTTCATCCTCGAACGCAAACATGGAGATGTCCAGCTCTGTAACCTGCAGCTTTAGTCCTAGCTTCGCATATTCTTCAAAGGCACGTTTGATTACATCCAGCTTAGGACCATATATATTCCAATGACACTGCAGACCCACACCATCCACCGGAACACCCCGGTCCAGCATTCCCTTCACAGCCTTTATTATCTTGTCCCTTTTTGAAACCATCGACTCGTTATAATCATTATAATAAAGCTCCGTATTCGGAAGGATCTCCTTGGCAAATCGGAATGCATAATCCATGAAATCCTCACCGATAATCTGTAACCAAGGGCTTATACGATAGAACACATCGGATTTATCCTCGATCGCTTCATTAACGACATCCCAGCAATAGAAATCCTTTTCGTATCTTTGCCCAACAATCAACATATGATGCCTTAAGCGCTCCAGCAGCTGTTCTTTTGTAGTATGTTCAAATACCCAGCCCGGAGTTTGATTGTGCCAGGTAAAGGTATGTCCTCTCATCGCCATCTGATGGTCTCTGGCAAACCTGACCACCGAATCCGCTTTCGTAAAATCAAACTCGTTTTCCTGCTTCTGAAGACTGATAAATTTGGTTTCATTCTCACAGGTCAAGCAATTAAAATGGGTGGTAATCAAGCCTTTATGCGTTTCAATGGTTCTGGTATTGACAGCTGCCCCGATTTTAAAATAACTCGCGTACTTATCCTTTATTCCAATCATTATAAATCTCCTCTTCTTTGGCTTCAGTCGCATGTCTTCCAGACAATTTCTATGATAAAAGTAAAGATTTTCGCTGGTATTCCTAAATATAATCCGTTTGCCTATTGAATTTATGAATCACTGATTCATTGATAAGAGGGGATAATCACTGAATTACTTTTTTGTTTCCTTTGACTTTTTTGGTGAAAATACGGCTATTTCTAAAGAAATAGCCGTATTCTGAAACAGGCTGACTGCAATTACATCTTGATACCGGCCTGTGCTAAGCTCTCAACAAATCCCTTCTGAGCCACCAGATAGATAATAATCAAAGGTGTGATGACCATCAGGGTACCTGTTGATATGATTGCCTGAGTGTAGGCCGTGGAGGGTAAGGCTGTTCTGTTACTGATGTTCTGGATATAGGTCAGTAATCCATCTGCTACGCCGGCAACTGCCTTTGCCAATAATCCGAACTTATTCAAGAACAAGGAGGAGTAGAACGTATCCGTCCATTGCCATACATAGGAGAATAGGAAGATGGAGGTAAGCATCGGTCTGGCATCAGGAAGCATGATGACAAAAAAGGTCTTCAGCCTGCCGCAGCCATCCACATAAGCTGCTTCCTCAAGCTCCTTCGGAACTCCTCTGAAATACTGCCTCAGCATAAAGATATATAATCCATTCTTAAGACCCATGGCACCAGCACTGATCATAACATAGGGAGCTAAGGTATTCAACAGATTAATTGGTTTGCCGCCAAATAGTTTGATCAGTCCAAAGATATCGAAATACCTGAAGTTTAAATATAGGGCTGTTAGAATCGTCTGGGGCGGAATCACGATGGAAAGGATAACCGCTCCAAACAACAGCTTCTTACCGGGGAATTGATATCTTGCAAAACCATAACCGACTAAGGTTGTGGAGGCTACCTGAACCAATGCAATCACCAGGGATATCCACAGCGTATTACCCAAGGCCTTGGTATAATTCATCAGGTCGCTTGCCAAAGCATAGTTGTCTGTTGTGAAGTTCCTGGGAATATTGATTACTGTCGCATCATAAAGATCAGCTTCCTTCATAAAGCTAACCGAAATTTTGTTCAAAATCGGTTGTAAAATCAGGAAGGCCAGACCAAATAGCATAATTGCTCTGCAAAATTTGAAAATAGCTAAGCCGATCTTCTTCTTCAGAAGATAATTATGTGACAGCTCATTTCTTTCCCTGAAGGTCATATTTGCTTCTACCTTGACAGGCTTTTCTTTTTTTAATTTTTGTAATATGCTCGCTCTAATCATAATAGTATACCTTCTTTGAAATAATAGCTGATACGACTGTAATGATCACTGAAACTACTATGAAGTAAGTCCATGCCATTGCGGAGCTTAAGCCGTATTCGACTTTGGATACCATGGTTTGCTTAATCAAATCCATAACCTCATTATCACTCTTAACAAAGAAGTCAATGATGGAGTATATAACATTAACAAGAATCAGGGAACTGATCATAGGAAAAGTAATCTTCCAGAAGGTTTCCCATGCCGTAGCACCTTCGATTTTCGCTGCTTCAAACATACTGGGCGCTATGGTCTGCAGTCCTGACAGGAAGATGATAATTTGGATACCGGAGGCAATGGCGATGTCATATACCTGGTCAACTGCATCAAAGACATAATTGATTATCCCGCTTCCCCCACCATCCATCATGAAAATACTCTTTACCGTATCCGTGATACTGGTTAGATTTGATGTTTCTGCAATTACATCCTTCAGGCCCTGCATTAGGGTATTATTGGTCTCTAAGCCGACCAATACCCCTGAGGACAGGATTACCGGCAGAAAGAATACCGCTCGGACCAGACCTCTTCCCTTAAATTCCTGATTTAATACGATGGCGATGAAGAAGCTGAAGATGATGATGGACGGTACGGAATATGCCATCTGAATTAGCTCTGCCGTCATTCTCGGGACAAAATCAGGATCTACTGTAAAAGCATATTTAAAATTCTGTAGCTTTACGAAGGTGTAAACAATTCCGTTATCAAACTTGATGGTGCTAAAGGCCATCCGGAGCGACTGCCCCATCGGAACCAGTAGGAAAGCAACAAAGCCGATCAGGAAGGGCAATATGAACAGATACCCGGCGACAGCATTCTTATAGGCCATCGTCTTAGGTTTTTTAGGCTTTTCTGCACGCTTGCCTGTTTTCCTTACCTCAATCTCAGGCTGCTTTTCCTTTATCATAGAAAGGTCCTTTTTTCTCTTCATTACTGCTTACCTCCTTCCACAATATAATCCTTTGCAGGAATTTCCCTGCCCTTGTAGGTGTAAGCACTTTCGTTATAGTTTACGATTACCTGCGTACCATCCTCATATTCAGTCCGATAAACACCTTTGGCAAGTTCTTCATGTCCGGTGATGAATTGATCATACAGATGGCCAAAATCCTTCTTCATCTTTTGATAAGTTGCATTTGCATCTTCCTTCCACTCATCAAAATTTGCTGAAAAATATCCGGTGTATCTGCTATCCCGTAGCTGAAAGCTGTCTGCAACCATAAAGGTATAATGCAGTCCGGCTCCGGTCTCCACTGTTTTCAGTAAATCCTTCTTATAATTCGAAGCAAGGTTCAGCGGCGTACCCGCATAGGAAACCAGTCCATGCAGAACAATTTCGAAGAAGGGGATTTCCTGATCTATGATATTATAGCCCTTCGTTGACAGATTCACATCAACGATAAAGTCAGCATAGGGTACGGCATAGATATTACCGGAATTAATCATCAGGTTATATCCCTTCTGCTTAAGCTCGGAGAGCTTCTCTGCCTGGAGTCTTAAGGCCTCCTCCCTGCTTACACTCTTTTTACGGTCATAATCAGCACTCAGGATTTCACCGATATCGCCAAAGGCAATATTCTTCACTCCATACTCAGCAATCTCTTTTGCATAGGAGTCGATATTATCCAAATAATACCTGGGCTTCGCCAAATTGAATTCATACAGCCAGTCCGTTTCTCCGAAGAAAATCGGGTTATAGGGAACCAGATCTACGATTTCACGATTTACGAACTTCGCCGAATCTCGGACTCTGACGAAATTATCAAACATGGAATTGCCATAAACAAACTGGAAGGTAGCCTCCAAGTACAGAGAAATTCCTTTTTCATTGGCATAGGCAGTAAGCTTCTTGAATTCCTTATTGCCCCCCAGCTCCTGAATGGGTTTTACCTTATTGGGTGCTTCATGGATGATACCCTCATTGAACCAGCCGTTATATCTGATACTGAGATCCTTCATTCCATAACTGAGCAGCTCATCGATTACAGCCTTTGCCTCCTGATAGGAGGTAAGCTCATCCGGCTGTCTGGTAGGAATTCCGAATACATGCTTCGTTCTGTCAACTGCCCCGATCAGCTCGACTGCCACCGGTACCTCTGATTCGGTCTTCTTCACCAGCTCAGGAAATCTTGCCATCAGATAATTGCGGTAAGCGCTTGCCATAGAAGTGTAATCTGTCTGATCCAGGAATACATATCTCTGAGTGATTACCTCATCCGGCAGGCTATCCTGGAACATGCGGACTGTCTTATCCGACTTAGCAGAAATGTCCATTAGAGCGCTGTGAACCATATTATAATTTGCGGATGCAAAATTAAAGCTGTTCATTCTGCCGGCCACATCTGCCTCCAGGAAAGCATAGGAGCTCCCCTGCTCCAGAATACAGAGGAAGGAGGAATTCACATTACTGATACCGAACACCGGCAGATTCACTCTCGTCTCATCAATCACCGCGTCTCGGTACATGCCATAATCCCAGCCATATACATCTGCCTTATAGGGATTCTGGGTCTGCTTCCCGTTATTGAATCGGATGATGCCACCGGAACCCTCCGGAATTAAGATAAAGCCCTCGTCCGTCATACTGCCGGCACCAAAAAAAGCAAGAGGTCTTAGTTCAATAATTGGATATCTCTTCTTGTACTTGATCTCCTGTAGGGGGATCGTAACTAATAATCCATCCTCTTCCAGGGTATATTGTATGGATACATTAAACTGCGGCTTATCGCTTGAGGAGGTCGTCTCATATCTTGCCAGATCAGTTTCATACTCCTGCTGATTATAGCCAACTGAGGCAAACTGCTCTTCAATCCACAGCAGCTGCCCTTTATTATCTGTTTCACGGAGTACATAGATCTTCTCCGTCGCATACTCCGGATATTTCGCCAGCAGCTCATCCTTATTCTCATCCTTGCGGACCTTATTAATATCATATATCTTGTAATTATTTAAAATTCTGCTCTGAGTACCCTTATCGAACTGACTGATGAATGGCTCAAAACGGGATGCGGGTGCAGCCGGAGGAATAAAGTATACCTTATCCAGATCCGCTATGGTGTAATTCACCTTTACGCCGTTTTCCAGTACCTCATAGGTATAGTTGCCCTTTTCAATACTGGAGCCAAAATTGTTCATCATCGTGGGACTTCCGGACTCTGTATTGTATTTCAGTGAAAGAGTTGCATCCAGGTCCTTTTTATTGATTCCTGCAGCGATGGTATCAATGGAGGTGTCCTGGGGATTGGAATACCAGATATGTCCCGTGCTCTTCTTCACCACATAGAAATGGGTGGTTACCGGGTCAAAATGGAATTCCAGACTGTCATTTTCGAATATAAGCTCTTCCTCTGATATCGTATCATACGAATAAATCGGAAGATCTTCCTCTGTTACTTCCTTACTACATGCAGACATCACACCTAGTAAGAGGCCGATTAACATAAGCAACAGCAATGCTTTTCTTGTTTTCATTTTGATAATCTCCCCCCTTCCATGTTAATAAAGTCTGAATGCAGTTTCTTTATACAAGGATACAAAGTAACCGAAGCTCTGTGTGATTAAGCTGAAAAACATTACAATCAGGAATATAATTACCATCATCGCAACGATCGTAAATATACTTGTTACGATTGCCTTACCCATGGTAAAGTCATGGATCATCATCATGGCACAGAGGATTAGGATGCCGCACCATAGGGTGGAAAGATTCCAAAATACATCATAATAGGTTTCCTCCTCCAATGTCAGAATATAAGTCATAAGGATCAGTGGTATTCTGATTAGGATATAAGGTGTCAGTGCATAGGCTGTAGCCATATAGATATGGCTGAGCTTTCCCTTCCCATCCATCAGTGTTGTCAGACTCCAGTTGGCGATACACCAGGTGAAGAAAATGACGACAGACGGCAGGATTCTCATAAACAGGTTGAAATACTCCCATTGTGGATAGTAGTAGGGGAAGCTGGAATAGGTCCAGGTCCACACCTGCGTCATAACAAAGAGGATCAGGATCACATTGGCTGCCCCGACGGAGCCACGCTTCTCATGGGTAAGATCCCAGAAGCCATCAAAGGGTCTGACGATTACATGGAGGCTGTATCTCAGCGTCTCACCGAGGTGTTTTAGTTTATCTTTCTGAAATGCTGTCTTTATACTCATGATTGATGTGCACCTCCCTTCACCAGCTTCTTGATTAGCTTTATAATCAGCGGCAGGACAAATAACGTAACAACACCACCGACCAGCCAGCCGATGTTCTCTTCTACCCATTCCTTTCGGTATTCGGTAAAGGCTTTGGAATAATTTTTTGTATCACGCCTGCTTTCAAAGTACCGCATGGCTTCTTTATAATGTCCCTGACGGAGCAGGGATCGGCCAATACCGATGTAAGCCAAATCATAGTTACCGTTCAGACGGAGTACCTGCTGCCAGTAATCGGCTGATTCCTCATAACGACCTTCCTTATATAAGGAAAGACCTTCGTTAATCATTGCACCATACTCTGTCAGTGTAAATCTGGTTAAGGCTGCGGATCTATTATCCAGAACCAGAAGATCGTTACCCATGTGTTCAATCGCCACAGGATACAGGAAGTATCCCTTCTTATTACCAATACCTCCGAAGGCATAGAGAAGATTCCCCTGGAAATCATGACCGAATACTCTTCCTCTGACCCTATCTATTGCGAAATAGGTATCATTATCCATGGCTGTTACATCCTCAAACCGGGAGGGACCGCTGATGTCGCCGCCATCACCCCAGTAATAATCACCGATCGGATCCTCATAACCATTTCTGATCAGGACATCCTCCCCAAGGGTATTCAACTTACGAATCGGTTTGATTTTGCCGTTACGTCCAATATCTCCTCCGCCAAAGGTGGTGGTAGTCGCGAACAGGAAATTCTCATTATCTATTGCTATATTACTGTATTCCGTCGGA
The DNA here is from genome assembly GCA_023435645.1 of Bacillota bacterium. Lineage (GTDB taxonomy): Bacteria > Bacillota > Clostridia > Lachnospirales > Lachnospiraceae > Mobilitalea. Next base: position 12,700 of record JAEYRK010000022.1, read on the forward strand.
ACAAAGGAAACCATCCTGCTTCTCTGTTCCTTCGTCATCAATCTCTTCTTGAGGACCTCGAAGAGGCTGGCCTTAACAGGGTTCGCACCGACATACGCGGTAAACTCGCCCTGAGCATCGAACTCCATAAAGCCCTTGTTCACATTACCGGCGAGCAGATAAAGTCTTCCTGAGGTATCCACAACACATTTCTTGGGAATGAAATCTGCATCTGCAAGAATGGTTTCATCCTCCGGTTTTGTATAGACCTTGATCAGATTTAAATCCTTATCCGTATGCAGGATTCTATAATTACCAGTATCACAGATATACATATCACCCTGATCCGTCACAAAGATGTCCATCGGCTTTGCCAGAGCATCCTCTGCTCCGTTGTTCAGGACACTGGTTATTTCTTTAATCAGATGAAAGCTTTTATCTACTACAACGATTCGGTTGTTATCCGAATCCATAATGTAGATATAATCATCCTTCACAAATAAACCGGTAGGATTCTTAAAATCACCGATTCCAAGGGATGAGCCCAGAAGCAGATCCTCCGCCGTATAAGCATCCGGTGATTGCAGCTCATTTCCAAAGTAATCGTAGCTATAGGTATAAAAATTGTAATTGTATGTTTCTGCTATAGCACTCTGCGCAGGTCCCAGTATTGTGATGATCATCAGAAGGCATACCAATATTAATCTTGATTTTCTCATCATAATCACCTCACTCCTTTATACCAGAACTAGCCATGGTTTCAATAATGTTGCTCTGTGCAAAGATAAAGAACAGTAGCGGCACGATCATCAGTATCAAGGAAACTGCGGCACCGACACCGGCTCTTGCGATGACTCCACCACTGATGATCTGAGACAGGGCATAGGGCAGGGTCTTCAGTTCCTCTGCATAAATAAAGTTGGAGGCTCTCTGATTCCATAGGAACTGGATGGAGAAGATTGCAAGTGTAAGGGATGCCGGTTTCACCAAAGGCATCACGATCTTGAAATAAATACGGACCTCCTTGGCTCCATCCACCTTCGCCGCTTCAATCAGTGCGTCCGGAATCTGCTCCATAAACTGCTTCATCAGGAACAGTCCCAAGGGTGATGCAAAGGCAGGTACGATGAGAGCCAGATAGGTGTCCACCCATCCCAGCTTCGTCATAACCAGGTAGTTCGGGATTGCCATGACCTGAGGTGTGAACATCAGCGCAGTGGTTACAATGAGGAAGAAAAATTTATTACCGGGAAATCGGTACTTCGACAGTACGTAAGCAGCCATGGAAGCAATCAGAAGATGTCCCAGAGTACCGACCACTGTAATAAACGCAGTATTAAATATGTATCTGGAGAAGGGCACCCAGGTCTTTCCCATCAGAACGAACAAATCAGCAAAATTATCAAAGGTGGGTTTATTCACCCAGAGCTTCGGTGGGAATAGGAATATTTCATCCAATGGCTTTAATGCATTGTTGATTGCAAATAACAAAGGATAGAAAAAGAACCACCCAAATCCAATCAGGACTATGTAAACAAATATGTCCCCGCCTATTGACCTATTCGGTTTTCTTTTTTTCAATATACTCATATGATATCTTATCTCCCTTATTTATACTTTAGCCTCAGGTGCCAACCTTATTCAACAAGGCACTAACACCTCTCTTGGATAAAATCATGACCAGGAACAATATGGTTGCGATCGCTGCTGCATAACCCATATCAAATCGGATCGAGCCGTAGTCCATAAGGTGTGTAACCACCGTACTTGCCTTATAGTCCGTACTGGGGAAGCCACAAAGTGCATTGGCTACATCACCGACATTGAAGGACTGGGTAATTGCCATAACAGCACCGAACAAAAGCATCGGTTTCATATTCGGGAGTGTAATATACCAGAGCTCCTGCCATCTGTTCTTAATGCCATCCACATACCCGGCCTCATACTGGTCCTCGCCGACGGTCTGGAGACCTGCGATGAAGGACAGGAAGCCGGTACCAAGACTCATCCATAAGACGACAATGATAATAACGCCCATCATGTACTTCGGATCCGTCAGCCATAGGATCGGTCTGTTGATCAGACCTGCATCCAGCAGGATCGCATTCGCCCATCCATAGGCATCATTGCTGAACAGGATACCGAATAACATGAACATAGTACCTGCAATTGTTGGTGCATAGAATATCAGAACAAATACAGATCTTAGGTATCTGGGAAGCTCATGGATCAGCCAGGCAAACAGGAACGCCATCATATATCCTACCGGTCCTGTCAGAACCGCCAGCAGGAAGGTATTCTGCACGGAGATCAGGAATACATCATCGGCAAGGATTAGATTCACATAATTCTGGAGGCCAATCCATTTCGGCGGGGTTAGTATATTATAATAGGTAAAGCTGTAAAAAATGGAGATTACTACAGGGGTTACATAAAATATCAGAAACAGTATTGCAAAAGGAGCCAGGAATGCATATTGTACTCTGCTTTTCCACATCAGCTTCATCGTATAGGAAGCCTCTTTCTTCTTCCTTGCCTTCCATTGATCGAAATTAGAACTCATAAACCTACCTCTCTTCCTAATATCTGTTAATCTAAGCCAAGCTCCTTACGCTTATAAGCGATTTCCTCATTGATGGTTCTGGTGTAATCCAGCAATGTCTCTCTCGCATCCTCCTTCGCGTAGGTAACCTTACGGAAAGCATTAATCATATGTCGGATTGTGGAATATCCTCCTGCGACTACAGGGGTACCCTTCACCCATTTCCACTGCTCTTCCAAAATCGCTGCATTCTCATTGCTCCAGGAAAGCTGCTCGAAGGTAACCTTATTTGCAGTTGCATATCTTGCTGCGGCTCCCATGATACTCTCCAGCTCTCTTGCATAGCGAACCTTAACGTCTGAGCTCGCCCACCATTTCATGAATTTCCAGCAGGCATCATAGTTTTCTGCATCCTTCAGCATAATAGAGGCCTGCCCATAGCAGGATACTGATCGGTCTATCGTCCCATCCGGCTTCAGAGTACCCGGAAGCAGGGCAAAGTCCCATTCACCTCTGATCTCGGGAGCAAATACACTTAATACATTATACCAATTGTAATCCGCTACACCGATCGGCATCTCACCGGAACGGAAACGGTTAACAAAGTCATAAATCAGAGGCGATCCATAATGGGTAAAAAACTGTGTATATCTTTCAAAGGATGATACTGATTTCTCATCATCCAGCAAGGTTTTTGTATGATCTTCATTATAAAGCTGACCACCGGCCTGGAAAAGCATGGATACCATACCGGAGGGATCCGGGCTCTTGGCACCATTAATTTCTCTGTCCGTGGAGGGCAGCGCAAACTGAAGGTTCTTCTTGTTCAATACAGGCATCAACGCAATTACATCATCCCAGGTCTGTGGCAGATCCTCAGGAATCTTTAATCCCAGCTCACCCTCCAGGATATCCTTGCGGTAATACATTACATTGAAAATCTGCGTATCCGGAATACCATAGATTCCTCCGTTAAATTCAAAAGGAACAAATGCACTTTCATAATATTCGGAAGCCACCTCATCAAAGTCCGGAAATTGTGTGAGATCAACTGCCGCATCACGCAATGCATAATCCACAGGTACTCCGTTATCAACCGTAAGGGCCAAATCAGGACCGGTACCGGCTACCACTGCTGGAAGTAGTGTACCGGGATCAATCAGCTTTACATTGACACCGATACCCGTATTGGGGGTGAAGCTCTCATCAATCATATTCTTAAGGATGGTAGCCTGGTCACGACCGGAGATCAGCCATACATCGATGGTTTCACCAGTATAGATATTACCGACCGTGCTATAATCCTCAAAGAACGATGCTGTAAAGGATTTTAACTCGTGAGCTACCTTTCCGAAGAAGGTTTCCTTTACCTTCGGAAGCTTGGCTTCGGCTGCACTGATATAGAGATAATCCACATCCAGCTGAGAATTACTCAGATTGAGAATGGTAGCTCCCAGAGCAGTGATATTTAATCTGAAGCCTTCCATGGATCTGGGAATCACATCCGGGTTCTTTAAGAATCTTTTCAGCTGTGCCGACATATTATCGACAACCGCTGCCTCAGAACCCTTCTGACCTGTGAGTTCCTTCATCTGCTTGATGATACTGTCAAGATACTCTGTTTCTCTCTCTATCGCCACCATAACATCCGGATAAACCTGATCGATATGATAATCACGGTAGGGGTCAGGCTTGCTGCCTGTTACGACCAGAATTTTACGATAGATTACATTCAGACGATTCACACTGTCTTCGATCTGGCTCAGGATGTTACCCATATCTCCCAGAGTTACCTCCAGGCGAAGCAAATGTTTCCCCTTGGTCAGAGGTAGCAAACAGGGGTTCCCCTCCGCATCTGTCAATGTTGTTAATTCCCAGCCGGTGCTGTATCTGAATTCCATTACAGCTGCCTCAGTAAACGGGGTGACACCATCAATCGTCAGGTTACGGGAGGATACCACTCCCCGGTTGTAATTTTGCCTTGCCTTAAAGGAGATGTGATAAAGCCCGTCCTCCGGAACCTCCACTTCCCATTCGATCCATTGCCCTGCAACTCTCCAAGCATCGCCGCCGATGGCATTCAGCTTGATTTTTGACGCACTGTAAGGCTCCGTATTGGAGGAAGCGCGGTCAAAAATGGCATAAAGGGTGGGGGAGGATCTGAAAATAGCATCTTCCCCTTGTATCTTAGCAGAATAATTCGGGTCCGTATTCTGATATGTGCCTAGGTCCACACTGCTTATGTAATCACTGTAGCTTATCAACTCTTTCTTCTGCCCCACCACCAGGTTGGTCATTGCAAACGGTTCATTGATTGCCTCAAGTCGGATGATGTTCTCACCCTGCTCAAAATAGAAAAGATAGGGTTCTATTACATAACCCAGAAAATCCTTTATGTAGGCGCTCTGCCATTTGGGATCTTCCTTCTGGGAGGGGCGGATTTCATTCCCTCTGTTATCCACTCTTTTCTCACCATTGTTGGTCCACACTCTGGTAAAGGCCAGGTTGTCGGCTCCTCGGAAAGGAATTTCACCGTTAATATACAGGGCTCTCTCAATGTCAATTCCTCTGCCCTTCATCGGGAAGTAATCAAAGGAAATATTGTACAGGCCTGCTGTAGGAATATTCACGGTCCATTCTACGAAACCGCCCTCCTGAGTCACCAGTACCTGCTCTCTTCCCTCGTATTCATCGTACTTCTCCACCTGATCAGCAGCGGTGTAATTTAGTAGCTCCACCACCACCTCACTGTCAGGTCTGATAGCATCCTTGTGATTCTCAAGGTACACATTATAGGTGTCATCCCTATCAAAGTCACCCTTTGATTCTGCTACTTCCACATTCGCTCCGTCTCCCCCCTTGGCTTCAAAGCGATCGTTCATAATCTTGACGTAAATCGCGTATCCAACGACAGCCATGACAAGAATGAGTACGATGTAAAAGCTTTTCTTTTTAAAAATCGACATCACTGACATAACAGGTTCCTTCCTTCTTTGTACATATTGCATATATTTTTTTTAATAGTGCCAAAATTTCATGCCATATTACTAGTTTATCTTATTTTTGGCAATTTGACTTATCATAATTTGCGATATTCCTATCAACTGTTGCGATTATGAGGTTAAAATCGGCATTTTTGGTATTATTTGTTACCTTTTATAGATAATGGGTTTACAAATATTGCATGATGTATTACAATGATTTTAGTGGAATTTGCGGTAATAATCTACGAAAGAACCACTGTAATTATGTATGTTTTACATAAGATTCACAAAATATAAGGGGGCTTCTGCCCTTTACGTCCTTGGCAGTATTTACAGAATCCCGTTTTCTTCGGGGCGCAAAATATGATAAATCACCACCGCTGGAAATAATGACTTAAATATGGTACTTCATAGCAATTATTATAGTTGAAAACGCTTTTATTGTAAAACAAATATATTAGGTACAAGCTACAATCATTCTATCCTTGTTTACAATTACTCCCGGTGTTTTACAGATGCAGCATAATAAGCAGAAAGGTATGGTATCATATGATAAGATTAATGGACGGAATATACGAGAAGGTTGATTACCAGAACAATTCATCCATACTGTTGCATATCAACCATGAAACGGATAATTATTCAACCCATTGGCATACTGCCATTGAATTGATTATGCCCATTACTAATTTCTATACGGTAACTATCGGGAAAACCTCCTACCGTATGATGGAGGGTGAAATACTGGTGATTCCTCCGGGAGAGCTTCATGAGCTGATTGCACCGGAAGAAGGGGTAAGAAGAATTCTTCTCTTTGATTTTTCCCTGATTAGCAATCTCAAGGGATTTTCGAATATTGCCTCCATTTTGAATCAACCCAGACTGATCAACGAAGCGACTGCCCCCGATATCCTACCTCAGCTTCAAAGTCTTTTTGATGAGATTACTTCTGAATATACCAGTAAGAATACCCTGAGAGAGGCCGCAATCTATGCACTGATCATTCAGATGTTTGTACTGCTGGGAAGAAAATATATGAGTACAGAGAATTTGTTTCCCGATGTTAAGGTTAACAAGCAAAAGGAATATATTGAGAAGTTCAATCTTATTTTTGAATACATAAACAATAATTTTATGGAGGATATCTCCCTGGAAACCATAGCAGATGTGGCCGGCTTCAGTAAATTTCATTTCTCAAGGTTGTTTCGGCAGTTTACTGATATGTCCTTTTATGATTACTTAAACCAGCGCCGTGTGAAGGAAGCGGAAAAACTCCTGCTTAACCCCAGCCTGTCCATCACTGAAATCGCTTTGAGATCCGGCTTCTCAAGTATTTCCACCTTTAACAGAGTCTTCAAAAGCTTTAAGGAATGCACGCCGACAGAGTTCAAAAACCTGTACCGCCGCCGTAACCGACCTTAAGCATCCACTGGTTTTCACCGGATTATGAAAATGTGCCCGCCGTGAGTATGCGCCTTGCGCATGCGCACGGCGCGCGAAAAAAAGCCGGATCTATCTATTGTATGCACCTGTGAATTGCATCAGTAGATAGATCCGGCATCTGTTTATATGATCCGCGTTTTCTTTTTTTTCAAATGAATTGCGTATAAATTAATAGTATATTCTTAGATTTACTAATTCTCCTTGTATGATTCCTTTATATTCTTATAGTAAATCCAGTCGAAGTCAGCATAATTTTTGCTTCTTCCCCCATTGGAGGAGCAGTACAGACCCATGGTGCTGCCCACGAAGCCTCCTGCCACATCCGTACTGAGTATCCTGCCATCAACGCCTGCTATGAGCGTCTGATCGCTCTTTTCACTATCGCTATAGGAGAATCTAAGGTCCTGCTTCTCAGCAGTGATGCGTAATTTGATCTCATCATGACTTCTACCGGAGTCCTCTAGGGATGCCTGTGCCAGAACCTCTTCCACACCCTTCATACAACGTATCAGCTGAAGGTAGCTCCTCCCGGCTGATGCTGTGATGACATAACGATAATGATAGGCATTGCTCTGCAGTAAGACGATACCCGCTTCTTCCTTGCTGTTTTCAGGCTTAAACTCCATTGCCGCTTCAAACACAAAGCTCATCCCGGTCTGCCGTATTCCCACATAACTGGGGCTGTTTCGTTCAGTAAGTCTCTCGGGAGCAAGCCTCAGCCTGAGATAGCCCCTTCGTTCTGTCAGGCTATAATTTTGAAGCTTTGGATTCCTCAGGTATATAAAATGATAAGGTAGCTGATCCAGGTCAAAGTCCTCTTTCTCCGGCAGTACTCTTCCCTCATAGGGCGGCAGCTCCGGCCCCATCACCGTCGGCTCCAATAAGCCAATCCCTTGATTAATGATTGGCCAGCCCTTTTCCCAGGTGACAGGAACCAGGAAGGTTTCTCTTCCCATATTTCGATAGTAGCCTCCATAGGGTCTTGAGGCAAGGACAACCATATACCACTCTCCCTTCTGCGTCTCTACCAGATCCCCATGTCCGACATTTACAATAGGATAATCATGTCCCAGGTGTCTGTGCGTAAGAATCGGATTGCAGGCATAACCCCTAAAGGGCTCCTTCAAGCTGCTACCTGAGGCAACTGTCACCGCATGCTCATGGCCGGTTCCCGCTTCTGCGATCAGCAGATAATATCTCCCATCCTTTTTATACAGATGGGGCCCCTCCGGCCAAACCACATCTCTCAGAGCTCCATGCCAAAGAGCATAGGATTCGCCCACCAGCTTCATGCTGCGAAGGTCCAGCTCCTGAAGCCAAATTTCATTATCACCGAAATAATGACCACCCTCCCGCCGTTCTCTGGTTCCGGTATAATAGCATCTTCCGTCCTCATCAAAGAACAGGGAAGGGTCAATTCCTTCCGCGCCCTCAATAAAATAAGGTTTTGACCAAGGACCTTCCGGATGGTTCGCTGTTACGATAAAATTACCCCCATGCGTGACATTGGTGGTAATCAGATAGAAGGTACCCTCATGGAAACGAATTGTTGGTGCAAATATACCACCGGAATGCTCTGCTCCCTCCAGATTTAGCTGCTCCTCCCGATTGAGGATATTGCCGATCTGATTCCAATGGATCAAATCCCTGCTGTGGAAAATCGGTATACCCGGAAAATATGCAAAAGTAGAGGTAACCAAATAATAATCCTCCCCCACCCTACAAATGGAAGGATCCGGATAAAAACCCGGCAATATTGGATTGCTGACTCTTTCTCCCATAGCTATTCCTCCTATATCCTGTTTTTATATTATTCATTACCTTTCTCTGTCATCTTAACATACTCTATGAGATAACTGCAATCTGATTCAATTTCTACACAGGTCATCCCCTTGTGCATGCACATAGGTGCATGCACATAGGCCAGAATAAGATAAAGCAGGCGACATAAGCAGTTCATTGGTAGCTTTTATTGCACTAAATAAGGAATCCCTGGAGTGCATGAATGATGTTATTGTTTTCCACTTTTATGTATACATTGATTGCTGATGTATTTGCGGTGCTATGTTTTCATTGATTCATTCTACATTATCTGATTGAGTATGTAATGCTATGAATCAATAATTGTTCTTTATGTATGTCGCGGCTTTGTTCACCATGTCTTGATGCGCCTTTTTGACTAGGTTGGTATTATGATTTCGGCTGTTCTTAAAGTGTAGGTCCATGACACCGTCTACTCCATTATTTTTTACTGCATCCAGGTTTTGGCCCCAACCATATCCACCGCTTCTTCCGCTCACATAGATCTCTGCCGGCTTAGAGTCCCTGCCTGCATGGGGCATAGCGGATAAAGAGCCTGCCAGGATATAACCATCGATCTTAACTACGACTGCCCTTCTGGTCCAGGACCAGCCACCCCAGATATCCTTTATGATACTTGCATCTTTTTTGGTGAGTGGCTCAACATCGGCATGGTTCGTACCAAAGGTTCTTTTTAAATAAAAGCTTCTTCCGGTATCAATATCTATAACCTCTGCCACATCTCCCCGTTTAAAAATATATTGTACCTTTTTAAACCAGTCCAGGGCACCCATTTTGTCAGGGTCAGTAACTGTCGATTTCTCTGTACTAAGGCTCCTTACGGTGTCTTCGGTATTATTCAATGTATAACTGTTCAAAGCATTCTGGGTTAGCCTACCGACAATCCCGTCCGGAGTAATTCCATGATCTCTCTGGAATTGCTTCACTGCCTTGAGTGTAATGCTTCCAAAATAGCCCGTTGATTTTGAATATGTAAAATAACCTAATTTCTTCAGTGAATCCTGAACTACTTTCACTTCAGAGCCTCTGGAACCCTTCTTAAGGACAGCTGCTGATGCATTCACGGGAGTGAACGCCATTAATACTGCCATACAGACCGTAGCTACACGAATTAAGTATTTCTTCTTCATAATGTAATCTCCTGTAATTCTATCCGTCACAATTCGTACTGTCAGTTACAAGGCTTATCTTATTACGATTTTATTAAGATGTCAATAGCATATTTAACATTTATGTAATATTTAGTTCATATGTGTGTAATATTTGGTAGGGCATAAAAAAACTTCCATGAGCAGTTATGCTTATGGAAGCTTTTTGTCTAATTTCTTCTACTTCTTAATATAGGTTACCACACTGGCACCAGGTCCTGCATGGGTACCGACAACACAACCAACGGGAAACATCTTCAAATCCTGAAGGCCATACTTTTCCATTAACTTTTCCTTCAGAAGCATGCACTTACTGTTTTCTGCAGTGAAACCAAGGTGGACGGGATAATTCCTGTCGATTTCTCCAAACTCCTCCATTGACTCAAGCATTCTAGCAATTCCTTTATTCACTCCCCGTTCCTTACCAATCACACAAAGGAGACCTTCCTTTACGGTAAGAATCGGCTTAAATTTCAACAGAGAACCTAAGAATGCGGAGGATTTGGATAAACGACCTCCCTTATGTAGGAATTCTAGAGTATCCACCATTGCCAAAAGTACAAGCCGATCCACCAGCCCATGGATCGTATCCGCTATCTCGACGGCAGACTTCCCCTCCTCACGGAGCTTCACTGCTTGCTCCACCAAAATACGAAGTCCGTTGATCGACGTATTGGTGTCTATAATATGAATATCTTGATAATTCGACATTTCCTTGGCAATCACTGCACTCTGTACCGTGCCGCTCAGTTTGCCTGAAATTAGCATGACAATCGCACTGTCACCGGCTTCCTTGGCTTCAAGAAAATATTCCAAAAAATCATCCGGGGCCGGTTGTGAGGTTGTGGGAAGCTTTTCTGCCTGCACAAGCTTCTCATAAAAACCCTCTATACTAATATCAATTCCTTCCCTATATTCCCGATCTCCGAAAATTACCTTCAAGGGTACGATCGTTATGCCCAGTCTAATGGCCTCTTCCTTACTCATGTCCGATGTAGAATCTGTTATAATTCTAATTCCCATATGCATCCTCTTTTCATATCATTATTTCGTCTACGATTTTTCTCATCATGTCCTCTAATAGAGCCACCTCTTCGCTGCTGAACCTTTGCTTAATCTGCTGCATCAAACGGTTATTGAAGGTTGCGTTTACACCATAGCTGTCTAGGAATTTATCTGTGACCTCCAGATGGTATTCTCTCCGATCCTTAGTAGAAGGGATCTTTCTAATAAAGCCTTTCTCAATCAGATTGGATATGCGGTAGGTCGCATTCGGCAGTGAGATATTGACATACTCTGCAAATTCTCGGACAGTCGGATGGTCAAGCAGGAATATCACCTCAGCGCAATAGGATTCTATTGCGCTTAGACTCCCTTCCCCATCATTTACCTGAGCAAACAAATTCTTACAATAGTTGGAACGGAATTTATAATATAGTTTCTCAAATTCTTTCTCCAGCATAGGAACACCTCATTAATTAAATTATTTTAATTAAATTTTTAAAACTATATTACTATACTTTTCCTCTATTGTCAAATAATATATAAAATTGCGGTAGAGATAGAAGGAAAGAAAGTTATTCTGTCCGCTCTCATATACTATAAAGAATATGATTGGATCGGAGTTCCCCTATGCAAAATCCCTGGGTTTACTATCCCGAATTATCACAGGATGAACATGAGATCTTTATAAGTGCTTTAAATAGCCGTTTCCACGGCCTGCAGCCCATTGCGGTCAGCCAGATTGACACTCTGAGGTATCGATTTATCGCCAGCACCGCAGCGGATCCCAGAAGTCCCTATGAGCTTTATATCCTTGAGATCTACAAGCCACAAATGGGATTCCCGTATATCACCAGAATTATACCGGTAGAGCTTGATCTATAGTCTTTGCCCTCCCTACTGACCGTCATAGCCCTTGTACATAGAAGTGATCCAGGGCTTTTTCACACCAAAAAGGCTGCAGCAACACAATGCTACAGCCCTCTTACTTTCTCTGTTATTTCCGCTTCTCCTAGAGACGGATGCGTTCCTCTCTATGATCCTTGTCCAGGACAAATTCTGCTCTGGCCTTGCCGGAGATCGCCTCGTAATTACCCTGAAAGCCGGTAATCTCTGCATGGCCCTGATCATCTGTAACAACCCTTGTATTGGTCCACCAGTCCGTCTTTACTTTCTTCAGAAGCTCCTCATAGGAGGGTTTACTTGAATTATCCACACGAAGAAGTCCTGCCGGTGCCTTCAGCCATTTTCCGTCTACGATACTCCAGGTTGTAATAGACTCAACCAGCGGATGAGAAAACAGGGTTTCATACATCTGAACCACTTCTCTGGCCTGTCTCTCCTCTCCCTCCGGCGTGGAAGGCCATTCCTCTACCTGCCAGTCATTCAGATCTTCAATCTCCGGAGGCATTAAATCCCCTGAAATCAGGGTATTCTCAGTGAAATGAATTGGGAGTCCGAACCGAGAGAATCTCTCAAGTATCTGCTCTGTCTTCTCAATGCCCCAATACCCTTGATGCTGATGGGACTGGATGCCGATTACATCAATTGGAATACCGGCCTCCAGGCAACCTTCAATCAATATTTCATAGGAAATCGAGGTGTTGAAATCATTCAATAGCAGGATTGCCTTCGGGTTTGCCTCCTTTGCCGCTCGGAACACCTCACGGATGAGTCCGATTCTGCCCTTATCCTTACAGATTCGGGTAATTCCGTTATCATATTTATCAAAAATCGGCATGATGACAACCTCATTAATCACATCCCATAAATCGATGATTCCCTCAAAATCGGTAACATCTCGATAGATACGATCGAGCTGGGTTTTTAATATTTCCTCATTGCTCATCTCCAACAGCCAAGGGGCACAGGCGGTATGCCAGCAGAGGGGATGTCCCTTCACAGTAACTCCCTTATCCTTCAACCACTGGGCAGCCTTCCTGATGGGCTCGGTCATAGGTTTTCCCTGCTCAGCTTCAAAGCCTCCCCAGTAAAAGGGCAGGGTACCGGTATTGAATAACGCCAGCCATTTATCAAAACGCTGCTCCATAGCCTTCCTTTCTTCTCCCTGGAGCTCTCCGTTCACCAGCGGAACGGTATCAAATGCCCCACAGCCAAACAGGAATTTATGACTTTTTTGTTGAATGATTATTTCCTGATTCGCCAGAGGCGTTCCATCCATACTCTCGAATTTTACATTTTTGGTTCCCATGCGGTATTGGTATTTTTGATTCTTGTTCATCTGCTCATTACCTCCAATGTATGTATTGTCGCTCGGTTCCGGAAATCCTTCCAAACAATCCGGCAAAGCTCAGTTTATCCCAGGTAAATTTCAGTGTCAATGCCATGACCCTGTTTGTCCCTGTTTCACATGATATTATACAAAGAATGTATTATATAAAACATCCCCTGCCATGAGTAAACCGAAAATTTTCGTAACACCCTTCCCCTTCTTATTCAGATGACGATGCTAACGATTATGTGACTTAGTCACTCCAGATGAATTGATATCCAGCGATACCTATGCTACAATGAGAAAAAAAGGAGGCTGCTCATGATTAATCAACTGACAACTAGCCACAGCATCAGTTTCCTTCTCGTGTTTTTGGAAGGTCTTCTCTCCTTCCTATCCCCCTGTGTCATTCCCCTGATCCCGATTTATATGGGTTATCTGGCAGGTAATGCAAAGCAAACCGGAGAGGATGGGACGATCACCTATAAACGGGGAAAGGTATTTCTCCATACCGTATTTTTTGTCCTGGGCATTTCCTTTGCCTTCTTTCTTCTTGGTATGTCCGTCACTGCTCTAGGCTCCTTCTTCAAGGAGAAGCAACTACTATTTACCCGGATCGGTGGTATTTTGATTATCCTACTGGGTCTGCATCAGATTGGTTTTCTTGATTTTAAATTCCTGGCAAGAGAACGGAAGCTCCATTTTCGTTTTCGACAAGACTCCATGAATCCTCTGGCTGCCTTACTCATGGGCTTTACCTTCAGCTTTGCCTGGACTCCCTGCGTGGGTCCCGCCCTTTCCTCGGTATTGATTCTTGCCTCCGGTGCGAAAAGCCAATTAACCGGTAATCTACTGGTTCTTGTGTACTCCGCCGGCTTTATCATTCCCTTCCTGCTCTTAGGTCTGTTTACCACTCAGGTGTTAAACTTCCTTAGGAGCCGCCAAAACCTACTAAAATATACGGTCAAGGCAGGAGGTCTTCTGTTACTTTTGATTGGTATTATGACCTTCACCGGATGGATGAATGGGATTACCAGGTATTTTAACTCCTTTAGTCCCCCTGCCAAAACCCAGGTGGAAAACAAGAAGGATGAAGTAGGCACCACACCTGATAGCTCTGTTCAACAGGAAGCTGACGGGAATGAGGCTACTCCCAATGGTGACTCGGTGGATCGCAGCTCTGAGAAGCCCTCCGGGGAAGAGACTACAGATCCCTCTGTAGCAGAGGAAGGTGGGAGTGAAACTACGAAAAAGACCATGGCCTTTGATTTTACTCTAACCGATCAATATGGTAATATGCATACCCTTTCGGATTATAAGGGTAAGGTTGTCTTCCTGAACTTCTGGGCTACCTGGTGTCCGCCCTGTAAGAAGGAAATGCCGGATATTGAGGAGCTGTATCAGGAATATGGCGAAAACAAGGAGGATGTCATCATCCTGGGTGTAGCAAATCCTTCCAGTGATGATTATCCCAATAACAATGATGTCCGAGAGAAGGAGATTACAGCCTTCCTGGAGGAAAACGGTTATACCTTCCCCACAGCCTTTGATGTCACAGGAGAGGTGCTCAGCCAGTATTATATCTCAGCCTTCCCAACCACCTTCCTCATTGATAAGGATGGCTACATCTACGGATATGCCGCCGGTATGCTGACAAAGGATATCATGGAAAGTGCGATCGCACAGGCAAAGGCAGCTACGGAATAAGCAGTCAATCGGATGTATTCCTTTGACAAGAGTCACCTCCTGTGCTATAATTCATATGATATTATTGGAAAATGATCGAAAGGACGGTATTGGATGTCGGTATTCACTGTAAATGAGGTTTGTGCTAACTAGCACATAACTGAATATTGATCAGGGTACGGGAAGTAACCCTTATTTTGTTGTACCCTGAAATCTACCTTTACAGTCAATACTCAACTACTGTCTGTTACACAAGTAAGATTATGGCGATAGGCTTTATTCCCATACCTTATTCTATGTATCTCCGGGCATAACAGGGTTCCTGTTATGCCCTTTTTGATGCTTTGGTGACGGATGTTATGATACCCACAGGGAGTTTCTGACCGCATGTATCGGTAGAAGTATCTGTGGGTATCTATCATATCTGAAGGAGTTTGAAATTATGATTATCGAAAAGTCAATGAAAGCATTAGAATTTGATAAAATACTGGCGATGCTGAGTGATCATGCTGTAACCGCCACCGCCAAACAAAAGCTGCTTACCCTAAGGCCCTCCATGAGTTTATCGGAGGTAACCCATAAGCTGCAGGAAACCTCTGAGGCAGTAGCAATCCTGAAGCAAATCGGCACACCGCCCCTTCCTCTGATGAAGGATACGGCTATGCTCCTTGCGCTGGCAGAAAAGGGCTCGATGCTGATTCCTGAGCAGCTGAGCATGGTTGCGAATTTTCTGACAGGCTGCAGCCGCATGAAGCAATTTCTAAAGAGGGCTGAGGCCCTAAGAGTCTCCGTAGCAGATTACGGTGGGTCCATTGTTTTGCTGCCCTCACTGATCAGTGAGCTGGAACGTTCCCTCTGGAATAATGCATTGCATGACAATGCATCCTCTGCATTAAAGAGCATCCGCAGGAAGATGGACCAGCTGCGGCAGGAAATGAAATCGAAGGTAGAAAGCATGCTCCGGAGTAATAAGGAATGGTTTACGGAGGGCTTTGTGGCTACCAGAAACGGTCATTTCGTCCTTCCGGTGAAAAAAGAATGCAAGAATCAGGTCAACGGTTCCGTACTTGATATCTCCTCCACCGGCTCCACCTATTTTATTGAGCCTACTGCTGTCTCAAAGCTGAAGGAAGAATTATCCCAGTTTGAAATCGAGGAGAGCAACGAGGAACGGAGAATCCTCTATTCCCTAACCGCTCTCGTGGTAGCGCATGCAGCCGAGCTTAGGTTGGATATGGAGGCCATGGAGGCTCTGGATATTGTGTTCGCAAAGGCAAAGCTTAGCCTGTCCATGAGGGCTGTTCCCGTTACCATCAATAATCACCGGATGATTAGAATAGAAGGTGGCAGGCATCCACTCCTTTCCGCTGCAGAATGTGTCCCTCTGGATTTTACCCTAGGGAACGGAGTGAGTGGGATTGTGATCACTGGGCCGAATACCGGAGGAAAAACCGTTGCCCTAAAGACCGTTGGTCTATTCTGTCTGATGGCCCAGAGCGGCCTTCACATACCATGTGTCAGTGGGGAATTGTGTATGAATAATACGGTCCTGTGTGACATCGGAGATGGTCAAAGCATTACAGAGAATCTCTCCACCTTCTCCTCCCATATCATGAGCATCATTAAAATACTGCAGCACTCTGACCGCAGCAGCTTGGTTCTTTTGGATGAGCTGGGTTCAGGCACTGACCCGGCGGAGGGGATGGGTATCGCCATTGCGATCCTGGAGGCTCTCATGGAGAAGGGCTGCCTCTTTGTGGCAACGACCCATTATCCCGAGATCAAGGAATATGCTCAGAAAAAGGAGGGCTTGACCAACGCCAGAATGGCTTTTGACCGGGATAGCTTAAAACCCCTTTATCGTCTGGAAATCGGTGAGGCAGGGGAAAGCTGCGCCCTATATATCGCAAAGCGGCTGGGGCTTCCGCAAAAAATGCTAAAGCGGGCTTATGAGGAGGCCTATCTGCGGGAAGGGCATACGGACCGCAGAATTCCGGAAGCAGATTTTATATTGCAATCGGAGGAGGAAAATACAGAGCCAACCATTAGCATTCCCCTAGGACATATTCAGGAGGGGAAGCCGAAGAAACAGCTCAGTACCAGAAGTCAGCGCTTTCAGGTCGGTGATTCTGTTATGGTATATCCGCAAAAGAAAATCGGTATCGTATATCGTCAGACCAATGAAAAGGGCGAAGTAGGAGTACAGATCCAGAAAAAGAAGGAATTGATTAACCATAAAAGACTTCAGATAAAGGTCCCTGCCACAGAGATGTATCCTGAGGATTATGATTTCTCCATCGTATTTGACAGTGTGGCAAACCGCAAGGCCAGACATCAGATGGAGAAGGGCTATCAACCCGGCCTCGAGATTGTATATGAGAAGGAACAGCCATGAATACCTGAGGAATTTTTATAAAAAACGGGGAGGTTCTGCATAACTAAAAAGATACAAGAGGCCTATATGTTTCCTATAATTCACTCTTTGCTGAACAGATTGATGATTATATGATGCCAGATGCGGACTTTCATGTCCGAAGATGGCCTTCATAATCGAAATCTGTCCAGCAACCTCAGGTGTACACAGCTTGCTTATACAAGTTGTGAGGGAACATATCAGGAGCCTCTTGTATCAACTGGTTATAGAGAAACAGCCTCTGATCCGATATCGTTGCGCGATTGCTCACTCTCCGTCCATTGAGATAGGACATCATACATTTTTTTATCATACTTCTTCAGACTTAC
>JAEYRK010000064.1 GCA_023435645.1 Bacillota bacterium
ACATATTCATCCGAATGGCTACTCCCTCCGGCTATGACTAGCTTAATTGTTGTATCTAGGCCTTGATAGGCCTCCAGAAGATAATGAAGTCCCTTCTCAGGAACAATCCTGGCTAAAAATAGAAAATAATTGTTTTTAATCAAGCCATACTTTTGCTTGATTAACTCTGCCCCATGGGGTTGAGGCACCATGACACCATTGGGAATATAATGGGTATCACGTTGATAGGTATTACGAAAATATGCCTGTACATTTTTTGATAGTACAATGATTTCATCCGCATATTTTGCCGCTATTTTTTCACCAAACAACAGATACTTCGTTGCAAAGCCTCCCCACTTTGCCCTCTGCCAGTCCAGGCCGTGTATCGTAGCAATGGTTCGGATTTTAAATAGATGCGGCAGGATTAGCATCGCACAGGGCCCCTCCGCATGATAATGGATGACATCATATTTCCCAAATAACGCCCTTATAGTAGCGATGAAGGAGTACAGGAAGGCATCCAGACTTTTTTTGTTAATGGTACGGATGGTCTTAATCCTTATTCCTTCGTAACAGGAGTCCGAGTATTGGGGTTGGCAATGCATGGCCATAGGCTTCCCTTTACGGTTATAGGCCTCCACCGCATGACCATGCTTAACGAGACGCTTCGATAATTCCTCCACTACAACCTCTACGCCACCCTCTCTCGATGGGATACGTTTATGTCCGATCATCGCAACCTTCATGAAGTCTTCTCCTTCCCTTTCCAGTGTCTAATACGAGAAAAATCTACCTCTCAATGCTGTTTTATTCTTTAAGTAGATGACAAAGATAAATACTCTTCTCAGCTGTAGTCTGGCTGCTAACGTGTATAATCTAAGCTTTGCATACCGCAAACGGCCGATTTTTACCTTTTGGTGTACGGAGTGATAAGGCTCCTGCCTTAACAATTTGTAAAACTCCCTCCGCGTATGTTGATTCTGACTATAGTACATATAGAGCTCTTCAAAGATATTCTCAATGCAATATGCATTTAACGCTTCAAAAAATATGTTTCCCTTGCTTCTGCTTTCTATAAAATCCTTCAGGTATCCACGGATTTGATGGGTTAGCTCCGTGATCTGAGGTGTGAGGGACTGGCTTTCCGAGAAAGCATTCAATCTGTAATAATAACCCGTATCCTTCAGGAACCGTACATCCTTCGCATATTCAAGGACATTCAGGTTGAAGAGCATGTCCTCCGCTCTTTTCAAGTCCTTGATGAACATAAGGCCATTCTGTCTTATTAATTCTGTTCTATACAGCTTACACCAGGGAGTACAAAGATTGATTCCGGGATACTGCTTCGAGTACCGTAATATGATCAGCTGCAATTCCTCCAGCTCGTTTGCTTGAAAGGTATAATCCGTCAAATCAATTGAGTCCGCAATCATATGATCCTGTAGGACCTTCGAATAATGAAATACCAGAACATCGGGCTGATTATTCTCCAGGTACTTCAGCAACCGACTACAAAGCTCCTTCTCCAGCCAATCATCGGAATCTAGGAACATCAAATATTCACCGGTGGCTTCTCTCATTCCCGTATTCCTGGCACTAGAAACCCCTTGGTTTTCAATATGTAATACCTGAAATGCCGATAGCAGCTGGGCATATTCATCGCATATCGTTCCGGCATTGTTTGTTGATCCGTCATCTACAATAATAACCTGTAGGTCCTGACAGGTTTGCTCCGCAACACTATCGAGACAGGTTCGTAAATAATATTCTTCCGTATTATAAACCGGTATTACAATTGATATTTTTGGCATATCCGCTCTCCTGTACTATTTCGTTTCGCTCACAGTATGGTTGATCTGTTGGTGATATACTTCAACAACCTTACCGCCATAGGCTTCTAACGATATCATTTTCTCTCTTTTTTCTATGCAATTTCGTGATAATCTTTTGACTTTCTCATGATCCAGGTATAGTGCCTGAATTTCATGTACCAGCTTCTCCTCATCAATGTCATCTATGATGATTCCTGTCTCATCATGCTCCACCAATTCGGGGATTCCTCCCATTCTGGAAACAATGATCGGGGTACCCAGTGACTTTGATTCAAGAACCGCCAGTGGACTATTTTCGTACCAGATGGATGGATAAACCGTGAATTTCGCTCTGCGAATTAAGGTATCCAAGGCCTCACCCGTCTGAAAGCCCACAAATTCAACGTTTGAAATTCCCTTACATGCTTCAGCCATAGGACCGGTGCCGGCAATTTTAAAGGGGATGTGCGACAACCTTTTGAAGCAGTTCAGGAGCATTGCAAGTCCCTTTTCTTCCGATAGTCTTCCAAAATAAAGTACATAATCTTCCTTCTCGTCATCGGCTGTGATATCCTTTAATTCAACGAAATTCCGAATGGTTAGGGTTTTCCCCTTGTATAAATTTGTCTCAGCCAGTTTATTTTCTATGAAATTACTTGGACAAATGAACCGGTCCACCAGCTGATAGGTTTTACGATGCTGATATAGGATGGCCTCGATTGAACCGATCACGCTTTTTATTTTGGATCCGCCGATACAGTTCTTTCTGCTACAATTCCACTTGCTGCCATGCAAACACAATTCGCAGGGTTTTTTCTCATGATCAAACATCAGATGGTTTGGACAGATCATTTGGTAGTCATGGACCGTTTGGACAATCGGTATCTTATGCTTATGGATTTCTTCGATAATGGACGGTGTCAGTTGAAAATTGATATTATTCAAATGAACGATGTCCGGCTGAAATTTCTCAATGACTTTTCTGATTTTGCGCTTCGCCTCAAAGGAGTAGATAATCCGAAATGGATAGAGCAATCGTTCTATTCCGCTTGTATGAAAATCCATCTCAGTCGTATATTCCTTCGCACTATTTGATACAATGTTCTTTTCATGATACATACCGAAATATTCAACCTGATGTCCTGCCAGCTCCATATACCTGCCAACCTTAAAGAAATAGGTTTCAGCACCGCCATTGGGATATAAAAATTTATTAACCATTAAAATTCTCATAGGTATTCCTTTCTAAGCTTGAATCATTCGT
Organism: Bacillota bacterium; assembly: GCA_023435645.1. Classification (GTDB taxonomy): domain Bacteria; phylum Bacillota; class Clostridia; order Lachnospirales; family Lachnospiraceae; genus Mobilitalea. Next base: position 3,058 of record JAEYRK010000064.1, read on the forward strand.
AATGACTTTTAGGCATTCTGTGTCCAGCTCTATGTATTCAGTAATCGCTCACTTTACATTCCTTGTGATATATTTCTTCTTTTTATAATAATCAAAATGCTTCATCATATGCCCATATTCGGAATTTTTCACCTTATTTAATATCATTCCCAGAAGCTTACCTCCGGCTTTATGAATGATATCCTTGGATTCTCTGACGCTTCTGATATCCGTCCTCGCATATTCAGCGACCAGGATCACTGCATCCATTTTACTGACCAATACATTGGGATCCACTGTGCTTGTTATAGAAGGCATATCTAAAATAATATAATCATATTCATTTCCCAGCTGTGTCATTAATTCATCCACCCTGCTGGAGCACAATAGGCTGATTGGGTTATCCACCCTGGCCCCGCTGGGAATATAGAATAAATTCCTGTTATTGGTTCCATACACAGCATTGGGATACAGGTCTGCACCCAACAAATATTCTGATAAACCAATTGTAATATCCTCATTCAACCTTTTATATTTTGATATTTTACGTAAATCTCCATCAATTAAAATGGTTTTCCATCCCGCATTGGCCAAGGAAATCGCAAGACTGATGGATAATGTCGTGGTGCCAACCCCAGGCTCGCAGCCACTTAGCATCACTGATTTTATTCCATCCCTCTGCTTTCTCAGATGAATTTCTACGACAATTCGATCGATTGCATCATTGATAAATTGGTTTGTATGACGATAAAAGTCAGTCAATATTTTCATGCCATTAATTTTCTCCCCTCATTTTTTTATCAAACGCCGGTATAATACCGATAACATCCATCTCCTCTTGAAATTTTATATCAGATAAATGATAGATTTTCTTAGTAAACATTTCCCTCACGGTTATCAATAGGCATAGGATTAAGACCCCGGCCAAGGCGGCCAATATCCTTAGCTTGGCCTGCTCCACCCGCATATCATAGGATAAATCTGCTGAAGTAGCATCATCCAGCAAACGAACCGAATTGTTGGTGATCGTATTGTTCACCTCATGAACAAAAGCCTCTGCCACAGCATTCGCAACCTGTATGGCCAGCGTTTCCTCTGTCGTCGTGGCGCGGATGCCTAACACCAGGGATTTTGTATAATCATTTACAGAGATCATTTTTATAATCTCTTTTGCATCAATATTGGTCCTATTCACAGAAGCTGCTGCTTGTGCACAGACCTTATAGCTTGTAATAATATCAGAATAGATGGAAAGCGCCGAATTAGTAGAGGCCGTTATGGAATATACCGTTGTTTCAGCAGTATACTCATTCTCCCTCGAGAGATAGCTGGTGACGATTAACGCGGCCATATAGCATCCTGCCCCTACCATCAACATTAGCCACCATTTTTTAAGAATTGCTTTTAGGCACCTTCTTACATCGATATTTACTTCCATTTTCATCAACACCCTCCTTATGTAATCCCTAATCCCCATATACCTTCTGATGAAGCTCCTCAAGATTTGCCTCAAAATCAATTTGAATCACGGACATACGATCAATCGTTAAAAATTTAAAGGTTCCCTCCATAGGAATATTCCACTGTACGATTTCATAATTCTTATATGCCGGTAAGGATAGTATTAAGGAAATGATTTTCTTCTCCGACAGATTCGTAGTAACCCGGGGCAATACCTTATCCAGGAGCTGCTTGATTTGATTGAGCTTAAGGTCCTTAATTTTATGGAACATTTTTTGCAAAACAACTCGTTGACGCTCCGTCCTCTTAAAATCAGTTCCATTATATCGATTCCTAACAAAGCCAAGGGTTTGCTTTCCATTGAACAGATAGCTCCCTGATTTTATTAGGAGGTCTTCACTCTCATCCACACCGTTATGACGGTTGATTTCCTGTATGTAATAATTGATGATTGGTATATCCTTCTCTGTTATCTCAAGTTCAACCCCATTCATGGAATCAACGGCATCGATGAAGGCATAGAAATCAATCGAAACATATTTGTCTATCTCAATTTTAAAGTTCTCCTTGATAGTTTTCATTAATAGGTTCGCTCCGCCATAGGAATAGGCTGCATTGATCCGGTTGTTTTTATAACCCGGAATTTTTAAATATATATCTCTTAAGATCGAAGTCAGTATGATTTGTTTGGTTTTTTCATTGATCGAAAGAAGGATCATGGCATCCGAACGTCCTCGGTCACCGGCCTCCCTGGAATCAGCACCAATGAGTAGTATATTATAGACATCCTTACTGGCCTTGGTTTCATTGGAGCTCTCCACTGTGTTTTTTTGAATGGCCTGCTCCAGAGCCTCGATGTCTTCCTGTGGTGAATCCATACTATCTGACGAGGCTTCCTGTATGGCTTCATCTATTTGCTCCAGATCGGCCTCCATCAGCACTGTTATATCATTTCCTTCCATATCCGCTGCCTTACTGTCTTTGATCAGATTCATCTTATTGATATAGGTATGAAGGATGATATATCCTGTGATCCCTAAGGCTAATATAATACCCAATAAGGATATCAGGCTGATTTTCATTATTTTTATTACTTTGGCTTTTTTCATAGAGAACCTGGCCTCCTGATTATCATTCTTAATTCATCTGTCATAAATATATGTCATTCCGTCCTCTTTTGCTTACTGATCCATTAGAAAGATCCTTTCTATTATCAGAATATAAGGTTTTACAGGCATTTACTTCCGACATTTAATAGTTTTTGGATTTATTTAAAACATATTATACAATATAATGTAAAAATTGGAAAGATAAAAATGATAATCAATATTGTTATTTATTTGTCAAAAGTTTAGAGTCAGAAGGACCCGGATGAATACCTTCCTATTTCACGCAAAAAAGCCTGAATTTGGTCTGATTCTTCAGGAAATTTTTCCCGATCAAATCAGCCAAATTCAGGCTTCTCTGCTATGCAGGGGTTGGAGGAGTTCAGGGCTGCCCGTTCTTATCATAAACCGTAACGGCAGTCCTATTTATCGAAAATTAGTAAATTACATCTGACATACCTTACGGGGATTCAGGATATTCTTCGGATCGAAGGCCTTCTTAATGCCCCTCATAATCTCTACGGTGGCAGGGTCCAGGGACTCGAACATGTAAGGCTTCTTCGCAAAGCCGATTCCATGCTCACCGGATACCTGACCTTGCAGCTCTCTGGCCTTGGAATAGATTCTGTCCATGGCCTCCTTCATCCTGATTTCCCATTCTTCATCACTCAAATCATCCTTAAGAACATAGGCATGAAGATTCCCATCACCGGCATGGCCGAAGCTCTTGATGCGGATATTGACCTCCTTATAAAGGTTATGGATATATTCCACCATCTCGTTTACGGAGGCTCTGGGAACTACAACGTCCACTTCATCCATGTAGGTCGTAGAGCCCTTGATTGCTTCGAGGAAGGCACCTCTTGCTTTCCAGATGGAATCTTCTCTCTCGGTGGTATCCGAGATCAGGATGTCTAAGGCTCCCTGCTCAAGACAGATTTTTGCTACTCCCTCGTAAGCCTTCTCTATCTCTTCTGTGGTATTGCCGTCAAACTTTAAGAGCAGATATGCATCTGAGGTATTATCAGGGAATTTCTTACCAAGGTATTTCTCCGCATCCATGATAACCTCTCTCTGCATGAATTCAACCGCAGTTGGAATGGATTTGGATTTTATGATCAAGGGTACCGTACCGATGGCCTTCTCCAGGGTAGGAAAAGGAATTAAGAGGCTGATCGCCTTCTTCGGTAAGGGAAGCAGCTTTAAGGTTGCCTTGGTGATGATACCAAGCGTTCCCTCAGAGCCTACCATCAGGTCCTTCATCGCATAGCCGGTGCTGTTCTTTACCACCTTACCTCCAAATTCGACGATCCTGCCGTCCGGAAGCACTACCTCAAGCCCTCTTACATAGTCTCTGGTAACACCGTATTTTACCGCTCTCATGCCTCCCGCATTGGTGCTGATATTACCACCGATGGTTGCGGACTTCTCACCGGGATCCGGAGGATAGAATAAGTCTCTCTCCTGAACATAAGCGGAGAGCTCCATTAATAGGACACCCGGCTCAACTGTAATTGTCAAATTCTCCTCATCCAGCTCCAGGAAGCGATTCATCTGAGTGGTATCCAGCATGATACCATGTTCCATCGCTACGGAGGAGCCAACCAGACCGGTTCCGGAGCCCCGGGGAGTAACGGGAATATTATGCTCATAGGCATATTTCATAAGCTTCGAGACTTCTTCTGTAGAAGTAACTCTAATTACCACATCGGGGAAGCTGACCGTATCACTTAACTCGTCATGGCTGTACTCCTCATTGATCTCCTCTCCATAGAGGACTCTTTCTCTTTCGCCAACTACACTAAGGATATAATCCATATCCTTTTGATCTATTTTCTTATAATTCATAATTACCTCCATTCTATCGCATCCTTCCAGCATTTGAAGCTTGTGTCTGCTATGCCCTTTTCTCTTTGTATATTCGTGCCTTCGCCACTTAGGCTGAAGGAGAGCTTCTCTCAATAATGGCTCAGCTGCTTTCTTATGCGATTGCTCTGCCTTCCTTGATCTGAGCAATCAGGCTGGGAACTATCTCATACAGATCTCCGACAATTCCATAATGAGCTGTCTTAAAGATCGGAGCATTCTCATCCTTATTGATTGCAATAATCTGCTCAGAATTATTCATACCGGCTGTAAACTGTACGGAACCGGATACGCCGCAGGTAATGATCAGCTTCGGTCTTACAGTTCTACCGCTTAAGCCTACCTGACGCTTTGCTTCCAGCCAACCTGCTTCCATCACAGGTCTTGTACAGGCTAGCTGCCCGCCTAACAGCTCTGCCAGCTCCTGCAGAAGTTCCAGATCCTCTTCCTTCTTAATTCCACGACCAGCCACTACCAATACATCACTAGCCTCGATGAATTGCTGCTTCTCCTTCGCTATGATATCCAGTACCTCAACCCTGCTTTTGAGCAAATTCTCCTCTATGCTACAAACCACAATTTCACCGGACTCTATTGCATTTCTGGTCGGTGCATCCATAACCTTATAACGCACCGTAGCCATCTGAGGTCTGTTATTGGGAGTCATGATCTGCGCCATGATATTACCTCCGAAGGCAGGACGGATCTGCACCAGATCGGAATTTTCCTTCATATCCAGAACCGTACAATCCGCTGTCAGACCGGTCTTTAGTCTGGCTGCCAGGCGGGGAGCCAGCTGGCGGCCCACCGGAGTTGCACCTACTAAGATGGAAGCAGGCTTTACCATGTTTACGAAGTCCTCGAACACTGCCGTATAGGGCTCCATCTTGAAGCGGTCTAGCTTCTCGTTATCATAGACATATACCTTATCTACATTGTAATGCAACAGCTCATGGCACTGTTCCATGATATGACTTCCCATCATAATTGCATAAACCGGATGATTAATCTTATCTGCCAGCTCTCTTGCCTTCCCGATCAGCTCATAGGTTACCGGGTGAACCTCACCGTCAATGTGATCTACATAGACCGCAACACCCTTCCAGAGACTTTTATCCACTGTCTCCTTCCCCATATCCTCTACGTATTCCACGGCTCCCTTCGGACCTTTTTTTACGCAGATTTTACACATCTTACATGCAGAATTTATTGTAAGCCTGCCATCCTTTTCTTCCATCGCACCAAAGGGACAGATATTGATCATATCCTGGATACTGCCTACCAGTGACTGATTGATTATCAGCTTTGCCATATTTTCATACCTCCTATGCAAATTTTAATTCCTTAAGTTTGTCTACCAGCTTCTCTGTAAGTTCCTCTCCTGTTCCGTTCCAAAGCTCACGATGAGAATTCATCTGCGGAGGAAAGATTCTTTCTACCTGGGTGGGTGAACCATTTAATCCGTAGTTCATCTCATCCTTATCCTCCATATCGTTTAAGGTAAGGACGATAATTTCCTTCTCCTTCGTCTGCTGCTTCTTCACATAGGACGGAAGTCTCGGCATGAAGATATCCTTATCCACAGATAATAGGCAGGGAAGCATTATCCTTGCTAATTCAATATCCTGAGCCATATCCATCTCAACTACCAGGGAGTCTTTTACTATCTCAGAGATCTTTGATACATTAGATACACAGGGGATATCCAGCCATTCGGAAATCTCCGGACCTACCTGTGCGGTATCACCGTCCGTCGTCTGCTTCCCGCAGAGGATCAGGTCGAACTCACCTAATTTTCTGATTCCCTGAGCAAGCGCATAGCTGGTCGCCAATACGTCCGCTCCGCCAAACTTCCGGTCAGAAATCAGCGCCCCATGATCAACTCCCATAGCAAAGGCTTCACGAATGATTCCCGCTGCCTGGCCGGGCCCCATGGATACTACGGTGATGCTTCCCCCCTGCTGCTCCTTAATACGGAGTGCTGTTTCGATTGCGTATAGGTCGTATGGATTCATCTTGGATTCCACACCGTTTCTTTTTAATACTCCGGTAACCGGATCTACCTCTACCTTATTCGTATCCGGAACCTGCTTGATGCATACTAATATGTTCATGTTGTCACCTTTCCCTTTATAATTTAAATGTAGGACTATTATCCCTATATATATCTACCGGAGATCCTTCCGGTCCTATCGTCTAAGCAAGAATTTTGGAGCCAATGAAGGTAATGATTCCTACGATAGCAATAAACAGAATGAAATACTTGATCGTCCCCTTAAGGAGATCCCCCTCTTTCCCCTGTAGGCTGACGGAAGCCACTGCTACTGCAATACTCTGGGGTGAGATCATCTTCGCACAGATGGCTCCGGCCGTATTGGAGGCAGCGATCCATGCCTGGTTTAGCTCAAGGGCAATGGAGGTTTCCTTCTGAAGTCCACCAAACAGAACACTGGCGGAGGTACCGCTCCCGGTCACGAAGGTTCCAATCCCTCCGAGGAAGGGAGCAAAGAGCGGGTAGAAGGAGCCGGTCACTGTTACAAACATCAAGGCGATGGAATTAATCATTCCACTGTAGCCCATAAGCTTTGCCATAGCCATAATGGAGATGATGGTTACAATCGTCTTCAGCATCTGTTTTATGGTCTTTATGAATACTTTAAGCATCTCAGAGAGCTTCGCTCCCTGGATCGCACCACCGACCAGCCCCGCCAGGATGATCCAGAGTCCCGGGGTTGCCAGCCAGGAGAAGACATAGGGTGCTGCCCCTTCTCCGCTATAGATATTCACTGAAGTCTTCACGGTTGCAAGCAAGGTGTTCAGCGGAGCAATCAGCTTAGAGGTAGCTAACAGAAAGATGAAGATCAGGATGAAAGGGCTCCAGGCCTTCAACGCCTGCCCTCCGGTTATTTTCTCCTGCCTTAGATCCTTCTCTTCCTTCACCTCCAGTAGAAATTCGGGATCAATTTCCTTTCTTCCAAAGACCTTGGATGCAAGGATCGTGCAGAACATGGAGCATACGGAACCGATTACTGCAGGGAGCTCAGCACCCAGGTATCTTGCCACCAGATATTCCGGTATCAGGAAGGACAGACCGGAGATCAAGGTGATCAGACCCACACCTTTGAAGGCTTTCTTCGATTTACCGGTCAGCATAACCAGTACGAAGGGTGTTAATAAGATGAGCGGAGCCAGAATTAAAACAGTGTTCGTCGATAAGCCCATGACATCCAGACCGGTAATCTTCGCCAGCGTTGTGGTAGGAATACCAATGGACCCGAAGGCGGTCGGTGTTGCATTTGCAATCAGACATACGATTGCAGAGAACACCGGGTGAAAGCCTAGTCCCCAAAGGATGCTGGCCGGAATTGCTACTGCCGTGCCAAAACCCGCCATACCTTCCATGAAGCCACCGAAGCCCCAGGCGATGATGAGTACAAGAACTCTTTTATCTTTCGTAACACTTGCCAGCATCTTTTTAATGGTTTCCATACTCTTCGTGTGAACACATACGTTATAAGCAAAAATCGCTGCGATAATAACGATGATAATCGGCCAAAGTCCCAATGCTGCACCCTCAAGAATAGCAGTAGCGCTATCAAGCAGAGGCATTTTCCAGACGAAAACTGCCAATATATAGGCAATGACCAATGCGATAACACAGGCCTTAAAGCCCGGTATCTTAAGAACTGTCAATGCGATAATCAACCAAATAATCGGCATGAATGCTAGTACGAATGCCAATGTCATATTCATATTTTGTCCCCTTTCGTTCTATCTCTTGTTAAATTGGTACTACCATTTACTATGGTAAAAAAATGTGTTGCACAACAGGAAGTTATGCAACACTCCCGGCCCTGAACCAGTGCGCTGATGCCATTCCCTTGACGGTCAAGTTATTTGGGTTTGAGCAATCGCTTAACTGGTAGGACCACTTTGTAATTTTATTATATATTTCACCTTCCGTAAAGTCAACAAACGTCATTTTTTTCACAAATGCTTTGTTAATTTTTACTTTTTTTATCGTATTTTTAATAGCATATCTTCATTTTCACGTAATTTTTCGTCAATTATACCAAAATGTTTGTTAATTGCGTGATAAGCCAATTGTTTATCTTTTGTCACTATACTTTTCACCATCTCGTTATGCGCCTCATAAAGCCTGTCTCTACTGTCATCCGTACTGAGGATCTCTCTTCTTAAATCCGCGATAAACTGATCTATCAGCTCGGATAAGGCCTGAAGAATATCAATGATCAGAATATTATGGGATGCTAGGGCAATATTGTAATGAAGCTGCTTATCCAGGATAATATTACTCTCCTCCCTCACATGCTCCAGCTGAGAGATTATTTTCTTCAGCTGTACGGTCTCTTCATCAGAAATATTATCTATGGCAAGCATCATCGCCTGTAGCTCAAGGGCCCGCCTCAGCTGACTGATTTGCTGATAATCGATCTGGTTCATTAGAAACATCATGGACATGGATTCCACCAGGTTACTCTCAAAATTCCCCGTCAGATAATTCCCGGCTCCATGCTGGCTAGAGATAACACCCATAATTTCCAGACTTCGGATCGCCTCCCTGACTGAATTTCTGCTGATCCCCAGCTTCTCGGACAGCTCCCTCTCTGCAGGAAGTCTGCCACCAAGCTTCAGCTCTCCTTCCTTAATCTGTTTCTTAATAAATTCAATTACCTTCCTATAGGATTTGGTTTGTAGGTTTTTTTCCTCCATCATAGACTCCCTTTGATTTTCGGACAGACCCGGTCCGATGTATTTATAAGTATTATATCTTATATTTTGGCTGAATACTATATTGAAAATATGTATTACCAATACAGCACGGGACCTCTTTACTTCTGAATGATTCCCGATATAATGAAGATAAGCAGAATTAAATACCGTAGGAAAGGTTGGGTCTCTCTATGTATTATCAGCTACAGGAGGAAATCACCTCCATCGAATATAAGGATGTGAACCCGGAGGTACTCACTCTGGGTGTTATATCATTGGAGGAATTGGAACAAGGCTATGAACAGTTTGGCTTCGCACATTCCACTGTGCTGGAATGCAAGGACAACTCTCATAATATCCATGGTAACCTAGATTCCTACCCGGATTTTTTCTTCGGAATCATTCTGGGAATCAATGAACACCAGATTATCCATATACAGGACCGAATTGGAGTATATATCAAAAGGAATCTATTGTTATTGGTGATCATTGAGGATAAGGATGACAGTAGCAGGTATCGGATGAAGGAAATGCTTGCTCACCTGAACCTGAAGAAGCTTACCCTTGAACGGCTGATTTACTTCTTCCTGGAACGCTTAATCTATGATGACTATACGATTCTGGAGAAACTGGAAGCTGAGATCAGTGAGCATGAAGACCGGATCAATAATCGGAATCTGGATAAGGATTTTAACCTTCAGATATCGGGGATCAGAAAGGAATTAATGCTGCTCGATAACTACTACCAGCAGCTGATCGCCTTTGGGGAAGAGCTGGAAGAGAACAGCTCTGATTTACTGGCTGAAGAAAACCTTCATTACTTCAGGGTATTTTCAGATAAGACATCCCGGTTGAGCAATAATACGCGGATGCTTCAGGAATACTGTGTCCAGGTCCGTGAGGCGTACCATGCCCAACTGGAATACGATTTGAATAAAATTATGAAGATGTTCACGGTGGTAACAACGATCTTTCTTCCCCTGACGCTCATTGTCGGCTGGTACGGGATGAATTTCACGACCATGCCGGAGCTGACCTGGAGCTACGGATATTTGTTTGTCATCATCCTCAGCTGTATCGTTGCCATCATTTGCTTTATCTTTTTTAAAAAAAAGAAATTCATGTAGGCTTTGTAGACCAGTAACCTTGCCCAGAGGATAGCTTACTGTTTATTTCTGCCTGTTTTTCAATGCTTTTACAATCGTCAGGAAGATGACAGCACCTACTACAGAAATGATGATACTCCATAGATTTAATCCCGTAGCAGGACCCAGTCCGAAGATACCGGCCAGCCATCCTCCAATAAATGCTCCCACAATCCCCACGAGTAGGTTTAAGCCCACTCCCATTTGCTTATCATTTCCGGTGATTTTACTGGCAATCCAACCGGATAATCCTCCAAGAATTAACCACACAATCAAATTACTGATTTCTGGCATTTGTATGCCTCCTTTCAATTCCTGCTGCGATCAGCTGTTCTTCCCATCCCTGTCCCTCATCTTATTAAACAGCCCATTTGCTTTTTCATAAACTCCATCCTTGATATCCTCCAGCTTATCTCCTGCCTCGGACTTCATGGTCTGAAGCTTCCCCTTCAGCTCCAGCTCCTCAAGGTCCAATACTTTACCGGTAGCTTCCTTCATCCCACCGACTATTCTGTTCTTGCTATTCTCCATTCTGTTCATGATTATCCACAAGCTCTCATTCTGAAAAATATGAAATCCACAAAATATCACATGCTTAATATGAGCGATTTTGAAACATGCTATTCCTGCATCAGGTATAAGAAGTATACATTTTTGTGAGGTAATGGATAAAAAAAGGGCTTCCGAGGAAGCCCAAACAAAAATTTTGCTTAGGTATGGGATAGTATAGGGAATCTGCCATGACCAAGAGGAGTGCTGCAATCGGTTCCCATGCTCCTGACAAAGAAGGTACTTCCCTCCTCGACTATGGGTTCACAATCATAGCCCTCTGTTTCCCTGGGGGTAAATCCAAGCACCACTCTCATTGTAGGCCTATCCATCAGAGAACAAATAACATCCTCAAGCGCAAATTCCTTAATCGTAAAAATATCAGTAAGGACCATCGTATCGCTCTCCAATTCAGCAACTGCTGCCAGCTGAAGCTCTTCAAAATAATAAATATTGTCCCTCATGAACTTTGTCAGATAGAACATCGGAAGTCCCGGGTTGTCCAGCATGGAGATCCTTGCCATCGGAAGGGTATTAGCAGCCAGCTGAAGGAGCAGTCCCCGGTCAAGCTCTGAATCCATATCCAGCTTCCGGTATGGCATCTGCTTTCCTGACTTCTGAGCCAGTTTGGAGTGGACAAATTCCTTCCCGGCTACAAACCCGAATCTCGGGTAAAATTCCAGAACGGAGTCATTCGCATACAGATAAATCAATTCCAGGCCTTCATACTCCTTAAGAATATTCTCCACAAGGACCCGACTTAAGCCCTTGCCACGGTATTCCTCCTCCGTAACCACTGTTCCAATTTGAAGATAGGTCTTTTTTACTCCGTCCACCAAATAGTCATGAATACTAACTGAGACATTGGCAACCAGCTCATCCTTATGCAACAGGGAATAGGGTATATATCTGCCCCTCCAATAGCCTCCCTGATACCAGTCCTCAAAATCAAAGGCAAAGGTTTTTTTCACCAATCTATTAAGACCCAGGCGGTATCCGTCATTATCCTTATAGTCACTAATCAGAATATAGTGCTCTCCGTGAATGGTTAATTGTAATTCCTTCATTCGTCAGACCTCTCTCAAATATGATTCTTAATTAAGGATCCTACTCCATCCTTCCTGCTCGTTCCTGTATAAGCCCTTTGGACCTCAGGTCCTTCCTGATCTCTTCCACCGCATGGGCTACGAAGGCATCCATCTGCTCCTCGGATAGGTATTGATATTCCCTGTCCAGATCCCCTTCATAGGTACGATAAAAATTCGCAATATATTGGATTCTCTTCTCTATTGCGGTTTCCGAGTAATAATCCAGATATACATTGGGAAAAGCTGTAATCCCTTCAAAGATTCGGAAGGTCCTAAAATCGGGATGCTCCCTCAGGTATCTCGCATCCAGATCGTACCAGTCCTCCTTGATTACCCAGATAAATCCACTGTCCTGCTCTAAACGGTCTTGATATTTCATTGCTGTCGGCTCATACACATAGGAACTCCATAGCTTATCGGTGAGTAAATGGACATAATAGCCCAGGTAGAAGTGATACCTGCTGTCACTGCTTTGATCCTTGATGTACCTATCAAAAAAAGCCTCGCTCTGTATCCCCCTCTTACTCTTACCGGTGTTCCAGTGGGATATTTCAGACGATGGAGTAAAGCTGCTCCAATCCTCGTTTGGCTCTCCACAATCCGGGCCGATATTACCTACGATGAACTGCTCAGCATCTCCCCCGATCTCATCTAGTAATGCGTCAGCTATCCGAAAATGTACCATCCACGATGCCATGATTTTATCCTCCGCACAATGATTGTATTTATTCTTATTACTCTTTTAATGACTAGAATTATAACACCAATCCATACTACTGGCAACTTCTTACATCCTTCTGGCCTTTCTCCTGCTGATTGGTATTGCGCTCCCCATGAGCCTCAGGATTACTTCAGAAGGCATAAAGCTCAGCCTGACGCCCTATTCCAAAACTCCTATGGTCTTTTGTCCAAAGAAGACCAGCGCTTCATTCACCTCCATCAGGTCATAGATCCCTCTCTCGATACAGAAGCTTATCACCAGGTCCCCGGTATCCCCCTTTGACAGGGAATATCCGGCCAGGCTTAGCAGCTCTACGGTTTCGTTCTCATCCAGCTGCAAAGCGAGGCAGAGGGCTAAGACCGTAGTCTTCTTCGGCCTATACTCCTTATCACAGCGAATTTTAGAAAAATGTCTGCGGTCGATTCCGGCCCGTTTATAGATCTCAGCATCTGTTAATCCTGTTCCATCGATGAATTGTAAAAGCCTCGTGCTGAAGGTTTCCTTACTTCTTTGGCTTTTAATATATTCTTCTAAATCCTGCTCCTTTGGTGTGTAACTGGAGTCGCTAATCTGAGCACTCGGCTCACAGAACTTGATTTCTGGAGCTTCCTCTTGTAATGAAGCCTTTCGGTATTCCGAATTACCCCTGTCCCCAGGAAAGACACGGAACCGTTCCAGGGTTTCACTGTTATCTGTGTAATCAAAGTGATCTATGTTACCTATGTGCACTTTGGCATTTATGTACTTTATATTGTCTTTATTCTCTTTCTCCTGCCCCCTACTGGCATTTGACATAGAGGACGGCAGATGCAGCCGCTGCCTAAAGTAGGATCCCCTCATGGGACCGAGCGCTTCTTCCCTGTTATGTTCGATATAGGATTGCAGTTCACGAAGGATTTGAATATTCAAAGGAATGCCTCCCTTATGTCGCCTGCAAAGCGACCATTTTTTGTATGAAATCATCTATCATTATCTCATCAAAGCAAATTCTTAAATAAAACCGGAGCATGTATCCGTTATGCGCACTAAGATACAGCCTGAAGCTTCGCAAATACCTTAACAAAAAATAAAATAGGAAAGGATGTTATCTATGAATCAAAACTTAACCGAAATTATCTTCCTACTTGACCGCAGCGGCTCGATGTCCGGGCTGGAGAACGATACGATCGGAGGGTTTAATGGCTTTTTAAAGAGCCAGTGTAAGCTGGGGCAGACCTTGCTTACCACAGTACTTTTTAATGACAAGTATGAGATCCTACATAATGGTGTGGATGCCAGTAAGGTTATCCTTACGGAGAAGGAGTACTTTACCCGCGGCTCGACTGCTCTCCTGGATGCAGTCGGCAAGACCATCCTTGATGTCGGCTTTCGCCTGTCCCATATTCCTGAGGAAAGCCGCCCGGGGAAAATCATCTTCGTGATTACTACGGATGGCATGGAGAATGCCAGCAAGGAGTTCACCTATGATAAAGTCAACGACATGATTACCCTTCAGCAGAAAAGGTACCATTGGGAATTCATCTTTATGGGTGCGAATATTGATGTGGCTAAGGAGAGCCATAAGCTTGGCATCCAACCGGAATCTGCCTTCTCTTATCAAGCCTCCGAGGAGGGTACTAGCCGGATGTATCAGCAGGTCAGCGCTATCGTCAGTGATATGCGAATACCGGAGCATTTCCAAAACAAGAAAGGGAATTAATCTCCGATTAAAGTTTATTACGATTTGATCACTGTGTCAATTGCTTTGCTTATGAATGGAAGCAGGAACGATGCGCCCCTGCTTCCATTTCACTGTTATCATATAGCTCCCTATCTCAGAGGAAGCACTGATCAGAAGCGACCTGCGATCCTCCTGTTAGTCTCTATCACTATTTACGAACTCTTCATACATTCGTTTCACTCGATTTCGATTGCTTAAGAAGATATCCAGGATATTCGGATCGAAATGCTTCCCCCTGCCCTCTTCCATAATGCTCATAGTTAAATCAAACGGATAGGCTTCCTTATAAGGACGCTTACTGGTTAGAGCATCGAAAACATCTGCAACAGCTACAATCCTGGCGCATAAAGGGATTTCTTCTCCCTTCTTTCCTTCAGGGTAGCCGCTTCCATCCCATTTCTCATGATGCCCCTCCGCTATTTCAATTCCCATACCAAAGAGCTTCCTGCCTCTTTTGGCAATATTCTCTTCCGCTGCCCGGAGCACACTGGCACCATACTTCGTGTGATGCTTCATCTCCTCGTATTCTTCCTTCGTAAGCTTCCCGGGCTTTAGCAGGATGGAATCTCTGATACCGACCTTACCGATATCATGGAGCGGACTGAAGCGTTCAATCAAATCAAAATACTCTGGTGTAATCTGATCTGGATATACCTCATTTTCATATAGCAATTCTGCAATCAGTCTGGAATACATCTTCATGCGGTCCAGATGATCCCCCGTATCCTCATCCCTTGCCTCTGCCAGCTTTGCCAGTGCCAGAATGCTACTAAAGACCAGATCATTAATAAAGATGTTTTGATGAAAGCTGATGGCAATACTGTTGACCAGAGTCTTAAGAAAATTAATATGTTCCTTTTTATAAACATTTTTTTGCGTACTTGAAAAGAAAATGATTCCTACCGGATCATTGGATACCTTTAGGGGTAAGGTAATGGAGGCCTGTATTCCGGCATCCATGATAATCTTATTATATAGCTTCGGAGGCTTTTTTTTACAATATTCTTCCAGGTCATTGATGATTCTTGCTTCTCCGGTTTCAATCAGCTCACCAAGACTGGTATCTGCGAGCAGCCAGGCCTGTCCTGCAATCTTTTCCGGCATTCCGCTGATGCTTCCATCCGATACACCATAAAAGGCACGTAAATGCTTCCCTGTTTCGTCTAAAAGGGCTATTCCGATATAGTTATAGGGTATAAAGCGGGAGAAGGTTTTGTTGATATAATTTAAACTCTCTGGGAAGGATGCATGACTATTCATTTCCTCAATCAGGCTAATCAGCTTCTGAATCTTTAGGAACATGGTATTAAGCTCAACCAGTATTGGCATGGACTTCTTACTGATAGGAATCTCCACATTGATCGGATAATACTCAAGGCCAATATCTGATATTCCCTTGTAAAGACGATTAAACGGAAGTATGATAAACTTCAACAGGTGGACAATCGCAAAAATTACAATTGCACTTAATATTCCGATCAGAATATAGAATACAGTAGCCATGATCCTGGAGGATTGTATTGATTCCGCAAGAATTACCTGCTGAATCTGATCACTGAGCTCAAGAAGCCTCATATTATTCAGGTTAATAAAGGTAGCAGCTTCTACCACGGGATCTGTTATGGATTCCGCCTGAATCATAACTTGAATATACCTGTGAAATTCCTCCCACAATAGATTAATTTCCTTCAGATAGGGTGACATTTTATCAACTGAGCTTCTGATGTCGATGTGCTCTTCATCTACCGGGAGGCAGTCCTCATTCAATGCCATTAATGTCGCAGAGAAATCCTGCTCTGCCTTCCTTAAGTTGCCTTTATACTCCTGATATTTATTTTCAACGTCGCCAACAGAAGCATTGATTCTACCGTCCTCAATATCCTGAATTAATGCATAGAGAATGCTGGAGTCCTTAGCTATCATCTGAGTATACATCCTCTGCTTACCAAAGATATCAAGAATTAGTTTGTCCTCCTGATCCCTCTTATTTGAGATGGTCTGCAGTTGGATAAACATGGCGAGCACAAGGAACAAAGCAAGTAATACTCCAATTCCAATTTTTTTTATGTAACCAAGAGAGTTCTTATTCGTCATACCTTACGTCGCTTCCTTTGTAGTAAAGTTTCTTTTATCATTATGATTAGTTTAGGTGGAAAATGGTCACATGTCAATCTATTTATATTATGCTGTGTCAAGTAATAGTTGGTAATCTATTGTAATTTAAGAGGATATTCTGATCCCATGCTGTTCCATATCGATACATCCGTTCTCCTGAAAAGTGACCCCCTCCTGTTCAAGCATCTTCCGCTGGTTCTCCTCTCCACCGAAGATACCTCCGGGTGCCATGGAGCCCCTGCGGTTGACCACTCTATGGCAAGGAAGGTTCAGATCATATGGGGCACTATGCATCGCATATCTTAACTGTTCCTATCCGGCAAGTATGGTAGATAAAAAGAGCCTGATGGCTCTCTTTGTCTGTCCTTTTATACCTCTGTTTCAGCCGTTTTTCATTCTGGGGGATTCGCTTCGGATGAATTCATATCCACCTGCGAGGAGGAATCTGCTTCAGGAGCCTCCTCATCAGTTTCCACTGCTTCCTCCTGCTCTGACTGTGTTCTGTTAAGCTTGATCAGACTGAGTAATGAAAACAGACACAGGAGAAAACCTGCTAATACAAACAGCACGATGGCAGCTCCGATAAATAGCTTATGCTCCGGCTTTACCGTCACCCAGTCAGCATTCAGAGCGTACGCTGTATATAACAGATATCCTCCGCCCACAATCCTAATATAGTAAGTTGTTTTTGGCGATCCATTGCTTGGTTGCTTCATCATATGATACCTCACTGTCGTTGACAATAGCTCCCTTTGTCATGCCTTCACTTTATCATTCCTAAGGGTCTCTATTGTCTTATTTGTTCCCTCTGTTACGAAGGATATTTTCACTTTTACTTGATCTATTAAGGATAACTCCCGTCTTATCTATCCCACTTATCACAAAGGGAATTTATCTGGTCAGCAAATTTTGCAAGATCCTTATTCGTACCTCCCTTATTTCTTTGGATCACTGCTACCAGGCGCTTTCCTGCATTGACCAAACGTTCAAATACAGAATCTGTCTTTCCATGATGTACTTCCTTCTTCTCCACAGGAATTGGTATCCCTTCATAAACACATACATTCCTCGCCAGATCATAGACAGTTCCGCTATAGGGATCCACCGCATTATAATCTAGTTCCTCCCGGAGATAGGAGGTGAAGCTTGTGCAGACTTGATCATCCCCATGGACAACAAAGACTCTCTGCGGCTTATTTTCGAAGGCTTTCAACCATAGAAGCAGACCTTCCCGGTCAGCATGACCGCTGATACCGGCTAGTTTTCTGATCTCTGCACTGACTGTGATTGTCTCACCGAACAGCTTCACCTCGGAGGACCCGTCCAGCAGATGCCTTCCCAGGGTGCCGACGGACTGGTAGCCGACAAATAGGATTGTACTTTCCGCTCTCCACAGATTATGCTTCAGGTGATGACGGATTCTTCCTGCATCACACATACCGGAGGCTGAGATAATCACCTTCGGTTCATCGTCGAAGTTGATTGCCTTGGATTCCTCCGAGGTGATCGAGGTCATAAGCCCCGGAAACTTGATCGGATTGATACCCTTATTGATCAAATCCATTGCTTCTTTATCGAAGTAATGATTCATATTTCTTTCAAAAATCTGTGTAGCTTCAATCGCTAAGGGACTGTCCACATAAACCTTAAAATCTCCGTGCCCCTGTACCAGCCGATCCTCCTTGATTTTACGTATGAAATACAGGAGTACCTGAGTTCTTCCGATTGCAAAGGAGGGAATGACAAGATTGCCTCCCCGGTCCAAGGTGGTCTGTATGATATGACTCAGTTCACTGACATAATCAGGAACCTCCTCATGATTTCGGTCCCCGTAGGTGGATTCCATAATGACATAATCCGCTTCCTTGATATACTGAGGGTCCCTAATTAAGGGCTGGTTCAGGTTGCCGATATCTCCCGAGAATACTATCTTCTTCGTAACTCCCTCTTCCGTAATCCAAAGCTCGATACTGGCTGATCCCAGCAGATGCCCGACATCTGTAAATCGTACTTCAATCCCCTCATACAGGGTGAAGGTCATCCCATACTCATGAGGTACAAATAATCGGATGGTATTTAGTGCATCCTCCATGTTATAGATCGGAGTGAATTCCTGTTCTCCGGAGCGTTTGCCCTTACGGTTTCTCCATTCAGCTTCTGCCATCTGTATATGAGCGCTGTCCCGTAGCATGATATCACATAGAGCAGCAGTTGCTCCGGTGGCATGGATGGCTCCCCGGAAGCCTTCACTGTATAACATCGGAAGCTTTCCTGCATGATCCATGTGGGCATGAGTTAACAGAACAGCATCCATCTGTGCAGAAGGAATTGGGATCTTCTGATTCTGAAAAGCATCCTTCCCCTGTTCCAAACCGCAATCAATTAGGATGTGTTTTCCGCATGCCTCCAGATAGAAGCAGCTTCCTGTTACCTCATGGGTTGCACCCAAAAAAGTTAATCGCATATGAATCCTCCTTTAGCAAGCTTGCATTACATACCTTGCCACCTCTTTATTATACCATGAATAGAATTCTTTTTCTATGTAATTTCCTCCCGCATTTGGATCTGCATTTGGATCTGTTCCTTCTATGGGTTAAGCGGCCACCCCTTTCATCCACATAAATAAAGAGTGTTATATTGCAGCTACTGCTAATATAACACTCTGATTACAATTCCAACACATGATTCATCCTTTGATTCATGATTTCTTTCTCCGCATACTGCGAATCAGATTCTTGGTCTCCTGATCTACCCTAAGAGATTCCGTTATCTTCTGTAGTGCTTTGTGATAGGTGAAATCATCCAGCATGTTGTGTCTTAAGTAATCTAAGGTAAGCTCGGGAAGCATAACATAATAGACAGAGATTGCCCAGGCTACTGCCATCTTCACATAGTATCCCTCGTGACGGATCCGGTCAAAATGGTCAAAAGCATAGGGCGCATATGCCTCCTCCGCATAATAGGACAAGAGCATGACTACTCCAAAACGGATTTCATATTCCTGATCCGATCTCAGATAGGGTTGAATGAACTCCCATACCCTGTCCTTATGCTTCTTGGTAAGCTTTAACCCATTGCAGAAGATATCACATACTGCCCAGTTATCAATAAGGGGAATAAATTCCGCTGCCAGTCGAAGGATTTCATCAATCTCAAGCTTCAAGCGCCCGATGACCATTCCCTTTAGCATGACCTCTTCATAGGTATCCGCTGTGGTATCCCTAAGATACCTGCTCCAGTCCTCCTTCACGATCTCAGCTGCCAGCTTATGTAAGACTGGAAGTCTTACCCCTAAAATACGATCCTTACCCGGTGTCAGGCGTGTGGTAAATATTCTATATTGTTCATCCGCCAGCTCCATCAGCCGATCCCTGATCGATTTCCCTGCGTTCATTTGATATCCCCCTCTATGAAATACTTAGCGCTTCCAGCTTCTTGGCATTCGTGATATGAATTGCTCCTCTGCTTAATGAAACCATTCCTTCATTGGAAAAATATTTTAACATCCTGGTCACTACCTCCCTGGCGGTACCCAGATGATTTGCAATCTTCTCATGGGTGATTTCTAAGCTGTCCGAGTCCTCAATATTACATTGCTCCAGTAGAAAATTTGCCAAGCGTTTATCAAAGCTCATGAATAAAGCCTGTTCCATAATCCACATAACCTCTGTAAATCGGGAGGCCATCAGCTGGTTTGTAAAGGACATCACTGCTAAGGATTCCTCTGATAGCCGTCGGAAGGCAGCAATCGGTATTAGGAACGCTTTTGTATCCTTCTCCACTTCGATATAGATGTCAAAAGCGATGTTCTTCATGATACAGGAGGCTGAGAAAATGCAGACATCTCTGTCAAACAAGCGATAAAGGGTTATCTCCCTGCCTGTTTCTGAAATGATATATGCCCTCACCTGTCCGCTCTGTATTAAGAATAATCCGGAGCAGTTTTCCGATCCGCTACGCATTGCTTCACCTGCAGAAAACTGCTTCAGTACAATATTTTGTTTTAACATATATTTCTGTGCATCGGTCAGCTCCTTATAGAAGCTTAAGGTCTCTGAAAAGTAAGCCGTATGATCCTTATATTCCATTCCTACCTCCCTATGCTTATGTTATCATATAAGGTAATCCAAATCCTTGTAACAATACAAAACAGCATGCAAGCACCGCAATTTTTGAAACAGGCTTCCCATAATTAGGTCAGCCTGTTTTCATTGCAAAGTCTTGCATGCATGTTTGATTTTTTTTAATTTAGACTTCAGTCTTCCAGAGTCCGTGGATATTGCAATACTCATAGACTGCTTCCAGGGTATCATCCTCCACAGCAAATACTGCGATCGGTTCCTCACCAGGTGCCAGGTATTTGATCTGTCCGCCCTTCTTCGTCTGAAGATAGATCCACATAATATAATGCTTCTCTTCCATCGGATGCAGTACGCTTCCTACCTCAACCTTAACTATATTACCTGCAACAGATACGGAGGGAACATGCTTTTCCTTTGAGGCATCCACTGTATTCGCTGTAATCTCCTCCATCTCTTCGCCACAACAAAATACAGAAACGCCTGCATCATAAATCTTTGTTACTATGTTGCCGCAGTGTTTGCATCTGAAAAACTTTACATCCTTACGCATTCACATCTCTCCTTTCAAATTCATAAGCCTGACAGGTGTTTCATCTGCACCGGCTAATCAGGTATAGTATATGCTGGCATTGTCTTTTCATTCAAAGTATATTGCCTGCCATTTCCATTATACTCTATATTTCTAACATTCTCAAGATATCTTTTTTTGGTCTGACACCAACCGCAGTTGCAGATACCTTACCCTCCTTCATGACCATAAGCGTCGGGATACTCATTACCCGGAACATCTCCGCCAGCTCGGATTCCTCGTCTATATTCACCTTGCCGACCTTGGCAGTCCCTGCAACCTCATTGGCAATTTCCTCTACCGTAGGGGATACCATACGGCAAGGCCCGCACCAGGATGCCCAGAAATCAAGCAGAACCGGCTCCTTCGATTCTAATACCTCTTGTTTGAAATTATTCTTAGTTATTTTAATTGCTGCCATAAATGATTCCTCCTTATATGATTATTGTATGATGCCCGTTCCTATAGAGCATGGCTTAAGTTTCTGCATTTTTCCTTTGATGATTGTAACATCCTTACGTTTCCCTCTTTAAAGTTTCCTTTGGTGTATTCCCACTATAACACGATACGTCTGGACTTTCTGTGATGTTATCACATTTTTTCAATTTTTTTCTATTTTGATCAGTGACTCACTTCTCAGGCATATGATGCAGGCACCAAAGCAATAAAAAAGCATTCCATATACGCAGACTACCCGCATATGGAATGCATGAATTAGAATTCTATAATTACCGTTCCTCTCGGAAGTAATTCAAGCCGCAGCCTGCCGGCTGAGAGCCCTTCTTGGATTTTTTCATTGAGCTTATGACAAGCACAATGGTCGTAATGACGAAGGGAAGCATCACATAGAAGGCATTGGGAATCTCAATGATGTCCTTCGGCATATAGAATTGCAGTACACTGAAGGCACCGAAGACAAAGGACCCGAAAATAGCCTTAACTGGGTTCCAGCTAGCGAAGATAACCAAGGCAACGGCAATCCACCCCTGACCGTTTACTACGGAGCTGTTGTTCCAGACACCGCCCCCGTTAATCAGAGCGAGATAAGCACCACCCAATCCGCAGATACCACCGCCAAGCAGGATATGAATGTATTTGACCAGGGTAACCCGGATCCCTGCAGCATCCGCTGCTGCCGGATTTTCTCCGACCGCCCGCATATTTAGTCCTGTCCGGGTTCTCATCAGGTAGATACTGCAGATTACGGCTACTACGATGGACAGATATACCAGTGGGTTATGGGAGAATAAGAGCTTTCCAACAACCGGAATATCTCCCAGTACGGGAATCGGCTTCTCAGAGACAGATGCCATGAAATCCGCTGAAAGCTTCGGGGAACCACCGGCATTCTTTATCATGATCTCTCCGAAGAACTTTGCCACTCCGCCTCCGAAGATGGTAAGGGTAAGACCGGCTACGTTCTGGTTCGCCATAAGCGTTACTGTTACAAAGGCATAGATCAAAGCTCCGAACATCCCGATGGCAAAGGCTGCCAGTAGAGCCAATAGGAGGCTGTCCGTTCGATAGCCCACAAAAAAGCTTAGGAAGGCTCCCATGAACATCATACCCTCAACACCCAGATTCAGATTGCCTGTACGCTGGGTCATAATCTCTCCGGTTGTACCAAAGAGTAAGGGAGTACCTGCTTTCATTGCTGCGAATAAGAAATTTAAAAACATTTCTATTTTCCTCCCTTCTTAAAGGCGAAACGGTATCTGGTAAAGAAATCAAAGCCCAGAATGAAGAACAGTATAATTCCTTGTAGAATACCGGACACTGCGGAGGATAAGCCAAAGGTACTCTGCATAACCGAGCAGCCCTTCTCTAGCATACTGAAGCCTATGGTTACAAACAGAATAACCAGAGGGTTCAGCTTAGAGAGCCAGGCTACAGTGATTGCTGTAAAACCAACCCCTCCGGCGACACCCTCACCTAGCGTATATGCCGCTCCCGTCACCTGAGTCATTCCCGCAATGCCGCAGATAGCACCGCTGAGGAACATCGTCCTGAGTATGATTTTTTTGACATTCATCCCTGCATAACGGGCGGTATTGATACTCTCACCAACAACACTGATTTCATAGCCCTGCTTCGTAAACCTCAGATAGATGAAGATTACAATGACCAGAATCAGACCGATCAGCCATCCGGCATGTACTCCGAAGATTTGATCCAGTCTGGCATTCTCAGAGAAGGTTGCAATCTTAGGAAATCCGGAGGAGGAAGGATCACGCCAGGGACCCTCCACGAAGTATTTAATCATATATAAGGCGATATAGTTCAGCATCAATGTAAACAGTGTCTCATTGGTACCAAACTTTGTCTTAAAGTAGGCTGGAATAAGCCCCCAGAGTCCGCCGCCCACCATTCCGGCTGCAAACATCAGGATCAACAGAAGTCCGTGGGGAAGATGATCATATTTTAAGGCAAAAAAGGTTGCGAAAATCCCTCCCATGATAATTTGACCCTCCGCACCTATATTCCAAAATCTCATTTGAAAGGCAGGGGTGATTCCCAGGGATGCAATCAGAAGCGGTATGGCAATCTTTATGGTTCCCTTGGCAGCCAGCTCGGATCTCCAGGCTCCTTTGACAATCGTGGCATAGATCTCAATCGGATTCTGACCAATTGCAAGGATAAAGATACCACCTGCCACAATCGCGGCGATCACAGCAAAGATGGACAGGGCTATGGTTTTCCCTACGGAAAGCTCTGTCTTCTTTACGATACGGATTAGGGGCTCATGGTTTTTCATTGTTCTCTCGTCCGTCATTTGGCACCTCCCCGTCCCACTGATGCATCTGTCATTAATAATCCCAGCTGCTCCTTCGTGGCATCCTTCGTGTCAATAATTCCGGTGATCCTACCATGGCAGAGAACCATAATACGGTCGCAGAGCTCCAGCATAACATCCAGATCCTCTCCGATAAATAGGACACCGACACCCTTTTGCTTCTGCTCATTCAAGGCATCATAGATCGTATAGGAGGAGTTAATGTCAAGTCCGCGGACCGCATAGGCGGTAATCAGTACATTTGGCTGGGACTCGATTTCCCGTCCAAGCAATACCTTCTGCACATTTCCTCCGGATAACCGTCTGACCGGTGTATCTATGCTGGGAGTTACAATATCCAGCTGTTTTACGATACGCTTTGCCAGCTCCTTCGCTCCCTTTTTGCTGAGGAAGGGACCTTTTCCTTCTTGATAGGACTTCAGCAGCATATTATCCACGATTCCCATGGAGGCAGCCAGTCCCATCCCGAGGCGGTCCTCCGGGATGAAACTCATACTGATGCCCATCTTTATAATTTCATTCGGCGACTTGCCGATAATATTCTCATTCTGATACAGGACAGCTCCCTTTTTTACAGGAAGAAGTCCGGCGATTGCTTCACAGAGCTCCTTCTGTCCGCTGCCGGCAACACCTGCCACTCCAAGGATCTCACCGCGGTTCAGATCAAAGCTGATATCCTTAATCATATCCACGCCATCCTCGTTGCTGACCGTCAAATGATGAATTTCCAGCAGGTTCTCTTCAAAGAAGGTTTCCGGATGTTCGATAGAAAGCTCCACCGGCCGTCCCACCATCAACTCTGTCAGCTCCTGCGCATTTGTATCCGCGGTGGCTACTGTGGCCACACTTTCACCCTTCCGAAGGATCGTGACACGGTCACTGATTTCCAATACCTCATTCAGCTTATGGGTAATGATGATGACTGCACAGCCCTCCTGCTTCATGCGTCGCAGAATCTCAAATAGCCTCTTTGTTTCCTGTGGGGTCAGGACCGCTGTAGGCTCATCCAAAATTAAAATATCAGCCTCACGATACAGCACCTTGATAATTTCTACGGTCTGCTTCTCACTGACTGACATCTGATAAACCGGCTTCTCTGGGTCAATATCGAGACCAAAACGGTTGCTGATCTCCTTAATTCTACCCGCTCTGGATTTTTGCAGGAAGATTCCCTTACTCTTCGATCCCAGGATGATGTTGTCCGTCGCTGATAATGCGTCTACTAGCTTGAAATGCTGATGAATCATGCCGACACCGAGCCGAATGGCATCCTCTGGGGAATTGATTGTAACCGGCTGCCCATCAATAAAAATAGAACCGCTGTCAGGTTTGTAAATGCCCGAAAGCATGTTCATCAATGTTGTTTTCCCCGATCCGTTTTCCCCAAGCAGGGCGAGAATCTCGCCCTGCTGCACGGAAAGGTCTATTTTGTTGTTTGCCACAACCGACCCAAATGTCTTTGTAATCTGTTTCAGTTCGATTGCCATTGTTTCATTCATTTTATTTTCCACAATGCCACCAGCCTATTTCTATGATAATTGAATGCCTGCAATCTAAGGATACGCTATATTCTTCTGATTTCTTATACTTCTTCAAAGCTCTTATTTTACTTCAACGTTCTTATAATACCAGTTCATAGCTCCTGTGATATCCCCATCGGAGAGGAACTCGCCAGCCTTACATACCTCATTACCGGCATTATCGAATAAGGAACCCTCGAAGACCTTGAAGCCATCAATAATTTTCTTTTTCGCTGCATCAATTGCTTCCTTTGTTCCGGGAGCACAATTATCAGACAGAGGGGAGAGATCCACCAGACCGTCATCCATGCCTCCGAAATAGTTTTCGTTCTTCCAATTTCCTTCCATTACTGCCTTCGCTGCCTTGGTATAATATACACCCCAGTTCCAAATCGGTGCGGTCAGATGTGCGGAAGGAGCATCCTTCGTCATATCGGAATTATAACCGATACCGAAAGCACCTCTTGCCTGGGCTGCCATCTGAGGAGCAGTAGTATCCGCATGCTGAGCGATAACATCACAGCCCAGATCCAGTAACGCTTCTGCAGCTTGTCCCTCTAAGGTAGGATCGAACCAGGTATTGGTAACCTTAACATAAACCTTGGCATTGGGATTTACGGATTCAACTCCCATGGCGAAGGCATTAATGCCACCGGTAACCTCAGAGTTGTCTACGCCCATTGCTGCTACAAAACCTATCATATTGGATTTGGTCTTCAGTCCGGCTGCGATACCTGAAAGATAACGAGCCTGGTAGATACGGCCGAAATAGTTATTGAAGTTCGTGCTATTGCTCTTATATCCTGAACCATGGGAGAAGATTACCTCAGGATGCTCAGTTGCAAGCTGCTCCATGGTGTCCATGTAACCCCAGCTGGTACCAAAGATGATATCTGCACCTTCCTCAATGCATTCCTCCATTGCTGTTCTAATTGCAACAGCATCCGTATCGTCTACATTATTCTTACGGATAATCTGTGCATCGGTAAGCTTAAGCTCCTTCTGCATTGCTACGATCCCCTGATCATGCGCATAGGTATAGCCGGCACCATCCGCAGGATTTCCGATATGAATTACACCAACCTTAAAATCCTTCTTCTCTCCGTCCTTTGCTTCTTCCTTCTTGCCACATGCACTGAGTGCAAGCACCATCATTACGATGAAAGCGAGTGACCATAACTTTCTTGCCTTAAACATGATTTCTCCTCCTTATGATAGGTTGGACTTGGCTTCCTTTTCGTAAGCTTATCCCCCGATAACAAATGAAATGCTCCACCAATCCACTTGCTTAATTATATTTACAGGGCAAGCTCCTGCCCATTGTAAATCTATTCCCGGAATGTTATTCCTTCCTCCTCGCTCATCGAATCGATAATAGCCAGGGATTCAACTCGCACTCCACTTGCTCTGACCAGCTGTCCACCCTCCTGGAAGCCCTTCTCTATCACTATTCCGGCTCCTATCAGAGTTGCCTTGGCATCACGAACCAGCTTCGTTAAACCCAATAAGGCACTGCCGTTGGCAAGAAAATCGTCTATGATCAGTACTCTGTCCTCCAGCCTTAAAAATTCCTTCGAAACGATAATATCGTATACCTTCCCATGGGTGAAGGATTCCACCTTACAGGTATAGACATCCCCTGCAATATTCTTAGTCTGTGTCTTCTTGGCAAATAGTACGGGGACCTTAAAATATTGGGCTGCAATACAGGCAATTCCTATTCCGGATGCCTCTATCGTAAGTATCTTCGTAATCTCACAGTCTGCAAAACGTCTCTTCAATTCCTTACCGATCTCTTCAAACAGCATAATATCCATCTGATGGTTCAGAAAGCTGTCCACCTTCAGGACATTACCGGATCTAATCCTGCCATCCTTTATAATTCTGTCTTTCAAAAGCTGCATCTCACTACCCACTTTTCTATCGTTATTTTATAACGAATCACTACACAAGGTAATCTTAAACCTTAATTCGACAATAAGCAATTTAGCATTTTTAATAAGTATTATTACTATAATTAATATACCACCCCATCCTAAGTGGTTTAAAAACCACCCGTATCATGAAGTCCCCTGATCTATTCCTCCGGGGATCCCCATATACGGGTGGAAGTTTTAATAGCCTGTTATAAATATACCGGCTTCCTCTTGCTTTGGAAGGCTGCAACCCTCCTTGCATAAACGCCTGCCTTCTTAGAATTTCTTATATAGTTCTTTCTTGGTTCCACAGACCGGGCATTTGTCCGGAGCTTCGTCTAGTACCGTATGTCCGCAAATCGGACAGATATAGACGGATTCCAGTTCAAAATCCTTACCTTCCCTAGCAGCTGCCTGAGCTCTCTCAAAGAGTACCACATGCTGCTTCTCTGCTTCCAGAGCATAATGGAAGGATCTTAAAGCTCCCGGTTCCTCCTGAAACTCAGCAGCATTCAGATATACGGGATACATCTGCTCAATCTCATGACGCTCTCCGTTAATGCCACCCTGAAGATTATCCACTGTCGAGCCGATACCAAATACAGCGCCACAGGTAACGGTTGCATCAGAAATATCACCAGCAATTACACGAAAGTGATTTCCGGCATGAACGCTCTCTGCATAACCTATTGCCTCAAATAGCTTAGCAATATTCGGAAAACCTTCCTTCAATGCAATTTGACCCCAATGGAGATATCTCATATGTGCCAAGCTTTCTCCGCCATACGCTGAATGTAAGAATTCCGATGTCATTGCATTTTTTACTGCCATTTTTTAGCCTCCTTTTTCATTTGATTGGTTTCTATGCTTCTTTGTTCTATAATTGCCATCATGTCCGCTACTCACTCATTGTAAATCCTTCATTAATTTGCTCAGCATATCCGGCTGCTTCTCCCGATCAATCAGCGGGATACCGTTATTCAATATCGGATGCTTCTGGTGATAATCAGGCTTCTCCTCCCGGTATAATATTCCAATCGGAATCCTGTCACCGAACTCCATCGCCCTTTGCAAAGCAGATGCCTTATCCGTCGCATCATAACCCTCTTCCAGCTCATACACCCTTTGATTATAAAAGGCAAAGGTGTTCAGCTTATTGAAGCTGACACAGGGCTGAAGTACATCCACAAGGGCATAGCCCTGATATTCGATCGCCTGCTTCATGATAGATACCAAATGCTCCTTACGCCCACTAAAGGCTCTGGCTACAAAGCCTGCTCCTGCGGCAATCCCAACCAGGACCGGATTGAGTGGTGTATTCATACTTCCGAATACCTGAACCTCAGTTATCATACCCTCCATTGTAGTCGGGGATGCCTGCCCCTTCGTCAGCCCATATATCTGGTTATCATGGACAATATGAGTTATATTTACATTTCTTCTAATATTATGCAGAAAATGGTTCCCGCCTTCACCATAGGAATCTCCATCACCGCTGTCTACAATTACTGTCAGCTTCTCATTGACAATCTTCGCTGCGATGGCCGGTGGCAGAGCCCTGCCATGAAGACCACAAAAGGCATTGGCACCGATGTATTGCGGCAGCTTTGCTGCTTGCCCTATTCCGCCTACCATCAGAACCTCAGACGGATCCTTCCCCAGCTCCTCAAGTGCTGTTTTCAGACTATCCAGAATACTGAAGTTGCCACAGCCCGGACACCAGGCTGTCTCGTAGGTGCAAAAGGTTGACTTACTCATACCATTCCCTCCCTTCTGATTCTGTCTGCAATCTCTTCCCCTGAAAGCTGACGCCCGTCATATTTTAGGATACTAAGTCCACATTCGATGCCTGTTTGCTCTCTGATTAACTGGGCCAGCTGTCCGGTCGCATTCTGCTCTACATTGATGATTCTTTCTGCCTTGCCCGCCTTCTCCCTCAGCAGCTTCTGAGGCAAGGGATAAACATCTCCGAACACTAAGGCGGCATAGCTCCTGTTCTTCTCTCCGTTCAATAGGCTGACGGCTTCCATGATTGGACCATAGGTGGAACCCCATCCAATCAATAAGGTATCAAAATCCTCTGCGCCGATAAACTCCGGTTCTAAAAGCTCCTGCTCCAGTTGCTTTAGCTTACCGAGCCTCTTATCCATCATACGGACTCTTATTTCCGCAGATTCTGTTATTCTACCGTATTCATCATGCTCATCACTGTCCGCGGTAACAAGATGCTTAGACCTACCGGGTAACAGTCTGGGAGAAATCCCATCCTCGGTAAAGCGGTAGCGGTTATACTCCCATTCACTCTCTGCGTTTGCACCTATTTCGGATAGATATGCTTCCGCTGTCCTCTTCGGGTCCACGACATGAATCTGCTCCAGGTCGAAGGGTTTTACTGTTGCATAGGAATCGCCCAGATATTGGTCACTGAGCAGTAGCACAGGGATCTGGTACTTCTCAGCAAGCTTAAGGGCCCTGGCGGTCTGATAAAAGGCATCTGTATGATTTCTTAACGCAATTACCATTCTAGGAAATTCTCCATGAGAAGCTGAAATCATGAACTTTAAATCACTCTGCTCTGTTCTGGTCGGAAGTCCGGTTGCCGGTCCCGGCCTCTGTACATTGACAATTACAATCGGTATCTCTGCTATCCCTGCAAAGCCCAGGGCCTCCACCATCAGTGAGAAGCCACCGCCGGAGGTGCCCGTCATCGCCGGTACCCCGGCAAAGGAAGCACCGATTGCCATATTGATTGCAGCGATTTCATCCTCCGCCTGTTCTACAATTATTCCGGTCTCCAGACTCTGCTCTGAAAGATATTCCATCACCGAGGTCGATGGGGACATTGGGTATGCACTGTAAAAACGTAAGCCTGCGGCTATTGCGCCTAAGCCCAAGGCCTGACTTCCCGTTAATAGCATAGCCTCCTTCCTGTCTCCTCTGAGCAGTGGATATTTGCTATCCGTTAGCTCATAGCCCTTGGTCAGTGCACTCACATTAAGCTCTAAATACTGTTCCTTTACATATTTCTTTAGTTCCCTTGCTCCATCCTCTAGATTCAGGCTGAATATCTTTAGTAAAACACCTACAGCAATACTCCCAAGGACCCTGGGATTCCCCAGCTCCTTACCAATCGCTGTGAAGTCTGCCTTAATGGTCCTTGAATCCTCTGAAGCAAACCTGCTATCACATAAGATAAAGCCCTCTGCTTTCAGCTGTCCGATATGGAGCTCAATCGTCTCCTCTGTTAGTGCAACGATACCGTCCAGTCGATCACTGTGTGATAGTATCGGCTCGGTTCCAAACCGTACCAGGGAAAAATTATGTCCTCCTCGAACCCGGGACATAAAATCTCTTACAGTAAATACAGAATAACCGGAATCTTTTAAGATTTTTTGAAATATGGATACCGAGGTCTCGATACCCTGCCCGGCTGCTCCACCGATTAATAATTGATACACTAATACATCCCTCCTGACTTTTTTATGTTCAAAACTTAAATATGTAAAAAGCATAAATAAGTATATGACAGAATTTGTGAAAAAAATAACCTTATTGTCAGGTTAAATAACAATAACCATTACTATTATATAATATATTTTGGATATTTCAAGTATTTTTTAGCAATTTATATAAATTTCCTTTATTGTATAATACTGTTATCCTAAGAACAACACTGAATTTACTGTCATTTGATAGGGGTTTTGAACTGCTTGTATCCGCTATGGAATTATCGTGCATTCTTCCCAAACTTGATTTATAATAGTAATAGGTTTTATCCAAGGAATGATTCTTAGGGTCTGGATTTTAACAGAAAAAACTGGCAAGCTAGGATCAGCTGACAGGTTGTCAACTACAGGATGGGAGATTGTATGATTGAACTAAGGAATATTACTTCAGATAATTTTGATGAATGTATTGAACTGGAGCCAAGAGAGGATCAAAAAAGCTTTGTTGCCAGTAATGTCGTAAGCCTTGCAGAATGCTATGTAGCTATCGCGAATCAGGAGTGCATTCCCATGCCCTATGCCATCTATAACAAGGACAAGATGGTGGGCTTCCTTCTGATCACCTATAATCCACCGGATGAGTATCATGAGGAAGCTGTTTATTGGATATGCAGATTAATGATTGACCGGCATGAGCAAGGTAAGGGCTACGGGAAGGAAGCTATGGTGAAGGCGATTACGCTAATAAGGACCTTCCCTCACGGAAAATCACCGCTCATCTCTCTGTCCTATGAGCCGGATAATCTGCTGGCTAAGGCACTATACGCCGGCTTGGGATTTGTGGAAACCGGAAAAACAATTGGGGAAGAGCTAATCGCTGAGCTTCGTTTATAATCGTAACAAAGGTCCCAGATCTGGTGTAACTCTGGGACCTCTCCTTTTCCCTCCTGCAGTCCGGGATGTTCATCCCTTCGCAGAGAGCTTAGAGTTTTTTATTGTTTGATAGAGTTGCTCTGCCTTCTTCGCTTCCTCTATGGTGATTTGATCCGTCATCCGGTATCTTGATCTCCGGTAAAGAAGCCTTAATTCTTTCGAAGCTTCTCTTTTGGCTTTCCTGTCCTCAATCAATGCGTTCTGATATTTAACATCAATCTCTTCGGTCGTATCATTAGGCTGAAGGGTTACCCGCTGATGCTGCAGCCACAGCAGATACTTCCCATAATAATATCTGACCGCCTCTCTCGGATCCTTCGGACGTCTCCTCTTGAAGTCCCTTCTTCTTTCCTTCGTACCCTCTATGGCTTCCCTTGTCTCAAGGATACCCACCGGCAGCTTTTGCTTGTATCGTTCCCCCATCAGCCAACGGAAAAAGAAAAAGAGGATCACCAAACCAATGATGATGCCGACAGAATATAGGAAGGGCTTGATCCATTCTATCCCTCTTCCCACACCTTCTATTAGCTGTAAGGACTGATCTGCTGCATCTCCAACCTGAGCCTCCATACTCCGAATTTCCTTATTCTTCGTCACTAAACCGATAAGAGCTAAGAGCAGTTGGATGATTCCCAAAATAAGCGCACCTAAGATTCCAGCAAAAACGGTCAATATCGGTCTCAGCAGCGCCTGATACATCAAGAGAAAGCCTTCCGCCAAGTTCTGTGGAGCTTTGGCCAGTGTTAGCAATGAGCAAATGATTAGAAATATCATTAGCTCCATAAACTGCTGCCTTCGATACTGCTTGATCTGCTCCATCTGATGAACAGCCCGTAAATGGCGCAGCAAAAAGCTTGCGCTAACCAGGGATGCTACGATATAGGGACCTGTGATATCAATGGCAAAACCCAATTCTTTCATACCGGTAAAAATAAAATAAAGAAACAAGGGGGCCAGATATACAAGCCGCTTCAGCATATCAATAAACTCCCCCCGGCTGACAGCATAACGCTCTGTAAACATAACAAACGTTGCATAGGCCCAGATCAGAAGGAATACGATCAGCTCCGGGGTAGAGGGAGTAATCAAGATGAGAGAACCCAGTGGCAATAGGAACAGAGCAAGGAATTTCATACTCTTCTTTCTCTCCAATAGCGTGGATACCATTACTGTAAGTAGCAGAATTAGATACCCTCCGGCTTCAATCGAAATACCTCCAAGAAAGTACAGCAGAAAGGCCCCAATCGTGTAGCTGATACTAAGATCAAATATCAGCTTATATAATTTCGTCAGCATCCCCCACACCTCCCATCATTGCAGCCGCATACATCGGATAAACTTGACTGCTCAAGCGATTCTGTAGCTGCTTCACTCTACTACTGCGTCTCTCATTTTCAAAGGGCGCAACGAAGAAGATTGCATTCTCTCCGGAATACTGTTGAATTGCCATATCATATATGCCATCGCTATTACAAAATGTATTGGATATCGCTTGACCAAGGGTATATAGCAGCATTGTATAATGATGTGACCCCTGCCCTGATTTTGCTAAGCCCTCATAGGCGGATTGCCCGTTGGGGATATAGGCATTTGTCAGAAGACGGTAGGCCACCTTCTTCTGCTCCAGAAATTCGGCAATTGTTCTAACCAGGGAAAAACAATACTCTGTTTCCTCCGAGTACTCACCTTCCGACCAATGCAGGTATACATCCAGCAGAATAGTTACCGATAGCTCCATGGTATAATCAAACTCCTTCACCATGAGATGATTCTTCTTAGCACTCTGCATCCAGCTGATGGAGCGCATCGGTTCCCTGCCGGTATACTCTCTGTAGGAGTTAACCAATATCGGGTCTTCCAAATAAAATCTCCGGACGGAAAACTCACCATAATATCCGGACAGCGCCCGGAGGAGGGAAGCATCGTCCAGCAGCCGGGGAAAGACAATGATCTCCTCCAGCTGCTTTAACTCCTTCAGGTTCTCCCGAAACCCAAGAAAGTCTCCCCCTAGGAGTCTACAACCCTCCAGCAGATACCTTCCCCTATGGGGTAGTGAAGCCATTATGGTTCTGGTTATCTTCTGTCTGCCCCGGATATAGAGCACATTGGTAAATAGAAACTCACTTTGCTTTGTCAATCTATTCTCTACACCCTGAATAGTTATGTCTCTGGGAAATACCTCCACAAGCTTCAGAAAGGGAAGCGTCCGATAACCATAATTAGATACTCTTGTTATGATCTGAAACGCTTCTCCAGGCTCACATCCCCGTTTTGATGGGCTGCAATGATATGTTATACTTGAAAAATTATCCTTAAGGGACCATATTTCTAACACAGCACCAAAGGAAATTAACACGACCAAAAATATTATCATTCTACCACTCCCTAGGATATGATTGGCTCTGTCGGTACCGGTAGCTCATTCACAAGCTCTTGGCAGATGCTTGTTGCTTCATTGGTTCGAATGACTCCGGTATAGCTCATGCGGTGCTCCATGATACATACTGCTAATTGCTTAACATCCTCAGGAATGACATAGGAACGTCCCTGGATCGCTGCCATTAACTGAGCAGCCTGATAAAGCGATAACGCTGCTCTTGTAGAGGCTCCTAACAGAATGCGACGATCCTTCCGTGTCTTCTCTATGATATCCATGATATATTCCTTCACAGGAGTACTCACCTCAATCTGAGCATAACTCTTCTGCAAGGCTACTGTTTCTTCCATCGTAACTACTTGTTCCAGCTGTGACAAAATATCAGCAGAGGCCTCCCTTGTAAGGACGGATAGCTCTTCCTCTCTCTGCATATACCCTAAGGACAGCTTCATCATAAATCGATCCTTTTGAGCCTCAGGTAGTGGAAATGTACCCCCGGATTCTAGAGGATTCTGTGTTGCCATAACCATAAACGGCTTTTCTACCAAATAGGTGGTGCCATCCACAGTAATTTGTCCTTCTGCCATAGCTTCCAGAAGGCTTGACTGGGTTCGCGGTGTTGCCCGGTTAATCTCGTCCGCCAAAACCATCTGTGAAAACAAGGGACCGGGGCGGAATTCAAATTCTCCGTTCTTCATATTATAGAAATTAATTCCTGTCAGATCGGAGGGCATGATATCCGGCGTAAATTGAATTCGCTTGTAGCTGCCGCCCACTGACTTTGAAAATGCCCTGAACAGCATTGTTTTCCCCGTACCCGGAACATCCTCCAGCAGTACATGTCCACCGGCCAAATAAGCAATCACAATCAATCGAATGATATCATCCTTCCCTATGATTACCCTGGCACAATTGGCTCGTATCTTCTCATAATATTCTTCAAATTGCCTTACATTCATCGTAGTTTTTCTCCTCTACTTCATTGTACTTAACCCTTCTTATCTATGAACATCATCCCTATCCATACCTCCCTGCGATTCCCAGCTTATCAAGCAAAGGATTTTCGGTACTTTATGAGATGTACTAACTTTTATTATCAGTGACTTTATTCAATGTGTCAATTAAGATTTATGTATTGCTCTTACATTTTTTGTATTACCATACATTGCATTTTGTCTGCTGATAGGTAACTGTGATGTAATATAAAGGATACATCAAATCATCGGCCTGTGACTATCTTGTGAAAGATGTAGTAAAAAAGTTGATTTTTACTTGACATTAAATGATGTAATAATTTAGCATAAAGGAAGGTAATGCGTATCGCTTCACTCTTGTCCTTGGGTAACGTACGGGGGCAGGATGATAGGGCGAAAATATTTTTGCTTTATATATACCGTGTTTGATATTATAGAATAAAGGGGATAAAATATGAAGTTTGGTGGAGTATGTATAGAAACTGATGATGCACCCCGTCTAGCAGAATTTTACAAAATCCTCCTGCAGGAGGAGCCGTTTGTCGAAGGTAGCCATTACGGATTTAGTAAGATTGCCGTCTACAATCCGGGTCAAGTAAAAGTGGCAAAGGATAAGAACGTGTGGTTGTCATTCAGTGATTCGAACATTGATGCGCTTTACGAGCGCTTGTTACGGGAAATCCCTGGTATAGAGATAATCTCACCGCCCGAAAGGAAGCCGTGGGGCGCATATGCGTTTTGGTTCCTTGACCTTGATGGCAATAAAATCGCTGTTTATGAAGAGTGAGAGGAGAAGTAATTATGTTGGTTACACACTTTCATTTCGGCGGGCGTTGTGACGAAGCGATTAAACTATATGAGATGGCGTTCAGAACAAAAATTGATTTTATCGACCGTAACGAAACTATGAGATATTAAAAGACGAAGCAATTTCCCTTAGTTCGCCAGAAAAAGCTTTTTTCAGACCCCTTGTTGCAGGTGTTACAGATAAATTCGGCGTAAGGTGGGGACTTATGGTTGATGGGAACATAGTAGAATAAGGATGGCACAAAAGTAAGCCTTTTGTAGCCAAAGCTAAAGGTGATAGATTAACAGCTTAAAGTATTAAGATATAGAACCCCTCAGAGGTCATAAAAGACCTATGGGGGGTTCTATGCTGTATGAGAAGTATCTCGAAAACAAAAAGCGTCATAAAACATAAGCTTAAGTGGCGGAGCTTCAAGCTTTCATGAGTAATCCTCTATTGACTTGGGAAGAACAAAATGAACTATAAAAGACGATAATTGCGTATATAGACTAGATGTATGTTGAAAATAGTTTGATGATTGAGATTAAGTTTAAATAAAATTTATGCATGGTATAATATGGATAGAGGAACAATTTATATACTTGTATTTATTTACATTTTCTTCAGCATTTTCTTCAGAATTCTCTTGACTCTTCCGTTGGGGAACAGATTAATATAAGTATAAATCATCAAAAGGAGGAATTTTATGAGTAAGTTAATCAAAATTAGAGACATTTCCATTAAGTATGATATTTCCGCTCGTACACTTCGTTATTACGAAGACATGGGATTGGTAACCAGTACCCGAAGCAATGATTACGCTTATAGGCTATATGATGAAGCTGCCATCAAGAGGCTAGAACAAATTCTCATTCTACGCAAACTGTCCATCAGTATTAAAGATATTCAACGAATATTTAATACATCCGGCTCCGAAGTTGTTTTGGATGTGCTTGGTAAAAAAGTAGGAGATATCGACGAAGAGGTTGCCTTACTTCATGAATTGAAAGAGGTTGTACTTGAGTTTATCCGACAGATAGAACTGGCAGATTTTAGTAAAGGTTCTGACGTAAAGATGCTTTATGAGAAAGCTAAGGAAATAGAAAACCAGCTTATCAATGTTACATACAGCGGTAACTCTTCCAATGTGAATCGCTTATTGGATGTGACTGAAAAGATGAAAAGAGCTCCCGAGGTCAGAGTTATTCGAATAAACCCCTTCAGGGCGTTTTCCTCTGGTCTGGATACGATGGATAAGGTTATGGGTTGTTTTCAGAAATGGCAGGAAGAACATAACCACTTGGTTAAAAAACTCATGTATGGATCTCCCGATTTTCTTTGGTTTGAGGAAGATATGAGGGCTGAATGGATTTGGGCTGTAGAAGATTGGGTCACAGAAGTAG